>JABWBI010000371.1 GCA_013360565.1 Candidatus Sumerlaeia bacterium | reverse complement strand
GTGTCGAAGGTGCCCCCGCCGCCGAGAGACGGCGCCCCGAACACCACGGCGGCCAGGCCCTCGCCCGCGCGCCTCTCCATCGGAGCGCCGATGAGCAGATCGTTCCGGCCGTCGCCGTTCAGATCGCCGAGGCCCGACAGGCTCTGCGCGGCCCCGTCCTCCTCGGAGGCCCCGAGGAGCGTGACGCCGGTGAGCCCGTCGAGCGAGGCGAGCGGCAGCACGCCTCCCGCGCCGAATCCCGACGGCGTGCCGTAGATCAGGTGAACTGCGCCCGCGTCGAGGCGCCCGGGTGGATCGAAGTAGACCGCGCCCACGGCGAGGTCGTCGAGGCCATCGCCGTCGAAGTCGCCGAGGCCGCTGATCGAGATGCCCGCGAGATCGTCGACAGCCACTCCTTCGAAGCGGACGCCACGGCTCTCGGCGAGCGAGCTCAGCGCGAGCGGGCTGGCGGAGGCCCCCTCCTGCCCGAAGAGCAGATACGCCTCGCCCGCCTGGCTCCGTCCACCGGGATCGGCCAAGCGTGCCCCGGCGAGAAAGTCCTCGAACCCGTCGCCATCCACATCGCCCGCCCCCGCCACGGCGACGGCGGCGAGGTCGTCCTGATCGATCCCCTGAAAGATGTAGCCGTTCGCGCCGTCGAGGCCGCTCATCACGAAGGGGTGGGGGAGCGGCGCGGCCAGCGCCGCGGGGCCGAGGCAGGGCCCAAGAAGCGAGCGGATGAGACGGCCGTGCATGGGACAGGACGGTTCCAGGGAGTCCGCATTCTCTCAGATCAGGGCCACGGGGGCAAAGAGAATGGGCCCGGTGCCGGTCCCCGTCGAAGATTCCTGTGGCAGATTTCGCGCCGAAGCTCTCTCGTCATCTCATCCCGTGAGAGAGGGGACCCCGCGAATGAACGCTCCATTTCGCGCCACACGCCTTGGTCTGATTCTCGCCCTGCCCGCCTTCGTCCTGGCGAGCTGCGCATACCCGCCCGGCGGCTACTATCCGCCTCCCGGCGGTCCCGGTCCCGGCCCTGGGTATTCTCCTCCGCCTCCCAGCTATCCGCCCGGACCCGCTCAGAACACCCAGGGCGGCCAGATCTTCCCCGGCCAGACGCTCACCGGCGCCCTGGCCCCAGGCGATCCCCAGCTCAACAGCGGTGAGTGGTACGATCAGTACACGCTCTACGCGAACGCGGGTCAGACCTATGACTTCGACATGAGCTCGGGCCAGTTCGACACCTATCTGATCGTCCGTGAGCCCGGCGGCCAGCAGTTCGACAACGACGACGCGAACGGCACGGACTCGTCGCTGTCGGTGACGGCGACCGTCTCCGGGCCGATGGTGATCCAGGCGACCTCGTACGCGCCCGGCCAGGGCGGGAGCTATCAGCTCTCCGCCCATCAGGGCTACGGCGGGCCCGGACCCATGCCGCCCCCGCCGCCGCCCCCGCCACCTGTCTCCAACAGCGGCGGCGGGCCGCTGACCTCGGGCCAGACGCGCTCGGGCGTCCTCGGACCGGGCGACCCGCAGCTCAACAGCGGCGAGTGGTATGACGAATACACCGTCAACGTCGCCGCGGGGACAACGGTGAACGTCACCATGAGCTCCGGTGCCTTCGACACCTACTTGATCGCGCGCTCACCCAACGGCCAGCAGGTGGACAACGACGACGCGAGCGGCACCGACTCCGCGCTGTCGATCCACTCGCCGGTCTCGGGTCTCGTCCGCATCCAGGCGACCTCCTACGCGCCCGGCCAGGGTGGACAGTACACCATCCGCGCGGACGTCTCCGGCGGCTACATCCCGCCTCCGCCGCCGCCCTACGGCGGCAACACGGGAGGCGGCTGGATCAACCTCGGCCAGACCGTCTCCGGCTCGCTCAGCCCCGGTGACCCGCAGCTCAACAGCGGTGAGTACTACGACACGTACCAGGTCAATGTCTCGGGCGGACAGACGGTCCGATTCCGGTGCAACTCTCAGCAGTTCGACACCTACCTGATCGTCATCGATCCGCAGCAGCAGCAGCGCGAGAACGACGACATGACCGGCACCAACGCCGGGCTCGATCTCTACATGCCGGCGAGCGGCACGGCGCAGATCCACGTCACGTCGTACCAGGCCGGAGAGACCGGCGGATACACGCTGCAGGTCTACTGAGCGGCCCCGCGGCTCAGTCCGCGGCGCCCACGAACGCCCCGTCGAGCCGGACGGTCCCGGCGTCGACGCCCACGGTGACATCGCTCAGGCGCATCGGGCCGAGTCCCAGGCGGTCGAGCGTGATCACGCGCCCCTCGTGGGGCGTCAGAGCGCGGCGCACGAGGCCCTCGGCCACGGTGCCGACGAAGCCCCGCCCCTTGCACACGAGACCGGTGAGCCGCGCGCGGCCGAGGTCGTCGAAGTCGACACGCCCGGAGATCTCAACCGCGCCGCTGACGAATCCCTTGGCCGCGGTCGCGCTGACGCGCGCCTCGAGAGTGCGGGGTCCGCGCGACTCGAAGTCGACGTGGAGCTGCGCGAGATCGAAGCCCTGAGCGCTGAGACGTGGACGGAAGACCATCAGCGCGAGCGCGTCGGCACTCCGGGCGTCGGCCCGGAGGTGCACGGTACCCCGCTCGGCTCCGGCGAAGACGAGCATGGCCCGGCCCAGCCCGTCGCGGCCGCAGGAGAAGCGGATCCCCTCGGCCTCCACGCGCAGGGTCAGCTCCGCCCCGGGGGCGATCTGCAGCGGACTCGCCTCGAACGTGAAGGCGCGGACGCAGATCGGCGGGTGCGTGTCCTCGCTCGCCGCCCTCGCGGGAGGAGGCCCCTCGTT
>JABWBI010000370.1 GCA_013360565.1 Candidatus Sumerlaeia bacterium | reverse complement strand
GGGGTCGCCGGGGCGGCCGCCCGGCTGAGCCTGGGGGCCCTTTGAGCCGAAAGCCGCCGTCAGGAGGAGGGCGGCTGTGAGCAGCAGTCCGGGTGCGACGATACGACGCATGGAGGTCTCCTCTGCCCCCGCCGGGGGGCCTGTTCCGGCCACAGGGCCGCCGAAGAGCTGTTGAAGGAGCAACGGCAGTGCCGGTCGTGCGTGAGACAGCCGGCCACCCCCTCAGAGATCCATTTCCTCGCCAGCCTCGTCGAGGACCTCCTCGCTGGCGAAGATCGGGATGGCGGCCCGTGCGGCGAGGGCCAGAGCGTCGGACGGTCGGGAGTCGATGATCACCTGGCGCCGCTCGCCGCCCTCGCCGGGGGCCGAGAGGACGAGCTTGCCGAAGAAGGTGTCGTCGCGCAGCTCGTCGATGTAGACGCTCAGGATCTCGACGCCGAGTCCCTCGAAGATGGAGGCGATGAGGTCGTGCGTCATCGGCCGGCGATCGAAGCGGCGGTTGAGGGCCTTGTCGATGGCGCGCGCCTCGTTTTCGCCGATGTAGATCCGCAGGATGCGGCGGCCGGCCTTCTCGGCGAGGATCACGCCGCCGCGCCTGGTCTCAAAGTTGTTCTCCACGACGCGCATCTGCATCTCGATCATGGCCGGTCTCCCGCCGTCACGAAACAGAATCCCCCGCGCCGGGGCAAGGGGGAACTGGCCGCGGGGGCGGACAGGGCTGTCAGTGCCAGAAGAAGACGAAGTCCAGGAGCGCGAAGAGGGGAATGAGGATGCAGCCGCTGTAGATCATGTAGCCGAAGAAACTGGGCATCTTCACGCCCGACTGCTCGGCGATGGACTTGACCATGAAATTCGGACCGTTGCCGATGTACGTGTTCGCCCCCATGAAGACGGCCCCGCAGCTGACAGCGGTCAGGAGACCGATGTTGATGCTGCCGGTGGCGGTGAGGACGCCCGTCATCATGTCGCCGTGCGGAGCGAGGGCGCCGGCGGTCTCGAAGAAGACGACGTAGGTCGGCGCGTTGTCGAGGAAGCTCGAGAGAACCCCCGTCGCCCAGAAGAAGTGCCAGGGTTCGCGGAGGCCGAGGGACGGCCCCTTGGCCTGGAGGAGCTCGATGGCGGGCATCATGGTGATGAAGATGCCGATGAACAGGGCCGCCACCTCGCCGATGGGAACGAAGTTGAAGCCGTTGGCCTGGCGGATCGCCCGTGAGGTGAGCAGCAGCGAGAGGCCCGCGAGGCTCAGCTGGACGATCTCGCGCAGGTGCAGGTGCTCGGGGACCGTCCAGCCGAGGCCGGGGATCTCTTTGCCGGGCACGAGGAGAGCGACGGCGAGGACGACGCCGAGGAGCAGGGCGAAGTTGAACTTGCCGGTGAGCACCAGCGGCTCGCGCACCTTCTCGTCGAGCGCGATCGCCCGCTGGGGCTCGCGGCGGTACATGACCGAGTCCCACACGTAATAGATGCCCAGGAGGATGGAGGCGCAGACGATCCACTCTTTCCACAGGCTGAAGGTCCAGAGAAAGGGGACGTGGCGGAGATAGCCGAGGAAGAGGGGCGGATCGCCGATCGGGAGAAGCGAGCCGCCGATGTTGGCGACGAGGAAGATGAAGAAGATGACGGTGTGGGTGACGTGCCTGCGTTCGCTGTTGACCTGGAGCAGGGGCCGGATGAGGAGCATGGCGGCGCCGGTGGTGCCGATGAAGCTGGCGATGAGTGTGCCGATGCCGATGAAGACGGTGTTCGTCAGCGGGTGCGCCGGCAGGTCCCCGCGCAGATTGATGCCGCCGCTGATGGTGAAGAGGCTGAAGAGGAGAACGATGAAGGGGATGTAGTCGGCGACGACGGCGTGGTGGTACACGTCCATCAGCGCGCCGAGGCCCGGGCTGCCGTAGTGCAGCCCATCGGGGCCGGCATGCGGGAAACCCCAGCCGCGGAGGAGGTAGTAGATGCTCGTGATGGCGGCGAGCACAAGCGAGACGAGCAGTTTGCTCGAGTTGTGCTCCCACCAGTGGTGTGTCGCCGGGACGAGCGGGAGGACCGCGATGCACATCAGAAGGACGACGAAGGGAAGGATCGCGAGAAGCGAGGGGGCGACGCGCTCTTCGCTGTGGTGCTCATCGGCGGGGTGATCGCCCGCGTGGACGGCGGCACTCGGCGGATGCCCGGCCTCGGGTGACACCGCGTCCTGTGCCGGGGCGGCGCCGGTGAGGGCGAACAGAAGGAGGAAGGTGATCAGGCTTGGCAATGAGAGGCGGTTGAGCATGGGGGCCAAGAGAGCTGCGAGAGGGCGGGGAGTCAACCGTGAACCGCCTGTTGCGCGCGGATTCCGGCTCTGCGATGACAGAGGACGCGGCCTGAGGGCCGTGGCCCCGCCGATGCGTTGCAGCGTTCTCCTTTCGATCCTCGGACTCGGTCTCCCGGCGATGGCGCCGGGCCAGGGTGTGAGTGGGCTTCCCTCCTCTGTCGGCATGCCACACCGCTTTGATGAGCCCGGGATCGAGCGTGAGGACCTGATTGCCGAACCTCGATCTCGCGGCTCCGGCGATCCCTGGCACCGGGTCCACCGCACAGCGGCCGGTGCCCGCGTCATTCCCCGCAGTCTGATCGTCACCCGCTTGGCCGGGGGCGTCGCCGCCAATGTCCTGGCCGAGTGGGCGGGGCGCCACGGGTTCGAGGTCGCCTCGTCTGGGGCGAGGGGCGACAGCATCGTCCACCTGCGGGCGGACGGGGGGCGTCACGCCGATCCCTTCGCGGCGGCGGAGGCGGTGCGCGCATCGGGTCTCGTCGCCTGGGC
>JABWBI010000369.1 GCA_013360565.1 Candidatus Sumerlaeia bacterium | reverse complement strand
CTGGAGAAGGACCCGCATGACGTTCTCGGCGCGCGAGGCGCTGAGCTGCCAGTTGTCGCTGAAGGGCATGTTGGTGACGGGCTGATTGTCGGTGTGCCCGACCACGTTGACCGATGTCTCCGGAAGCTGAACGAGAGCGTAGCCGAGCGCGGTGAGCGAGGCGCGGGCGCTGGAGGTGACGTTGGTGGAGCCTGACTCGAAGAGATCGGAGCTGGGGAAGGTGACGATGACACCCCGCTGACGGTCCTGCGTGATCACCGGCTGCGGCCCGGAGACGGCGCCCACGGCCTGGCGGAGGTAGTCGGCGATGCGGGTGAGCGCGGCCTCGCTGAAGCCGCCGGCCTGGGCCTGGCTGACCTGGGAGCGGAGCTGCTCGATCTCCTGATTGCGGGCCTGGAGCCCGGCCGTCACCTGGGCGAGGCGCTCGTTGAGGCTGGCGGCCGTCTGCTGCTGGCCCGCGGAGCCGCCGACGATCTGGCCGAGGGCGGCCAGGTCGCGCTCGATCTCGGCGACCTGCCGCTGGAGGCTGTCGCGCGAGGAAGTGGCCTGCTCGAGCTGCTGCTGGAGCGTCAGCGACTGGGTGCGCAGCTGGGTCGACTCCATCTCGCGCGTCGAGAGCGCCGTCTGCGCCTGCTGGAGCGTCTGCTCGAGCTGGGCGGTGCGCGTCGCCAGCTCCTGCTCGCGCAGGCTCTGGCTCGTGCGCAGGCGCTCGTTCTCCACGCGCAGGGCCTGGGTGTCCCGCGCGAGCTGGGCCTGGAGGCCCTCGTACTGCGTCAGCAGCTGATTGTAGACCGCCTGCTGCTCGGTGAGCTCGGCGCGCAGACGCGCGATCTCCCGGTCCTGGATCTCGGTGCGCACACGCAGATCGCGCAGCTCCGTGCAGCCGGCGAGCAGGGGCAGCGCGGCGGCGAGGATAAGGGCTCGGATCATGACGGACCTCCGGGGACGAGGTGGATCAGGGAGTGGATGGCGATGCTGTTGTAGATCAGAATGACCACGCTGTCATTGATCGTCGCGAGCAGAGGGCTGGACATGACGGCCGGGTCGAGGCCGAGCCGGCGGAACAGGAGGGGCAGGAAGGCGCCGGCCGTCGTGGCGTAGGTGATGGCGACGAACACCGACGCGGCCACAATCGTGCCGAAGACGAAGGCCTGCTCGTACGACACCGTCTCGGAGAGGAAGGCCCGGACGAAGCCGCACAGCGCGAGGACGCCCCCCATGAGCATGCCGACGAGAAGCTCCTTGCGCAGGACGCGCCAGAGCTCGGCGAAGTCGAGCTCGCCGACGGCCATCGCGCGGATGACGACGGTCGCCGACTGCGTGCCGGCATTGCCCGCCGTGCCGCAGAGCATCGGCGTGAGCGAGAAGACGAGACCAAACCACGCGAGGTCGAAACCGGCCTTGAACACCTGCTCGTAGTGGAGAATCAGCAGGCCCGACGCCGAGCCCAGAAAGAGGAGAACGATGAGCCACGGAATCCGCGCGCGGCAGTGCTGGAGCACCGGCGTCTGGAGGTAGCCCGTCTCCTCGCCGGCGGGGATGACCGCGGCGAACTTCTCGAGGTCCTCCGTGGCCTCCTCGCCGGCGATGTCGACGATGTCGTCGTGCGTGACGATGCCGAGCATCTTCCCCCCCCGGTTGACGACCGGCAGCGCCAGGAAGTCGTAGGTCTGCGCCGTGCGGACGACCTCCTCCTGGTCCAGGTCGGCGTCGAGGGTGATGAGGTTCGAGCGCATGAGGGCGGCGAGCGGCGTCTCCGGCTCCGCGAGCAGGAGCTGCTTCATGGTCACCACGCCCTCGAGCCGGTCGCCCGGCCCGAGGACATACAGATAATAGACCGCCTCGACGCCGCGGAAGTTTTCCCGGATTCGCTGGATCGCGTCGGCCACCGTGGCGCTCGACGGCGCCCACGCGAAGTCCGTGGTCATGATCCCGCCCGCCGTGTCCGGCGCGTGGGCCAGCAGGTCGCGGACGTCCTGCGCCTCCTGCGACTCCATCAGGCGCAGAAAACGGTCCCGGACGGCCGGCGGGAACTCGGCGAAGAGGTCAGCGCGCTCGTCCGGCGCCATCTCGTCGAGCAGGTCGGCAGCGTGCTCCTCGCGCAGATTCTCCAGGAGCAAGATCTGCCGGCCGTGGTCGAGGTTCTCGAAGATGTCCGCGGCGTGCGACGCCTCGAAGTGCCGCAGGATCTTGAGCTTCTCGTCGAGAGTGAACGCGTCCCAGCTCTCGGCGATCTCCGTCGCCTGCCAGTCGCCCAGGATGAGGTTCAATCCCGCCCAGTTGCCCTCGGCAATGAGCTCGCGGATGTCGTCAATGACCTCGGGAAAGCGGCTCTCGCTCATCGTCCATTCTGTCCGCGCACAGGCATCGCCCTGGGTAGGCGAAGGGCCGGGGGATGGCAAGAGGAGAAGTGTGAGCGGCTCCGCGGAGCCCGGGGATGCCAGCGGGAGCGAGTGAGGCGGCCTCGGCCGCCCACTGGCGGCCCAGCCGGTAGTCCTGCGAGGCGCACTCGCCGTCGGTGAGCCGCTCGAGCAGGAGGCGGAAGAGGCGCCGCATCTGCCTGCGCTGGCGCCGCCGGATGAGGGCGCGGGTGAGGAATGGCATGGGGAAGTCGCTCCGGGAGGGATGGGATACCGTGTGCATCGACTCTGCACGGCGAGGGGCGGTCCCGGCTGTGTTCCGGCTCACACTGCCGAGTCATCTGCAATTGACTTCCCCCTCCCCGCCGCTCAGGCTGCCGCGGCCTTCCCATGGCCGAGCAGACCATCACCCTTCGCAAGCCGCTCTTCGAGGAGCGCGGCGGCGGCGCGCCGCC
>JABWBI010000368.1 GCA_013360565.1 Candidatus Sumerlaeia bacterium | reverse complement strand
GCCCGGGCGCGGCCCAGAAGCGCGTGCCGCGCCGAAGATTGGCCACGATGAAGACCGTGCCGGTCAGGAAGTAGAGGGCGAAGACGATGACGGCGAACTTCTGGACCTCCTGGCGGTCGATGCCCATGGAGGTCTCGTACAGGGCCCAGTTGCCGGGGTTGAGCGTCCCGCCGGCGCTGATGCCGATCAGGAAGATCCCCGCGGCGGCGAGGGGGGCGACGCCCAGGCTCATCATGATCGGGAAGATGATGGTCCCCATCATGATGATCGCCCCGAGTCCTCCCATGCTCGTGAAGAGCAGGGCGACGACGGTCATCATCAGCAGAGCGACCTTGACGGGGCTGTCGCCTGAGAGCTCGGCCGCGTACTTGATCAGCGTCTCGGCGATCTTCCGGTCGCGGATCATGATCGCCAGCATCCCGCCGAAGATCGCGATGGTGTAGGCCCCCGCCAGGCGCGTGGCCCCTTGGCCGATGACCTGGTCGATGATCGTCGCCTTGAAGTTCAGGGTCTGCCAGGCGGCCCCCACCCCCTCCACGCTCAGCTGGGCCAGAGCCTCGCCGTAGGGCAGCGCGCCGATCAGCGCCACGCCCACGCCGAGCAGCGGCAGCGCCAACAGCGCCGACAGCCGGCGCGTGTACATCAGGCCGATCATCACCAGGAAGAGGACCAGAATCAGCGCGCCCTGGAGGTCGTGATCGGGGAGCGGCGGCGGATTGGAGGGCATCGCCGCGTGTCTACCCATCCGGCCGGACTCTCGCAAGGCGCAAAGGCACCGGCTCCACCCCGCGCGGCCCGCGGAGCGCCGGGTTTTCGTGGGAATTTGGACTTGCCATCACCAGACCCGAGCTCTTAGATACCGGCCCTTTGTGGGCCGCCGGAAGCCACACGACCGGCGGCCCTCACTTGAGACCCGAGGTCTGTGTCCGCGACGCGCGCGGACTCGAGGTGACGCCCCTTCGATGAACTCCACCGACAAGCGCCGTCTGCTGGTGATCCTGGTGGTGCTGGCCTGCTTCGGCCTGCCCCTGCTGATCAACGGCCCGCTGACCCCCGACGAAGACACCCCCATGATTCCGCTCGGACTCGACCTCCGCGGCGGCGTGGACGTCCAGATCTCCGTCGACACGGACTACCAGGAGCGGGCGCTCCTCGACACGCTCCGGTTCGAGATCAACACCCAGCTGCGCTCGGTGCTGGGCGGCGGCGGCTCGACGCTGCGCTCCACGGGCGAGACCGAGGAGCCGGGGCTCCGCCTGACGCTCGACAACCCGGGCCAGGATGCCAACGCCGTGGCCGAGATGCTCGACGGCTTCGTCCGCCGCGGCGACATTCAGGACTTCGACCGCGCCGCGCTGGCCACCAGCCGCGGCGTGGTGCTGCGCTTCAACCCCACGACGCTGCGCTCGGAGGTCGACGAGGCGATCCAGCAGGCCTCGCGCATTGTCAAGGAGCGTGTCGACGCTCTGGGCGTGGCTCAGTCCGACGTGCGCGTCGAGGGCGGCAACCGCATCCGCGTGCAGCTGCCGGGCCAGCGCGACCCCAGCCGCGTCATCAACAACTTGGTCCGCCCGGCGACGCTCGAGTTCCGTCTGGTCTACCCCGACGAGGCCGGCGCCCGCATGGAGAGCGTCCTCGAGCAGCTGATCGACCGCGACGGCACCGTGCGCCCCGGCGCGCGCATTCCCGACGGCTGGATCGTGATGCCCGGCCTGCCGGACAGAGACGAGCGCGTCCGCGCCACGCAGTTCATCGGCGAGCAGACGATCGAGACTCCGCGCGGCCCCGAGACGCGGGAGGTGGCGTGGTATCTGGTGCGCGCCGATGCGGATGTCCGCGGCGAGCATCTGCGCACGGTCCGTGCCGAGGCCGGGGGGACCTTCGGCAACGAGATGGTCGTCTCCTTCGAGCTGAACTCCGAGGGCACCCGCCGCTTCCGCGACGTGACCGAGGCGCACGCGCCGACGCCGACCGTGGAGCACCGGCTGGCGATCGTGCTCGAGGGCACGGTCCGCTCTGCCCCCCGCATCGCTGAGGCGATCCCGGGCGGCCGCGGCCAGATCTCCGGCGGTTTCTCGTTCGAAGAGGCGCGCGACCTCGAGAACATCCTCAAGACCGGCGCCCTCCCGGCGCGCCTCGTCCCGGGCGAGATGAGTGTTGTGGGCGCCTCGCTCGGCGAGGACTCGATCCGCTCGGGCATCCGCGCGAGCCTCCTCGGCGGCGTGCTCGTCTTCGCGTTCATGCTCTGGTACTACGCGACGGGCGGCGTCATCGCGGTCATCTCGCTCATCCTCAACGTCTTCCTGGTGCTCGGCGTCCTCTCGATGATGCGCGCGACGCTGACGCTGCCGGGCATCGCGGGCATCATCCTGACGATCGGCATGGCCGTCGATGCGAACGTCCTCATCTACGAGCGCATCCGCGAGGAGATCCGGGCCGGCAAGTCGCTCCGCAACGCCATCGGCCTGGGCTTCGACCGCGCCTTCTCGGCGATCATGGACGCGAACGTGACGACGCTCGTCACCTCGCTGGTGCTGCTGCAGTTCGGTTTCGGCCCGATCCGCGGCTTCGCCCTCACGATGACCTTCGGCATCTTCGCCACGCTCTTCACCGGCCTCTTCGTCACCCAGGCGCTCCTCGGCGTCTTCTTCAGCCTGCACGAGCGCCTCAACCTCGGTGCCGTGCAGTGGTTCCGCGACCCGCACTTCAACTGGGTGGGGTCCCGCTGGCCGGCCTACATCGTCTCCCTTGTCCTCATCGCGGCGTCGATCGGGCACGTCCCCCTGATCGGCGGCCCGCGCCTGGGCGTCGACTTCACCGGCGGCGTCCAGAC
>JABWBI010000040.1 GCA_013360565.1 Candidatus Sumerlaeia bacterium | reverse complement strand
CCTTGCGGCCATCGCCCAAGAGCTCGCCGGGGAACTCGGGATCGCCCAGGAGCTGCTGGCGACCCGCGGGGAACTGACCGCGCTGCTGCGCGGATCGCGCGATCTGCGCGCCCTGCGGGGCTGGCGGCGGCAAATCATCGGCGACCAACTGCTCGCGGCGCTATAGGGCCTGTTTCCCCCCGATAACTTGCCACCGCTGACCGCCCTTACGGCGGGAGGTCTGCGCCGTCGCTCCCCGATACTCGCTTTGGGCGCAGACCCCCGCCTCCGGGCGGTCCGTCCGGCACACACCGTCAACGTGTTTGCGAAACGCCACGCCAGGCAAGCTCTGCACAGGTGTCGCGACCGATCGATCGCGCAGCGGCGAAGCAGATAGGGCCATCGCAGAGCGCTGCGACCCCGGGGAGCCTGCAACCGCAGCAGTTATTTCGCGCGCAGTCCCAGTGCGTTGACCAACCGCGCGTAAACCTCGTCCGCCGTGCCTTCGCCGTCGACGACGCGCAGCTGCCCGGCGCGCTGGTAGTGCTGCACGAGCGGCTCCGTCTGCTCACGATAGACGCGCAGCCGGTTACCGATAGTCTGCTCGTTGTCGTCGGCGCGTTGCAGGAGCTCGCCGCCCGCCTGCAGGCAGGCATCGATCTCGGCCTGAGGCGAGAAATGGATATTGAGGAGCTTGCCCGTCACGGAGCAGGTACGCCGGCCAGTCAGCCGCTTCATCAGGATGTCGAGGTCGACGTCGATGAGCACCACGGCATCGATCCTCTGACCGGTTTCGGCCAGCACCGGCTCGAGCGCCTGCGCCTGGGAGACGTTGCGCGGGAAGCCGTCGAGAATGAAACCCCCGCGCAGTTCGGGCGAGCCGAGTTTCTCCCGGATCAGCGCGAGCACGATGTCGTCCGAGACGAGTTCGCCGGCATCCATTCTTTTCTTCGCCTGCAGGCCGAGCGGTGTGCCGGCCCTGACCGCCTCGCGCAGCAGATCGCCGGTGGACAACTGCACCATCGAGAAGTCCGCCGTCAGGCGCTGTGCCTGCGTCCCCTTGCCGGAACCAGGCGCTCCTAGAAACACGATTCTCATCGCGACGTGATCATCCCTGCCTGCCTGAACGGAAGTGGAACCTACAGGGTAGAACCCGCAGGCGTCAAACCGCAGCCGCCGCGACCCGGGACCGGAACCGGGAAATTGGGGACAGTGACCAATTTGCATGAGTGCCGGGATCAGGCCGGTTTCACGGGAAAAAATTGGTCACTGTCCCCAATTTCCCGTGTGCTATGTTTCGGCGTTCGAATCCCTGCTGGATGACCGACCAATGCCCAGGAAGAACACCCGGAAAAACGCTTTCTATGCCCAGTCCGGCGGCGTGACCGCCGTCATCAACGCCAGCGCCTGCGGCGTCATCGAGACGGCGCGGCGACACAAGGCAAGGATCGGCACGGTGTATGCCGGCCGCAACGGCATTCTCGGCGCACTCGACGAAGAGATGATCGACACCGGCAAAGAGAGCGCGAAGGCGATCGCGGCGCTCAGGCACACGCCGGGCGGGGCGTTCGGCTCGGCCCGCTACAAGCTCAAGGGACTCGAGGAAAATCGCGCCGAGTACGAGCGGCTCATCGAGGTGTTCCGGGCCCATGACATCGGCTATTTCTTCTACAACGGCGGTGGCGACTCCGCCGACACCTGCCTCAAGGTATCGCAGCTCGGCGCCAGGATGGGATACCCGATCGTCGCCATTCATGTTCCGAAGACCGTGGACAATGACCTGCCGATCACCGACACCTGCCCCGGCTTCGGTTCGGTCGCGAAGTACGTCGCCGTCTCGACCCGTGAGGCGGCGCTCGATGTCGCGTCCATGTCGAAGACCTCCACGAAAGTGTTCATCCTGGAGGTCATGGGCCGGCATGCAGGCTGGATCGCCGCGGCCGCCGGCCTCGCGGGCGAAAAGGCGGGCGACCCGCCCCACATCATCCTGTTCCCGGAGATCCCCTTCGATCGCGCGGCCTTCCTTAAAAAGGTGAGCGACAGCGTCTCGCGCCATGACTACTGCGTCGTCGTGGTCAGCGAGGGCGCTCGCAACCCGGATGGGCGTTTTCTCGCCGATGCAGGCACGACCGACGCCTTCGGCCACAAGCAGCTCGGCGGGGTCGCGACGGTGGTCGCCGACATGGTCCGCTCGGAACTCAAGCTGAAATACCACTACGCGATCGCCGACTACCTGCAACGCTCCGCGCGCCACATCGCCTCGAAAACAGACGTCGAGCAGGCCTACGCGGTCGGCAGGGCCGCAGTGGAACTCGCCCTGAAAGGCGAGAACGCCGTCATGGCGACGATCGTGCGCAAGGCAGACCGGCCCTACCGCTGGGCGATCGGCAAGGCCCCGCTTGCGAAGGTCGCCAACCAGGAAAAGATGATGCCGAGACGCTTCATCACCCCGGACGGGTTCGGTATCACGGCCGCGGCACGCCGTTATCTCGCCCCGCTCGTGCAGGGCGAAGCCTATCCGCCATACCGCAACGGACTGCCGGATTACGTCGCCTTGCGCAACGTCCCGGTCGCGAAAAAACTCCCGGCGCGCCGCAAGTAAGGCCTCCCACGCGGCGGAACTCGGTGCTATCATGCCGCGCCTTTGCCGGGGCGGCCGACCGCTCGCAAGAAGCAGCGTGTCGTTTCCGGTTCGAGCCACGGGATCGAGACCGGGCCGGCTGGCCGAGGGGGCATGCCGGGTGAGGCCCAGGGGCGCCGGCTGAAGCGCTCGAGACTACTCTCCCATCGGGACACCATGCCCGCACGGACAGGGATCGTCCGCCGGAGTCGATTTTCCTGGCCGACGGCAAACGACAGGACCGCTGCGGCCTGACTGACTTGTTCTGGAGGACCTATCGATGTCAACTGATCTGGCACTCTGGCTGGCGATCGGCGCCGGCATTCTGGCAATCCTGTACGGCGCGCTGTCCGTGCGCTGGATCCTCGCGCAATCGGCCGGCTCCGCGCGCATGCAGGAAATCGCCTCCGCCGTGCAGGCCGGCGCTGCGGCCTATCTCAACCGCCAGTACACGACCATCGCCATCGTCGGCGTGGTCCTCGCGGTGGTCCTCGGGATCGGACTCGACCTCGCCACGGCGGGCGGGTTCGTCGTGGGCGCGGTGCTGTCCGGCGCCGCGGGCTACATCGGCATGAACATCTCCGTGCGCGCCAACGTCCGCACCGCCCAGGCCGCCAGCGTCGGGTTGAATTCGGCCCTGCAGATCGCTTTCCGCGGCGGAGCCATCACCGGCATGCTGGTCGTCGGGCTGGGACTCATCGGCGTAGCGGGTTACTTTGCCGCGTTGCGCGGGGCCATCGGTGACGAAGCGGCGCTGCACGCGCTCGTCGGCCTCGCCTTCGGCGGCTCGCTGATCTCGATATTCGCGCGCCTGGGCGGCGGCATCTTCACCAAGGGCGCCGACGTCGGCGCCGACCTGGTTGGCAAGGTGGAAGCCGGCATTCCCGAAGACGACCCCCGCAACCCGGCCGTCATCGCCGACAACGTGGGTGACAATGTCGGCGACTGCGCCGGCATGGCTGCCGACCTCTTCGAGACCTACGCGGTGACCCTGGTCGCGACCATGGTGCTCGGTGGGCTGCTCTTCAGAGGGCCCGACGGTGGACTCGACCTCGCCTACATCGCCTATCCGCTGGTCCTCGGCGTCGACCTCCGCCAGCGTGAAGCGCTTGGGGCGCACCGGCAGTCTGAATTTCTCGATGAACACGTCGATGTTCTTGTGGAGCCGAACCGGGTCGTACGGCTTCGTGAGATACACATCCGCCCCGGTCTCGTAGCCTCTCTTCATGTCCTCGCGCGACGACAGCGCTGTCACGTAGATCACCGGGGTGTTCTCGAAGCCCGGCCGCTGCCGCACATTGCGGATGAACTCCCACCCGTCCATCTCGGGCATCATCACGTCGCTGATGATGATGTCCGGCTGCACGCGGTCGAGCTTCATCAGCCCGTCCAGCCCATGCTCGGCCGTCACCACCTCGAAGGCCGGCAGCGACAGCTTGATGATCGCCCGCTGATCGGGCGTGTCCTCGACGACGAGGATGCGGTGCTTGCCCGAGCCCTCCGGCGCCATGGGTCTCACCTCCGGCGGGAGGAATCGTCCCGCACGCCTGTCCGCCGCGCAACGGCGATCTCGCGGCCACTCAGTAGGTGTAGATCGACCCGCCGATGTACTCGCGCATCAGCGAGTTGCGCGGGATGATGCCCTCGTCCCGGATCGGCTCGACCCAGCGCAGCAGGTCCCTCACCCGGGTGGCGCGCACGACCGCGTCGTACCGCTTGGGCTGGTCCTCGTAGGCCTTCACGATGCCATCCATCAGTGGACCCATCCTCCGCGAGTGGACGCACAGCTCGTACGCCAGGGAGCCGTTGATGACGTGGTCGGCCTTTCCGATGTAAGGCACGATGTGGCGCATCTCACTCCGCCGGACGTAGTGCCAGTGGCCCACCGTCTTCTCCGGCGAGTAGGAGCGGTGCCAGGAGTCGCGGACCATGCGCCTGAGCATCCGCAGATCGGCCCAGCGCACGAACTCTCCCTTCGTGTCCCGGATCTGGCACAGCGCCTCGATGTAGAATTTGAACTTCATCGGCGCCGGCACGCTGTCCGTCATCGGTCCGTAGAGTCCGTGGAGACTGTCGATCAGCAGCATCTGTCCCGGCCCGAGGTGGAACTCGTGCGTCTCCGCCTCCCGCTTGCCCGTCTTGAAATTGTACTTCGGCATCTGGATCGACTCCCCGCGCATCAGCGCCAGCAGGTGCCGGTTGATCAGATCGAGGTCCAGGGCCTCGGGGTTTTCGAAGTCGTAGTCGCCGAACTCATCTTTCGGGTGTGACTCCAGGTCTTTGAAGTAGTCGTCCAATCCGATGGCGATCAGCTCGATCCCTTGCCGCCGGAGCGCCTCGGACAGCTTGATCGTCGTGGTCGTCTTCCCCGAGCTCGACGGCCCCGCGATGATGACGATCCGCACCTCGTCCCGCCGCCCGGTGATCTTCTGTGCCAGTCTGTCGATGTCGCCGTGGTAGAGCTCTTCGGCCGCCTCGATCAGATCCGGCAGCGTTCCCCGGCGGACGTGCTCGTTCAGCGCCTCGACGCTGTGGCACCCGTGCTCGACGTTCCACGTGTAGACCTGCCAGAGGATCTTGTAGGGGATCGTGTCCTCGACGACGATCGCCGACTCTTTCTCCTCGCGCTGCCTCGCGTGTTCCTCGCGGTACCGCTGATATGCATCCGCCGTCCGCCCGTGGTCCATCTCGCGCAGCGTCGCCACCACGATGTCCTGGATGTCCTCGACTGTGGGCGGGTTGTCCTCGCCGAAGGTGGCGTTCACCTTGTCCGTGACGCGCGCGGACACCTCCTCCGCCCGCTCCATGTCATCGCCCTGCAGGCCCAGCGCGGCCTTGAAGACGGCATTCGTGATCCGGCGCGGATCGAACTCGACCAGGCGGCCGCTGCGCTTGACGACGTGGGTGACAGGTGACATCTCGGCGTCCTCCGGGCGAGGTGAGCGGAGACTTATGAAGTGCTCCGCCACCCTCTGTCAACGGTTCGCCGAGGCGTGCGCGCGTGCCGGGCGGGGGCCTCAGCCCGCGTGCGACTTGATCCGCATGCCGTAGAACGAGCGGTAGACGAAGAAGAAGGCGACGAGCAGGAACGCGCCCGCGATCCACGCCGTGCCCCTGCCCTCCATCTTGAGCGCGAGTTCGACCGCCAGCAGGCCAAAGAGCGTCGTGAACTTGATGATTGGGTTCAGGGCGACTGAGGAGGTGTCCTTGAAAGGATCGCCGACCGTGTCGCCGATGACCGTCGCGTCGTGCAGCGGAGTGCCCTTCTCCTTCAGCACGACCTCGACGAGCTTCTTCGCGTTGTCCCACGCGCCGCCGGCGTTGGCCATGAAGATGGCCTGGAAGAGGCCGAAGACGGCGATGGAGACGAGGTACGCGATGAAGAAGAAGGGGTTGAGGAAGGCGAAGCCGAGCGCGAAGCAGAAGATGGCGATGAAGATGTTGATCATGCCCGCCTGCGCGTACTTGGTGCAGATCTCGACGACGCGCTGGCTGTCGGCCACGTTCGCCTTCGCGCCCTCGCTCTCCTCGAGCCTGATGTTGCGCTTGATGAATTCGACCGCGCGGTAGGCACCCGTCGTGACCGCCTGCATCGACGCGCCGGTGAACCAGTAGATCACCGCGCCGCCGGCCAGGAAGCCGAGAATGATGTGGGGATCGGTCACCAGCATCTTCTCGCCCCACTCGCGCAGGCCGTCCGCCGCCGTGGCGGCCGTCTGCATCAGGTGGTCCTTCAGCAGCAGGACGAGTGAGAAGATCATCGTCGTCGCGCCGACCACCGCCGTGCCGATCAGCACCGGCTTGGCCGTCGCCTTGAACGTGTTTCCCGCGCCGTCGTTCTCCTCGAGGTAGTCCTTGGCGTGCGTGAAGTCCGGCCGGAAGCCGAAATCCCGCTCGACCTCCTCGCTGATGTTCGGCTGGTGCTCGATCGTGGAGAGCTCGTAGATCGACTGCGCGTTGTCCGTGACGGGGCCGTAGGAGTCGACCGCGATTGTCACGGGGCCCATTCCGAGGAAGCCGAACGCGACGAGGCCGAACGCGAAGACGGCGGGGAACCCGCCCATGATCTCCGCCGGGATGAACGTCGAGACCCAGTAGGCGATGAACATCAGCGCGGCGATCGCCATGCCCATCCAGAAGGCCGAGAAGTTGCCCGCGACCAGACCCGACAGAATCGTCAGCGACGGACCGCCCTCGCGTGTCGAGTCGACGATCTCCGACGTGTGGCGGCTCTTGAGAGAGGTGAAGGCCATGGTCAGGACGGGGATCAGGGCGCCCGCGATCGTGCCGCAGGAGATGATCACCGTCAGCTGAAGCCAGAGCCAGCGCAGGCTGTGCGGCGAACCCTCGGGCAGATGCTTGCCGACCCCCCAGAGCAGAATGGCCGAGACGACGACGGTCATCAGGATGGAGACGAGGGATGTGAGCACCACGAGCCGGTGCAGTGGGTGCTCGAAGTCCATCTTCGTGCTCTCGCCGTGCTCCTTCACGGTGATCTTGTCGTTGAGGTAGTAGGAGCCGACGGACGTGAGGATCATCATGATGCGCATGATGAAGAGCCAGACCAGCAGTGCCGCCGCGATGCCCGCGCTGTAGGGGACCACCGCCAGCGCGATGAACGTGATCAGCGCGACGCCGGTCACGCCGTAGGTCTCGAATCCGTCGGCCGTCGGGCCGACCGAGTCGCCCGCGTTGTCGCCCGTGCAGTCGGCGATGACTCCCGGATTCCGCGGGTCGTCCTCCTTGATCTTGAACACCACCTTCATCAGGTCCGACCCGATGTCGGCGATCTTGGTGAAGATGCCGCCGCAGATCCGGAGGACCGACGCTCCCAGGGACTCGCCGATGGCGAAGCCGATGAAGCACGCGCCCGCCTTTTCCGGCGAGACGAAGATGAGGATGAAGAGCATCATCACCAGCTCCACGCTGATGAGCAGCAAACCGATGCTCATCCCCGCCTGGAGCGGGATCCGCAGCACCGGCAGCGGCTTGCCCCGCAGCGAGGCGAACGCCGCCCGGGAATTCGCCAGCGTGTTGATCCTCATGCCGAACAGCGCCACGCCGAACGACCCCGCGATGCCGATCAGCGACCAGATCAGGATGACGACGACGTCCATCAGCGCCATCTCAGAGAGCACCTTGAAGTACCAGAAGATGATTGCGCCGATCAGGATCCACAGCAGGATCAGCAGCTTCGCCTGTGTCATCAGGTACGTCTTGCACGTGCTGTAGATGACTTCGGCGACGTCGAGCATCGACCGGTGCGCCGGCATCGCCCGCAGCTGCTTGGCTTGCCAGATGCCGAACCCGCAGCCGGCGATGCAGACGAGGAGCCCCAGACCGAGGAAGAACTTCTGGCCGCCGCTCAGCGCGGGCAGGACGATGTCCGCCTCGCCGGCGCTGGCCCATCCAGGCAGAAACGCCACGATGGCGAAGGCGAGCAGGCTGAGGACCAGAGACTTGGCTGCGGAACCCTGGTCCCGGAGGGATACTGGCGCGACAGTTCGCGCTGTGGTTGGCAGGAACTTGCCCATGACAGACGCTCTCCCGATGTGCTTCACATCCGTGTAGACAAAAGTGTGCCCCAATCAACCCGCCTCGGGGGGTGTTGTCAAGCAGATTGTGAAAGAGTGCGCAAAATCGCCTCCGCGTCAAGTCCAGACGCCCGGAATCGCCCGCCCGCACCCTGGGCACCGCCCCTCCTTCAATAAAGAGCCCAGGACCGTGAACCCTACCCGGCGAATCAGCGCCGCGCCGCACCCCGGGCATGTGGTGTCCTCGAGCCCCGGCAGCTGTCCCGGCCGATTTCCGCAGTAGACGAAGTGCAGTCCCGCCGCCTTGCCAATCTCGTGCGCGCGGAGGAGATCGTCCGCCCGGGTCGACCGCCTGTCCTGAAACTTGTAGTCGGTGTGAAACGCCGTCACGTGCCAGGGGATGTCCGGAGACCGAGCTGCCAGGAACTCGGCGATCTGTGTCAGTTCCTCCGTCGAATCGTTGAACCCCGGCACCACGAGCGTCACCACCTCGAGCCACAGGCCTCGTTCGAGGATCCCGTCGATGCTCTGCAGCACGGTCTCGAGCCGCCCCCCCAGCTGGGCGTAGGACCTCTTCTGAAACCCCTTGAGGTCGACCTTGTAGAGGTCGAGCACCGGACGCAGATAGTCGAGCACCTCGGGCGTCGCGTTGCCGTTCGACACGAAACCGCACCGGATCCCCAGCGCCCTGGCCTCCTCGAAGACGGCCCGCGCCCACTCCGCCGTGATCAGCGGCTCGTTGTAGGTCGAGACGATCACCGGGCAGCCGTGGCGCTGCGCCAGCATCGCGAGCTCGCGCGCGGCGACCGGCCGCGGGGCGACACCCGCGCTCTCGTCCCGCAGCGTCTGACTCGTCAGCCAGTTCTGGCAGTAGCCGCACTTGAAGTCGCACCCCAGCATTCCGAAGGACAGCGCCTCCGAGCCCGGCAAAACATGGAAGAACGGCTTCTTCTCGATGGGATCGACCGCCACGCCACCAGTGTATCCGAAGGGGACGCGCAGTTCGCCCCCCTCGACGTGCCGCACCTTGCACACGCCGCTCTTGCCCTCGGGGATCAGGCACTCGTGTCCACACGCCCAGCAGCGGATCGCCCCGTCGCTCTCGCGGCGGGCGAAGCACGCCCCGGGGACCGTCAGCTCATGGAGGCTCTGTGCGAGGGTCGCCGGCATGGCCTCATTCTCACGCAGCCCCCGGGAGGGCGGCAATCGGGAAGCGCCCCGGACGAATCGACCCATTTTCCCATCGCATCGTCCGCCCGCATCGCTTACCAAGGGAGATCGAGGAGGTTCCGATCATGAGTCACGGCTGGCAGGGTGAAAGGGTCCGTCTCGTTCCGCTCGACCGGGCGAGGCACCTCGAGAACAGCCTGCGCTGGATCAACGATCCCGAGGTGACGGCCCACACGCTCCTCGGAGACAAGCCCATGGGCCGCCTGGCCGAGGAAGAGTTCTTCGCTCAGCAGGAGAAGGGCGACCCGCACAGCGTTGTCTTCGCCATCGAGACCCACGCCGGTGAGCACATCGGCCTCTCGGGCCTCCACCGCATCGAGCCGCGTCACGGCGTCGCCAGCACCGGTTCGCTCATCGGCCCCCGGGAGATGTGGGGCCGCGGCCATGGCACCGACTCGGTCCGCGTGCGCACGCGCTACGCCTTCGAGGTGCTCAACCTCCGGCTGCTCCTCTCCAACGTCCACGCGGGCAACGAGCGGTCGCACCGCATGCTGCTGCGCGCGGGCTACGAGGAGTGCGGCCGCATTCCCCAGCGCTATTGGAAGCGGGGCCGGTATGAGGACTCGATCCTCCTCATGCTGTCCCGCGCCAAATGGGAGGCAATGAAGTGACCCTCAGCTCCCAGGGCGAGGGCTTCCAGGAGGTCCTCTCCTTCGTCGCGGACCCCGCGGGTGCTGCCATCGCCGCTCTCATTCTCCTCTCCGCCTGCATGGTCTCCTCCTCGGGCGTGAGCTATCGCATGCGCCGGGTCCGCTTCCCGCTCGCCTGGACGCTCGGCGCGGGCGGCGCGGCCGCGGCGCTCGGGCTCTTCTTCGCCCTCCGCGATTCGCACGGCTGGCGCGAGGCCAGGCACATCGTCTGGCCTGCCACAGCCGGCCTCCTTCTGCTCCTGCAGGGGGGCGCGCCCATCATCCATGGCCTCTCGGGCTATCGGCCCGCGGAGATCCGCCTCACGCTCCGCCACTGGCAGGGCCGGCGCGCCGAGCTCCTCCGCCATCTGCAGGCCCACTTCGAGTCGCTCGGGCTCCAGATCGAGAACCCCCTCGCCTGGCGCGCCGACCTCGTCGCGCGCGGCCTGATCCGCGGCACCGTCGAGGCCACCAAGCGCATCCCCTACATGGTCTTCGTCCGAGCCCAGGACCAGCCCGGCGCCCTCGAAGTCACGCTGACGGCCGAGAACATGGACATCGTGATCAGGGACACCGGCGAGTCGGCCAACTGTGAGACGCTCCTCAGCGCCGCCCTCGCACCCTTCGACGAGCCGCCCCTGAAGGATACCGTCGAGGTGAACGTGACGGCGGCGGTCTGACCACAGCTCAGCGCAGCTCCAACCCCGACAGGTCGAAGCCCAGGGGGCTCTGGTGCGCCTGAATCCCCTGGGTGAAGCCACGCCCGTAGCCATCGCTCATCTCGCCCCCGACGCGGAAGATGGCACCGTACGAGACGAGCCCGTTCGTCGGGTCGTAGATCAGATCACAGGTTTCGCCGGAAGCGAAGTTCGAGAGGATCCCTCCCATGGCGAAGGCGCCCCGGTCAGGACCAGCGGACTGAAGGCACCACGACCGTGCCTCCAGTCCGGCGCCGAAGGCACCCAGGTCGCCCGGAACGACGGCGCGACCTTGGCCGTCCCAGCTCGTGTACCGGATCAGAACATTGGCCCTCACCGCAGTGTCGATGCCAAAGAGGACCCCCGGCAGCGATGCGTGGGAGGAAACTGATCGAACACCGATCGGCGAGAAGGGATCGTCCCGGAGCGGTTGACTCAGAAGAGCAATTGGCGTGGAGAGCCGTTCGAGAACAATGTCCCGTGGACTCAGATGACCGGCAGACGTTTTGAGAGCGGAGAGGCCAAGCGTGTTGCACGGCGGGTAGGCCGTCCACTCGACCCGGTACTGCTCCAGGGCTGTCGCGAGAACCTGCATCTCGCTCTGGGCGTCGGCGAGCAGGGTGCGATGCGCCCGCTCGGTCCACATCATCAATGTCCCCGCGGACACGGCGAGAACCACAGTCAACGCGATCAGGGTCTCGGCGAAGGTGCCACCGGCACTCGGCCGTGCGACCACCATGGGAGTCCATCTCCTTGTGGACTGCCCAGACCTTCTCCCGGGTTTGAGTCTCTCGCCCCTGATCGGGTGTGTCAAGGGTGCGGCTGATCTCAGCGCAGCATCACACCCGAGCCGTCGCCGAAGGAGTCCGTCAGCCGCAGGGGCCGCCCCGGGCGTGCGGACTGAACGGCGCCGTTCGCGACCACCGCCCGCCCATTGACGAGCACCCACGGGATGCCCAGTGGCGTCAGCGTCGGCTGGTCGAAGGTCGCCCGGTCGATCACCGTTGCCGGATCGACCACGGCGATGTCGGCGAAGAACCCGGTCCGCAGCAGGCCGCGCCGTTGCTCGGTGAGGTGAAACTGCGTCGCCGCGAGTGTCGAGGTCTTGCGCACCATCTCCTCGACCGTGAAGAGCCCCAGCTCGCGCCCATAGAGGCCCCAGAACCGCGGAAAGGTCCCGCTGCCGCGCGGGTGCCCGCTCGTCGGGCCATCCGACCCCACCATCACCAGCGGGTGCTGCATGAACGTCCGGACGTCGGCCTCGATCATCGAGTGGAACACACAGCTCGCACCGCCGAGGCCCACGTCGTCGATGAGGATATCCTCGGGGTCCTTTCCCGCCGCCGCCGCCACGTCGCTGAGATACTGCCGGTTGAAGGGCCCGCTGATGAAGTACACCCGGTCCGCACCGCCGCGGTTGGCGATGAGCTCGCGCGTTTCGGCCTCCAGCTCCTCGCGGTGATTCGTCACCGCGTCGCTCCAGCTGCTCTGCGCCCACTGCGGGAAGAGCACATTCACCGTCGTCTGCGACGCCGTGTAGGGATACTGGTCCATCCAGACGTGGAGCCCCTGCGCGTTCGCCGCGTCGACGAGGGCCAAGTAGTCCCCCGCCGAGTTCCAGACCTGCGGGGCAGCGCACTTGACGTGTGAGATCTGCGTCCAGCATCCGCTCTCACGGGCCACCTCGATCGCCTCGGCCACCGCGCCGAGGACGCCGGTCCCCTCCCCCCGGATGTGGCTCGCGTAGATCCCGCCGTGCGGCGCCACGGCGCTCGCCAGCGCGATGATCTCCTCCGTCGAGGAGTTGAAGCCCGTCGCGTAGATCAGGCCTGTGGAGAGCCCGAACGCGCCGGAGACCATGCCCTGCTCGAGGTGCGTCAGCATCGCCTGCATCTGCGCCGGCGCCGGCGTTGCCCCGCTCAGACCCGCCAGGGAGCGCAGCGTGTTGTGACCGATCAGCGTCATGTAATTCGGTCCGAGGTTGCCCGCCATTGCCGCGAAGAGGCTCTCGAGAGTTGAGGGGTTCGGCGAGCCGCCGCAGTTGCCGGCGATGATCGTCGTCACGCCTTGCCTCAGGTACTGCGTCAGTGCGCCGCCGCTGTCGGCGTGGGAGTGCGTGTCGATGAAACCCGGGACGACGATCAGCCCCGTGGCGTCGATCTCGAGCGTGGCCGTGTGCCCAGCGAGGTCCTCCACGCTGGCGATCCGGTCCCCGACGATGCCGACATCCGCCGCCACGGGCGGATCCTCGCCACCCGGGTACACCGTCCCCCCGCGGATGATGACGTCGAAGCCGGCCGGCGCGGGCGCCTCGGACGCGGCCGAGAAATCGTCATACAGCCCCGCCCAGTCCCCGGCGGAGTAGACGTAGAGCCCCGCCTGTCCGTCGGGCAGCGGATTCGTCAGCGTCCCCGTGGCGACCGGCGAGCCCATGTCGTCCACAAAGGCCGAGACCTGATCCCCCGCCACCTCAAGGCGAAACAGATGCCATCCGCTGGGCCACGACGTCCCATCGACAATGTAGCCGGGCGTCGACGCCCCGTGATCCGCTGGATCGATGCCGAGGTAGTCCCACGTCGATCCATTGAACGCCTGGAGCTTGACCCATCCGTCCCCCGCCTGGCCCGGTTCGGCCTGGTCGGGGTCCCAGGCGAGGCGGACGAATCTCTGGCCGCCGGTAAACGACGCGCGCGCGAGGATTCCCTGATACCCGCCGCGCACCGTGCCACCGCTGCCCTCGCAGAAGACCCACGCCTGCACCGCCATGTCCCGGTGCGCCGGCCCGGTGAGCGCGGAGATCACACCGGCGGCGCTCCCGTCCTGCCCCAGCCGGCCGACGCGCTCTCCGCTCGCGGGCAGCGTGACTCCGCTCAGACGAGGCTCGTCCGCCGCGTCGACCGTGGCGAAGTTCCCCGCAGGCTGACTGGTCCAGGCGAGCCCTGGAGCGCCCGGCTCGAAGGTGTCGGTCAGCACCGTGGTCTCCGCCGCGCCGAGCGCGGGGATCAAGGAGAGGAGGAGAGCAGCGCGCGACGGCACGGTTCGTCACTCTGGCTCTCGGGCGCTCGCTTGGCAACCTTCACTCGCCGCCCAGAATCATCCGGGCGGCGGCGAATCCCGACTCGCAGGCGCCCTCGATCGTCGACGGGAGGCCGGTGGCGGTCCAGTCGCCTGCCCACCACACATTGCGCCACGGGGTTGCCGGGCCGGGGCGCCGCGCCAGCAGCCCCGGCTTCGGGAGAAAGGTGGCCTCGCGCTCCTTGACCACGACGCGGTGGATCGCCTCGACTCGCTCGGCGCCGGGGCACATCGCCCGGATGTCGTCCAGCGTCTGCTCCGCCAGCGCGTCATTCGATTTCGCCACGTCCCCCGTCGGCCCGCTGATGATCCCCACCACGCGGTGATGCCGTGACCGCTGCGGCCAGATGGCATCGACGCCGTACAGGAACTGCGTCGGGCAGCCCACGAGCCCGAGCAGGGGCCCGTCCATGACCGGGCGGTCCAGCCAGAGGTGGATGCTCACGATCGGCGCGGCGCCGAGTTCGTCGATGAGCGCCTGATCCACGGACGCCCGCTGCGCGCCGTCGAAGAGGTCCGGCACATGCCGGTGGGAGACCGCGACGACCACCTGCTTCGCCCGGACCTCGCGGCCATCCGCCAGGGCGACGCCTGAGGCCTGCTCGCCGGTGAACACAACGCGCTCCGCCCCTCGCCCGCTGATGACCTCACCGCGGCCCTGGGCCACCAGCCGCTCGATCGCTCCCTCGAAGAGCACCGTGTGCGGTCCCAGAATGAATCCGAGACCGTCCGGGCCAGGGACCTCGCTCCCCCACTCGAAGGCACGCCGGAGAACGCCTGCGAACAGCGCCGCAGACGACCGCGCCGGCGTGTCGTTGAGCGCCGCCGTGCAGATCGGGTCAAGAAAGAGACGCCTCACGGAACCAGGGATTCCCAGCGCGTCGAACCACTCGACACACGTCTGGTGATCCAGCGCGGAGCGGCCGGCGTTCCGTGCGCTCGGCAGGAGTCCCCGCGTGAGCCAGACCTCGCGCAGCGAGATGCCTCTCATCCCCGCCAACCCGGCCGCCAAGCCCAGATCGCGCGGCAGCCGGCGGCGGAAGCGGTGATCTCCCCCGCCGCTCCGCACTGTGAGCGCGAGCTGCGGTTGAAACCGCACGCGCGACTCGGTGCCGAGCATCCGGAGCAGCGCGCGCGTGCGACGATAGGCACCGACCATCACATGCGGCCCGTTGTCGATCACGTCTCCCGTCGCCGTGTCGCGGTGCGAGTGGACGCGCCCGCCCAGTGC
>JABWBI010000367.1 GCA_013360565.1 Candidatus Sumerlaeia bacterium | reverse complement strand
TCGGGCCCGCCGCCCGCGTTGGCCGCCTCGATCAGGCGCCGGCAGGCGGCCTCGAGGTCCTCCCCGCACTCGCGGAGGATCTCGACGATGCCCCCCTCGTCGACCACGCCCGAGAGACCGTCCGTGCAGAGCAGAAGCGTGTCACCGGGGCCGACGGGGATGCTCTTCCAGTCCACTTCGACATCGAAGCGGTTGCCGAGGGCGCGTGTGATGATGTTGCGCCAGCGGTGGGTCTTGGCCTCGTCCTCGCGGAGCGCTCCCTGCTGGACCTGCTCGTTGACCCAGGAGTGGTCGGCGGTGAGCTGGTGAAGGCGGCCACCGCGCAGCAGGTAAACGCGGCTGTCTCCCACGTGGCCGATGACCGCCTCGCCCTCCTCCAGACGGCAGCCGACGATCGTCGTCCCCATCCCCGTGTACTCGGGCTTCTCCTGCGCGAGTCCGCAGACGCTGCGATTGGCGAGCTTGATCGCGTTCACCAGGAGGTTCTGCGCGGGCGTGAGCCCCTTGTCGATGCCAAAGGGCCACGTCGCCTCGTTGCCCGAGTCGAATGAGGCGATGAACTCCTGCACCGCCTGCACCGCATGGGCGCTGGCGACCTCACCGGCGGCGTGGCCCCCCATCCCGTCGGCGACGACGAAGAGGCGATGGTCCGGATCGCAGAGGAAGGCGTCCTCGTTGTGCTGTCGCCGTCTCCCCACGTCGGTCTGACCGGCGGCGGCGATGGTGTAGGGGGCAGAGGATGGCATCAGTGCGTCGGTGGAGGGGCTTCGCCGGTGTTCGCCCCGGTTATAGGAGGGGCTTTTCGCTGTCGTCAATGCCCGATGCGCTCTCTTGACAGGCCGGGGCGCGGGGCCGCACCCTCCTCGCCACCTCTGCCCGGAGCACGCCCGATGGCGAAAGTGCGTGTCGGCATCGCCGGCGCGACCAGCTACACCGCCCGCGAGCTGATTGGCCGCTTGGCCGGCCACTCGACCGCCGAGCTCACCTGCCTCATGGCCCGGGTCGACAAGCCCGTGCCGGTGGCTTCGTCGCACCCTGGCCTGCGCGGGCGGACGGAGGTCCCGATCGTGCCGCTGGACGGCGATCGTCTCGCGTCCGATTGCGATCTCGCTTTTCTGTGCCTCCCCCACGGGCCGGCCGCCGAGATGACGAAGGGCCTCGTCGCCGCCGGGCGGCGGGTGATCGATCTCTCGGCGGATTTCCGCTTTCCCCACCGCGCTCTCTACGAGCAGACCTATCGCCAGCCCCACCCCGCCCCGGACCTCATCGAAAGGGCCGTCTACGGCCTGCCCGAGCTCTGGCGCGAGAAGATCCGCAGCGCGTCCCTCATCGCTAACCCAGGATGCTATCCCACCGCCGTCCTCCTCGCCCTGGCGCCCCTCCTCCGCGCCTATCCCAACGACATCCCGGCCGCCGGCGTCGTCGCCGACTGCAAGTCCGGCGTCTCGGGGGCGGGCCGCACTCTGAGCGAGCGGGCCCACTTCGTCGAGGCGAACGAGGCCCTCACGCCTTACGGAGTCGCATCTCATCGCCATGGCCCCGAGATCGACAGTCAGCTGCGCGCCTGGAGCGGCACGCCGATTCATGTGACGTTTATCCCGCACTTGGTCCCAATGGATCGGGGCCTGTGCGCGACGGTGTGCGTGCCGATGCGGGGGGACCTGCCGGACTTCGACGAGGTGCAGCGCGTGTACGCCGGCTTCTGCGCGGGGGAACCCTTCCTGCGCCACCTGCCGGCCGGCGAGTTTCCGGGCACCAAGCCGGTCGCTCACACCAACTTCGCCGACATCTCGGTCACCGCGGATCCGCAGGCGAATCTGCTGATCGTCATGAGCGCCATCGACAATCTCGTCAAGGGGGCTTCCGGCCAGGCCCTTCAGTGCATGAATCTCATGCTCGGCTGCGACGAGACGGAGGGACTGCTTTGAGGCGGCCGGCCGTTCCCTCCATCGAGCACCTTGCGAAAGCGGTGCCCGCAAGGGCAATGCCGGCCGGTTTCCGAGGGGCCGGGCTCGTGTGCGGTCTCAAGCCCTCGGGACGCAGGGACCTGGCTCTCTTCGTGAGCGACCGGCCTGCGAGCGTCGCGGTCCTCGCCACGCAAAATCGCTTCGCCGCACCCCCGGTGCTGATCACCCGGGCGCACGCGCGCTCGGGGAGGGCCCAGGCATTCGTTGTCAACTCAGGCAACGCGAACGCGGCGACGGGGGCTCAGGGCCGGCAGGATGCCCTGGAGATGTGCACCCTCGTGGCGAGGGCAATCGGGGTGACGCCCCGGCTGGTGCTGGTCAACTCGACGGGTGTGATCGGCGTGCCGCTGGACATGGGCAAGATTCGCCGCGGGATTGAGGCGCTCGTCTCCCAGCTCGACCCCGCGGGACTCAACGACGCCGCCGAGGCGATCCTGACGACGGACAGGCGGCCCAAGCGGACCACGCGGGTGTGGCGACAGGGGGGGCGTCAGGTGCGGCTGATGGCGTGCGCGAAGGGAGTGGGGATGATCCATCCCAACATGGCGACGATGATCGCGGCCGTTTTCACCGACGCGGCCATCTCGCCCGCGCTTCTGCGCCGGGCACTGCGGCTCGCGGCCGACCAGTCCTTTCACGGTCTCACCGTCGATGGGGACACTTCGACCAACGACATGGCCGTCGCGTTCGCCAACGGCGCCTCTGGGGCGCCCGCGATCACGCGCGCGACGTCGAGCGCGTTCAAGGATTTCGTCGCCGCGATGACCAGCGCGTGCCAGGACCTCGTCCACGCCATCGCCGCCGACGGGGAAGGGGGTGAGGGAGCCGGCGATGTGGGTGTGGCAGGTGCCGCAGGAGGGGGAGCGTTCCTTGAGGAAG
>JABWBI010000366.1 GCA_013360565.1 Candidatus Sumerlaeia bacterium | reverse complement strand
AGGCCGTCCCACGGCGGGAGGCGGGCATCGTAGTCGCACAGCGCCAGCCACGCGGCCTCACGCGCGCTGGGCGGTGTCTTCGGTCGCTTCACTGCTGGCGGCGTGTCACCAAGGGGTCTCGGCCGGCTCGGCCAGGGCGCCCCCGGCCAGAGCCTCGGCCAGTGCCGTGCGCACGTGGCCGTTGTCGCGGTCGAACAGATGCGAGTAGGCAAAGCCCGCGAAGCCCGACGCCCCCTCGGTCTCCCGCGCGATCGCGATCTGCGCCTCGACCGTCCCGGCGTCGTTGCCGAGGCTCATGCCCGGCACGAACCAGCCGCGGGCGAGAAACTGCGCACCGAGCGCGCCGAGGCGCCGGGCGAACACCTCGTTGCTGCTCGTGTAGCCCATCGTCTGAATCGAGTCGAGCAGCCCCTCGCGCAGCCAGCGCAGGTAGTCCTGGTTCTTGGTCCGGCGGGCATCCTCGGGCTCCGGCATCACCGCCGCCGAGAGGTGGAGGCCCGGCCGCACGGCATCCACACGCTCGCGGATCTGGCGCAGCGTGTCGGTGATCTGCTGGCACCGCCAGTCGATCCACGCCTCGGGGCTCGCGTCGGGCGTCTCCACGCCCGTCTCCTCCGTGAATCGCCGCAGGCTCACGGGGTCGTAGGACCAGTTGCCCAGCGCCCGCTGCCGCTCCTCGTAGCCCTCGGCCACCTCGTGGATCTCGAAGGGGTAGCGGATGTAATCGAAGTGGATGCCGTCGATCTCGTAGTTGCGGGCCACCTCCTCGAACACGCTCCCGAGGTGATCCTGCACCTCCGGCACCCCGGGGCTGATGAAGGCGTACCAGTCGGGATACGGCGTGAAGCGGTGGTCGCGGGGCACCATCCGGTGGCCCGCCGCATCGACCATGAACCACTCCGGGTGCGTCCACCAGAGCTGGCCCGAATCCCGGGGCGGATAGTCCTGCGAGCGCCACGCCGGAAAGACATTCATGTAGGCCTGGATCTCCAGGCCGCGTGCGTGCGCCTCCTCGACGGCCAGCGCCAGCGGATCCCATCCCGGGTCTTGCCCCGTGCTCGACGCGTCGTCTCCGGTCAGCTCCCAGGCCCACGGCTCGATCGCCGAGGGGTAGAACGCCGTCGCGTTGCCCCGCACTTGGAACAGCACCACGTTGAAGTGGAGCGACGCCGCGTTCTCCATGATCGCCGTCACGTGCTCCGGACTCGTGTAGTCCCAGCGCGTCACCCACAGCGCGCGGACCTCCTGCGCGGAGCCCCCCGCGCTGAGAAGGGTCCCCATCAGGGCTGAGCAGACAGCAGCACGCATCGCACACCTCTCCGGCCGTGATGCCAAAATCGTCGCCAGCGTGGCCCCAACCTTCAAGGGGGAAGCCGCCCTCAGAGCCGATTCACGCGGAACCACGCGCCGATCTCGCCGAACTCCCCGGGCCCCTGCCCCACCCAGCCGTGGCTGAAGAAGACGACCCCCGAGAGGCCGCGGTCACGCACCACATCGAGCTGCTCGACGGCCCTCGGATGCTCGGTTCCCCGCTGCACCGCGAGGCCGGCCCACACGGGCACACCCGCCGGCCGGGCCAGAGCCGTCACCGTCGTCACCTCGCGCGTGATCCCCCCGAGCGCGTACGCGTAGCACATCGGCGTCGCGACATCGAGCAGGCGCTCGCGCACCCACGCCGGCCAGTCCTGCGCCTTGAACCACCGGTCCCGCTCGTCGATGCCCGGGAAGAACGCCGCGGAGAGAAGCACGCCGGGGTCGAGGGTGTGGACATCGGCCCCGATCTCGCGCACGAGGCTCGTGACCTGATCCGCCGAATGCTGGCGGAAGCGCCGGATGTTCTCCTCGCTCCGGTCGGTTCGGGGATCGGCGCCCCCGGCGTCGATGTACTGCTGAACATTCACCGGCTCGTACCAGAACTCCCCGCCCTCCGGCCAGCGGATGTAGTCGAGGTTGATGCCCGCGATTCCCGGATGCGTCTCCACGATCTCCGCGCACACCCGCCGCGCGATGTCGCGCACCTCCGGCACTGCCGCGCTGACGAGGAATTCGCCGTGCGGACTCCCGTCCAGGCCGACCGTCCGCCACGCCTGTCCCTCCGCCATCCACGGATGCGGCGGCGTCTGCGGAAAGCGCTCGTAGTCCGGCCCGAGCCGCAGCGCGTGGACCCACGCGTGCACGCGGATCCCGCGCTCCGCCCCGCGCTCGATCGCCCACGCCAGCGGGTCGCGGCCCTGCAGCTCCGGCCGCTGCCCGGTCACCTGCGAACCGGGGTAGATGACGAGCCCATGGTAGAACGTCTCGACGAACAGGTCCGTCGCACCCGCCTCTTCGAGCTGAACCCACATGGCCTCGTCGCTCGCCTCGCTGTACGTCAGACGCACCCAGAACCCCACCGGGGTCCGGTCCTCCGGGCTTGCCCCCTGGGCCATGGCGATCGGGGGGGCTGCGGCCAGCGCGAGGGTCAGGACCGGACGGACGAGGCCGGAGATCATTGCGGGGACTCCCGGGGCGATGTGCTCACCTTCTCCCCCGCCCCGCCGGCGCCGGGCAAGCCGAAATTCCCGCTGTGAGCCCGATCACAGCGCCGTTGACGCCACACGCCAGAGTGCCGTCATCTTCCCCGTGGAGCCCTCGCCGCGTGCTCGCTGCCCTCAGCCTCTTCGCCGCCGGGATCGCCCTCGCCTGGGCCAACGGCGCGAACGACAACTTCAAGGGCGTCGCGACGCTCTTCGGCTCGGGCGGCGCGACCTATCGCCGCGCCCTCGCCTGGGCCACCGCCACCACGTTTGCGGGGTCGATCGCGTCCGTCCTGCTCGCGCAGTCGCTCGTCGCCCGCTTCTCCGGCCGCGGGCTC
>JABWBI010000039.1 GCA_013360565.1 Candidatus Sumerlaeia bacterium | reverse complement strand
GCCTCCTGCCAGGGCGTCGCACGCATGCCGGTGCGCGCCACGGCGCGGGCGAGGGCGTCCGCGCCGGCGAGTGAGGGATCGATGACGGCGTTCATCCGCGCACTGAGCAGGTCGAACGAGAGAGAGACCACGCCGGGCTGCGACTCGACCTCGCGGCGCAGAGCCGAGACCTCCTCGGCGCAGCACATGCCCTCAACGCGGAGACTGACCGTCTGCGTCACGCGCTCACTCCCGGGCGTGGTCGCGCGCGATCCGCAGCAGCTGGCGCACGTGTCCGTCGGCGAGGGCATAGCGGATCATCTGGCCGTCCCGGCGATACTTGACCAGACGCTGCGCGCGGAGCAGGCGGAGCTGATGAGAGACGGCCGAGCGCGAGACGCTGAGAAGCGAGGCGAGGTCGCAGACGCACATCTCACCCGAGGCGAGGGCTGTCAGGATGGTGCAACGGGTGGGATCGCCGAGGGCTTTGAAGATCTCCACCATGAGATCCAGCTCGGCCGCGGCCGGGAGGGCGTCGCGCGCGGCGGCGACGCGCTGCGGATCGACAAGATCGACGTCACAGGTGTCCGGCGAGGGGGTGCGGTGGCGGCCGGCAGGGCTCATGGGTGAGCAGATGCTCACACATGTCACCCACGGCGTCAACGGGCATTTCGCCTCAGAGCGCGACGGAGCGCAGGCGCAGACTGTTGCTGACGACGCAGACGCTGCTGGCGGCCATGGCAGCCGAGGCGATCATCGGGCTAAGCAGCAGGCCGGTGAACGGGTGGAGCACGCCGGCGGCGATGGGGATGCCGAGGACGTTGTAGACGAAGGCCAGGAAGAGGTTCTGCCGGATGATGCGCATCGTGACGCGCGACAGGCGGATCGCGGCCGCGACGTCGCGCAGATCGCTGTGCAGCAGCGTGACCGCGGCCGCCTCGATGGCGACATCGGTGCCGCTGCCGAGCGCGAAGCCCACGTCGGCCTGCGCGAGCGCGGGCGCGTCGTTGATCCCGTCCCCGGCCATGCCGACCCGCCGGCCGCCCCGCTGAAGCTCCCGCACACGCTCGGCCTTTTCGCGTGGACGCACGTCCGCCAGAACACGCTCGATGCCGACCTGCGAGGCGATCGCCGCCGCCGTCCGTGCATGGTCTCCGGTGATGAGCACCACGTCGAGGCCAAGTGTCCGCAGCTCAGCCACGGCTTCACGCGAGGTCGGCTTGGGAGTGTCTGCGACGGCGAGCATCCCCACGGCAGCCCCATCGGCGGCGACAAGAATGGGCGTGTGCCCCTGCACCGCGGAGTCGTCCAGCCGCTGACCGAGAGAGGCAGGCACCGCGATTCCACGCTGCGCCATCAGCGCCGGATTGCCGAGCAGGACGCGGCGGTCTCCCACCACCGCCTCGACGCCGTGGCCCTCGAGGGCGAGGAAGCCATGCACCGGCTCGAGGGCGAGACCACGCTCGCGCGCGGCGCGGACCACGGCCTGGGCGATGGGGTGCTCCGATCTCTGCTCCGCGGAGGCGGCCAGCGCCAGGAGATCGTCATCGGTGCCCTCGGCGGCGATGAGGCCGGTGAGCGCCGGCTCGCCCCGCGTGACCGTCCCCGTCTTGTCGAGTGCGAGGACCTCGAGCTCGTGAGTGCACTCCAGGGCCTCACCGCTGCGGAAGAGGATACCCTGCCGCGCGCCTCGCCCGAGGCCGACCATGAGGGCCGTCGGCGTGGCGAGACCGAGCGCGCACGGGCAGGCGATGATGAGGACAGAGACGGCCGCCGTGGAGGCGTCGCCGAGTGAACCGCCCAGGGCGAGCCAGACGGCGAATGAGACCGCGGCGATGGCGATGACGGCCGGAACGAAGACCGCCGCGACACGGTCGGCCAGCTGGGCGATCGGCGCCTTGGAGCCCTGGGCCTCTTGAACGGCGCGGACGATCTGCTGCAGCACCGTCGCCGCGCCGACACGGGTGGCGCGCATCGTGAAGGAGCCGGTGGTGTTGAGTGTGGCGCCAATCACCTCATCGCCCGGAGCGCGGTCGACGGGGATCGACTCGCCGGTGACCATGGACTCATCGACGGCGGAGCGGCCGTCGACGATGACCCCGTCGACGGGGATCTTGTCTCCGGGGCGAACGATCAGGACGTCGTCCACGGCCACATCCGCGAGCGGGACCTCGGCCTCACCGCCATCTCGCACGACGCGGGCGGTGGGTGGCTGGCGATCGAGGAGGGCGCGGATGGCCTCGGTCGCCTTGCCCTTGGCGCGATCCTCGAGGAGACGGCCCAGCAGGACGAAGGCGATGATGACGGCCGCGGCCTCGAAGTACAGATGGTGCGGAGACGCGTGAGCGGCGTGCGCCGAGGCGGCGGACGGACCGAAGAGCATGAGGGCAATGCTGCCGGCGTAGGCGGCGCCGACGCCGATGGCGATGAGCGTGTTCATGTCGGCGGCGCCGTGGCGCGCGAGCTTCCAGGCCCCGGCGAAGAAGGGTGCCCCGCACCAGAGGACGACGGGGGTCGTCAGAGCGAGCAGGAGCATGTCGCGGCCGGCGAAAGTCACGCCGGCCATGCTGATGATGGCCACAGGGAGCGCCAGCGCGGCGGCCACGGCGAATCGGAGTCGCTTGAGGCGATGCGCGCGGGCGTGGTCGGTCGCGAGCGCGGCGGGGTCGACCGGCGGCCTCGCATGGAAGCCCAGCGCGTCGACCCGGTCCATGATCCGCCGGAGGTCGATGCGCGCCGGGTCGAAGCGCACACGGGCATCGCGCGTCGCGAGATTGACGTGGATGCGATCCACGCCTTCCAGCCGCGAGACGGCCTTCTCGATACGTGCCACGCACGAGGCGCACTCCATCCCTTCGACAAGAAAGAGCTCCGACTGCACGGGGCGGGAAGGCGCTGGGGTCACGGGCGGGGGTCGAAACCGGCGTCAGAGATGGCCTGTGCCAGCGCCGCCCTCGAGGTCTGTGAGTCCTCGAACGACACCTCGGCCTCCCCGGAGGCGAGGGACACCGTCGTCCCCAGGACGCCAGGCACGCGCTCCAGGGCTCGTTGGACGCTGCCGACGCAGCCCTGGCATGTCATGCCGTCAATCCCAATGGTGATAGTCCTCTGCACTGTTGCATCCTCCTGGCAGCTTCAGAGAGAATAAGGTAGGGACAGATCAAAAATTAGTCTAGCTAAAATCTATCTTGACAGGCAATCCTAACTGTGGGACACAGGCGTGCCTAGTTCGGAATCCTGGAGCCCACCGGTGCAGACCAAGGCCGTCGAAGACTACCTCAAGGCGATCTACGAGGTCCAAGAGCGCGAAGGGCGCGTGGCCACGAGTGCTCTGGCCGAGCGTCTCCAGATCTCTGCAGCCTCGGCCACCGGCATGATCAAGAAACTGGCCGAGATGGGTCTCGTCAGCCATGAGCCGTACCAGGGCGTGAGGCTGACCGAGCCCGGACGCAAGATCGCGCTCGAGGTGATTCGCCATCACCGGTTGGTGGAGACCTATCTCGTCGAGGCCATGGGCCTGACGTGGGACAAAGTGCACGACGAGGCGGAGAAATGGGAGCACGTGCTGAGCGAGGAACTCGAGGACCGCATGGACGAGATGCTCGGCCGGCCCACTCATGATCCGCACGGGGCGCCGATCCCCACCCGCGAGGGGCACATCCCGGAGACGCCGCGGCTCAAACTCTCGGAGGCGGTCGCCGGCGAGACCGTGACGATCGCCCAGGTGGCCGACGACGACGCGGCGATGCTGCGCTACCTGGGCGAGCGGGGGCTGTACCCGGGCGTCGCCGTGACGGTGACCCACATCGAGCCCTTCGAGGGCCCGCTGACGGTCCGGCGCGAAGACAGAGACATCAGTCTCGGCCGACCGGTGGCCGAGTGCATCAAGGTCCGGCGTCCCGGAGAGGCATGACCATGACAACACTCGATCGGCTGTCCCCGGGGCAGCGCGCGACGATCACCTCCCTGGCGGCCCAGGGCGCGGAGCGCCGCCGGCTGATGGACCTGGGCTTCATCCCCGGCGTGGAGATCGAAGTCGAGATGGGCAACCCGCTCGGCGATCCCCGCGCTTTCCGGCTGCTGGGGGGCGTCGTCGCCCTGCGCCGCGAGCAGGCGCGGGAAATCGGCATTCAAGTGCAACCCGAGGAGACTCCCACCCATGTCGCCTGAGACGCAGACGGCGCCGGCCGTTCCCAGCGAGTCGAAGTGCGCGACGTGCCCCGTGCACAACGCCTCGGAGCTCCGGCGGCTCGGGGTGAACATGGACAGATGGGACTTCGTCGTGGCGCTGATGGGCAACCCGAACACCGGGAAGAGCACCGTCTTCAATGCGCTGACGGGGCTCCGCCAGCACGTCGGCAACTGGGTGGGCAAGACGGTCTCCCGCGCCGAGGGGGGCTTCCGCCTCGCCGAGACGAACTACAAGCTCGTCGACCTGCCCGGCACTTACTCGCTCGTCTCGTCGAGTCATCACGAGGAGGTGGCGCGCGACTTCCTGCTCTTCGGGCAGCCGGACGTGACTGTCGTGGTCGTCGACGCGACTCGCCTCGAGCGCAATCTGATCCTGGTGCTACAGGTGCTCGAGATCACCGGCCGGGTCGTCGTCGCACTCAATCTGATGGACGAGGCCCGGCGCCACGGTCTCGAGGTCGACGCCCGCGACCTGACGCGGCAGCTGGGAGTCCCGGTCGTGCCGATGTCGGCGCGGCGCGGTGAGGGCATCCGCGAGCTCCTCCAGGCCATCGACGAGGTGGCCAAGGGGCGCTTCGTCCCGCGCCCCCGGCGCCTCGATCACCAGGACCCGCGCCTCGAGGCCGCGCTGCGCCGCATTCTGCCGGAGATCGAGGCGGCCTTCCCGCATCTGCCGAATGCCCGCTGGGTCGCGCTCCGCCTGCTCGACGGCGACCACAGCATCATCCGCGCGATCGAGGAGGGCTCTCTGGGCGACATCGACCGCATGGCGGCGAAAGCCCTGCCCGACCTGCGCGCGCGCGAGCTGACGGAGGAGAACTGACATGGCAAGCCCCCATCCGGGCACTCAGCTGCTCCAGACTGCCGCCAGCCTCCGCGGTGAGTTCGGGGCCGAGCTCAATGACCGCCTCATGGAATCCTACCTGGAGGAATCCGCGCGCATCGCCTCCGGCGCCGTCTCGCGCACCGGCCAGCGGGCTCGTCTGTCGCTCGACCGGACAGTCGACCGGATTCTGACCAGCCGGACGCTCGGTTTCCCGCTCATGCTCCTGCTGCTCTGGGGCGTCTTCTGGCTGACCATCGCCGGGGCCAACGTGCCGTCTTCGATGCTCGCATCGTTGACGATGGACTGGGGCGCACCCCGGCTGCACGCCCTCGCCGATCTTCTCCAGGCGCCGGCGTGGCTCTCGGGCTTTTTGATCGACGGTGTCTACTTGGCGATGGCGTGGGTGCTGAGTGTGATGCTCCCGCCGATGGCGATCTTCTTTCCCCTGTTCACACTTCTCGAAGATCTCGGCTACCTGCCGCGCGTGGCGTTCAACCTCGACCGGCTCTTCCAGCGAGCGGGCGCGCACGGCAAGCAGGCGCTGACGATGATGATGGGATACGGCTGCAACGCGGCGGGGGTCGTGTCGACGCGCATCATCGACTCGCCGCGCGAACGGCTGATCGCCATTCTCACGAACAATTTCAGCATCTGCAATGGGCGCTGGCCCACGCTGATCCTGATGGGGACAATCTTCATCGGGGCCATGGCCCCGGCAGGGCTGTCGAGCGTCATCGCCTCGGGCTCGGTCGTCGCGACGTGTCTGCTGGGCATCGCTTTCACGCTCGCCGTGTCGGCCGTGCTCTCGCGCACCTGGCTCCGGGGTGAGGCGTCGACCTTCTCGCTCGAGCTGCCCCCCTACCGGCCGCCACGCGTCCTGCAGACGCTCTACACGTCGGTGATCGACCGCACCCTCATCGTCCTCGGGCGCGCGATGGTCATGGCCGCCCCCGCGGGTGCCGTGATCTGGCTGATCGGAAACATTCACATCGGCGGGGCGAGCATCGCGGCGCACCTCGTCAGCGCACTCGGTCCGCTCGGGTGGCTGATGGGACTCAACGGCGTCATCCTGCTGGCGTACATCGTCGCCATCCCCGCCAACGAGATCATCGTCCCGAGCATTCTCATGCTCACGCTGACAGCGACGAGCCTGGAGCCCTCGCTCGCCGGGATGGCCTCGCCGGGCGTGATGGTCGAGTTCGAGGACGCGACGGTGCACCAGGTCCTCACGGCCGGGGGCTGGACGATGCTCACCGCGGTCAACCTGATGCTCTTCGCCCTGCTGCACAATCCGTGCAGCACGACCATCCTGACCATCTGGAAAGAGACGAAGTCGCTTCGCTGGACGGCAGCCGCGACGCTGATCCCGCTGGCCCTGGGCTTCGCCGTCTGCACGGTGACCGCCGCTGTCGCCCGTGCGCTCGGCTGGGTCTGAGCGTTGGCCCGGAGGTCTCGACCCATGCGGGAACGGAGGACTGGCTTCACACTGATTGAACTGCTGATCGTCGTCGCGATCATCGCCATCCTCGCGGCAATCGCGGTCCCCAACTTCCTGGAGGCCCAGACCCGCGCCAAGGTCTCCCGCGTGAAGGCGGACATGCGCTCGATCGCCGCCGCGATCGAATCCTACGCCGTCGACCACGGCCGCTACCCGGCTCCCGACGGGATCACCGGCGGACCGATCGACCTGATGAGCCCGCCGACGTTCTTCGAGGTCAAGATGCCCCGGGCCATCACCACGCCGGTCGCCTACTTCAGCCGCATCATCGACGACACGTTCTGGAACCTCGACCCGGCGGAGCACTACCGGCCGTATCACTTCAGCCCGCGATGGTACGCGACGCTCGACCAGGGACAGGGTTACGACGGCGCACTCGAATTCGATGCTTTTCACTTCTCCAACTTCTTCCGGGTGAGCGAGACCGTGCAGTGGTATCTCCTGAGCCACGGGCCGGACGTCGACCACGATGCGGGCCCCTCCGGCGGGGGAGTCCCCGGCCAGCCCGGCCACATCACCGGCGAGGGCGTCGCACCGTATGACCCGACGAACGGGACTCGCTCGAGCGGCGATCTCACGCTCTGGGGACCCAGTGCCGGCTTTCCCAGCTGACGCTGGCTTGCACCGGCAGACGGGATGCGCGAAGATGCCGCGCCCCCGCGAGAGAGGTCGCATCCATGAAGCCACCCCGAGACGAACCGAAGCGAGACGACGCCTCTGAAACCGAGGGACAGCCCACCGGCGCCGAAGAGCCGGAGGAGAGTCAGCGACAGCGCGAGCTCGAAGAGGCCCGGGAGATCATCGACTCGCTCCGGCGCGAGTACTTCCACGGAATCTGATTGCACCCGCCGCGGGCCCGGCGGCAGATTGCCGCGCCGCCCCGGCGGATGAGATTCTCAGGAGCGACGAGATGACGCCACGGCCCCTGCGCGTCGGCCTGGTCCAGATGCAATGCGGTGACGACCTCGCGGACAACATGGCCCGCGCGTGCGAGAGCATTCGACGGGCCGCGGCGGAGGGGGCGCAGGTGATCTGCACGCAGGAGCTCTTCCGCTCACGCTACTTCTGCCAGGCGGAGGAGCATGTGCACTTCGACCTCGCCGAGCCGATCCCCGGTCCGTCGACGGAGATGCTCGGGGCGCTCGCGCGGGAGCTCGGCGTGGTCCTCGTCGGCTCCCTTTTCGAGCGCCGCGCAGCGGGTGTTTATCACAACACCGCGGTCGTGATCGAAGCGGACGGATCGCTACTCGGCACGTACCGCAAAATGCACATCCCCGACGATCCGCTGTACTACGAGAAGTTCTACTTCGCGCCTGGCGATCAGGGGTTCCGCTCCTGGAAGACCAGCCGCGCCGGCCTCGGCGTGCTCATCTGCTGGGATCAGTGGTTCCCGGAGGCGGCACGCGCCACCGCTCTGCTGGGAGCCGAGGTGCTGTTCTACCCGACGGCGATCGGCTGGCACGAGACCGAGAAGGCCGCGTGGGGCGAAGCGCAGCACAGTGCCTGGGAGACAAGCCAGCGGGCCCATGCGATCGCCAACGGCTGCTGGGTGTGTGCAGTCAACCGCGTCGGGCGAGAGGGAACCGTCGAGTTCTTTGGCCAGAGCTTCATCTGCGACCCCTACGGGCGCGTCGCCGCGCGAGGGCCGGTGAGCGACGAAGCCGTGATCGTCGAGGAGATCGACCTGGCCATGGTCGAGGAGTGCCGGCGTCACTGGCCGTTTCTGCGCGACCGGCGCATCGACGCGTACGGCGGCCTGCTGGAGCGCTTTCACCCGTGAGCCCGACGCCGGCCGAGCAGGGCTTCGCGATGCCGGCAGAGTGGGAGCCTCACGCGGCGACGTGGCTCTCCTGGCCCAAGAAGGAGGCCTCCTGGCCAGGCATCCTGGATCGCATCCCCCCGGTCTACGCCCAGATGATCCGGGCACTCGCCGAGGGCGAGGCGATTCACCTCCTCGTCGACGGCGAGGAGATGGAGCGCCAGGCCCGCGCAGTGCTCAGGCAGCACCGGGCCGATGCGTCGAACGTCCACTTTCACCGGATCAGAACCAATGACGCGTGGATCCGCGACTACGGCCCGACGTTCCTCAAGTCGCGCCGCTCGCCATCGCAGACGCTGCTCCTCGACTGGGGCTACAACGCATGGGGCGGAAAATACCCGCCGTACGATGCGGACGACGCAGTCCCCCGCGCCCTGGCGGAGCTGCTCGGTCTCCCCTGCGTCACGCCGGGGATGATCTTGGAGGGAGGTTCGATCGACTCCGACGGTGCCGGGCTGCTGCTCACGACCGAGGCATGTCTCCTGAATCCCAATCGCAATCCGGCACGCACACGCGCTGAGATCGAGAGGACCCTGTGCGAGAACCTCGGCGTGACCAAAGTCCTCTGGCTCGGTGACGGCATCGCCGGCGATGACACCGACGGCCATGTCGACGACCTCACCCGGTTCGTCGCCACCGGCCGCGCCGTGACGGCGGTCGAGCACGACGAGAGGGACGAGAACTCCGTGCCACTCCGGGAGAATCTCGAGCGTCTGCGCGGAATGACCGACGCGGCGGGCAGCCGCCTCGAGGTGATCGAGCTCCCGATGCCCCTGCCGGTCGTCTTCGACGGGCAACGGCTCCCCGCGAGCTATGCGAACTTCTACATCGGCAACGCCGCCGTCCTGGTGCCCACGTACGACTCGGGCCGCAGAGACGAGATGGCCCTCGGAATCCTGAGAGATTGCTTTCCGGACCGACGGGTCGTCGGCATTCGCTCGGTCGACATGGTCTGGGGTCTCGGCTCGTTTCACTGCGCCACCCAGCAGCAGCCTGCATAGATTCGTCTTGTCTTCGCTTTTTTTCGGGAAAGGCATGGCCGCGTGCTATCCGGGCCTGCTACCATTGCGATGCCGCAGTCCGAGCTGGACGGAATCCCATGACAGACACACTGCACGCCACACCACTGCCTCCAATGTCCCTGGAGCCGGCGGTGACCCGCTACACCGTGCGAGCGGAGTACTTCGAGGGCCAAATCAACCCCAAGACATTCCGCGCCGCCTACCCCCACTACGCCGTCTTGGCCTCTGATCCTCTCGTGATCGAGCCCGAGCGCGGGAGCATGGTCGCCCTGACGAAGTTCGGCGCGGTTGTCTTCTGGAATTGTTCGCCGGCCACGCAGGCGGCCATTCTTCGAGAGCTGAAGGAGCTTCCGGGCGTCTCGGAGCAGAACCTCGAAGTCAGCGATTCCCTGGAAGTCCATGTCGGCAAGACGGAAGACAAGGTCACCTTCGACGAAGTGTGGCTTCAAGAGCTGACCCTCGCCAAAGTCAAAGTCATCTCGCTCGCGCTCGGCCAGTCCGTCGCCCTCGACCGGTTTGAGCGCGAACTGTCGAACGCAATGCAGCGGACCGAGCCCGTGGCGCAGGCGCTCGCCGAGCGCGGCGCCCTGATCCTCTCTCCCAGGCGCGTGCTCAGGTCCGTCGGCTTCGCGATGGGCGTGCGCGCCGCAGTGCTGGCGAATCTCACGCTGTTCGATTCCCCGCCGGAGGCGTGGGAGAGCGAGGGCATCGCCCATCTCGACACGGAGCTCTACGACCACTTCGACCTGGCCGAGCGCCTCTCCGCGGTCAATCAGAAGGTCGCCTTCCTCGCCGATATCAACACGACGCTGATCGAGGTGCTCAGCCACCGCAAGAGCCACCGTCTCGAGTGGATGATCATCCTGCTCATCCTCTTCGAGATCGTGTACTCGCTCGTCAAGGAGTTCACTGGCTGATCGCCAGGGCGCCCCGGCGGCGCTCTTCCCACCAGGCGACCGCCGCCAGGGCGGCCTGTGGCCACCACCGGATCGCGTCCGGTGTCCCTTCGCCTCCCTCGCCGGGAGGCTCCCTGAGCGGCGCGATTGCCCGGCGCACGTCCCCCTCGCGGAAGAGACGGCACTGACCCGCGATCCACTGGGCGGACGCCTCGTCGCCGAGCGCCCGCGCGGCCCTCCAGCGCAGATGATTGACGATGAGCCGGTCAAGCGAGCCGGCGAAGGGAGCCGACTCGTAGTCCGCCGCGAGCCCATCGAGGAACGACGCCGCCTCGCGCCACCGCTGTGAGCTCACAAGCGCGTGGGCAAAGTGGAGCATCACGACGAAGTCGGCCCGCTGTCCAGCGTGTGTGCGGCGGGGCCGTGCCTGGACCTGACTCACGCGTTGGGCGAGGGCCGACGCGGCGCGCTCTGCCTGCCCCGCGGCGAGAGCCGTGATGGCCTCCATCTCGGTGAGGTCGTCCGGGGGGAATTCGAGCCGCCGCAGGTGCCCCAGGTGATGCTCGGCGTCGCTGAGGTCCGTCTCCCGCAGCGCCATCTGCCAGGCGAGCAGACGAGCCGCGGTGTTGTCGGGCTGATCGATCAGCATCGTCAAAACCGCCGAGCGAAAACTCGCGGCATCCGCTGGCCGGTTGCCGAGCTCCTGAAGGGAGCGCATGAGCCGAATCTGATCCATCATCAGGCGGGGATTCAGCATCTCGCGATCCGCAGGCTGCCGCTGGCGAAAGCGCAGTGTCCCCCCCAGGAGGAATCCCGCGGCGACCACGGCACCGAAAACCGGCGCCGGGGCATCGAGCGAGGCCGCGCACCGGAGCGCCCACGCCGCGGCCGCGCTCCCCAGGGCCAGGCCCAGGAGCAGCAGCAGGTGGTGCGCCGTCGCGCCAGTCCGGCCCCAGGGCGGTCCCTGCCACGCCGTCATGGCATGCTGAAGGAGGGCCCACTGCGTCAGCAGCACCCACGCCACGACGAGGGCCTGGGCCGCGAGCAGACGCCATCCCGGCATTGGCGCCGGCGCCAGATTCCACCCAAACCCCATGGCCGCCCCGATGGCAAGGCCCGCAGGGATCAAGCGGAGGACGCGCCGCCGCGCCTGCTGGCGGAGCGTCGTGCGAAACCCGGCTCCCGGAGACATCAGTAGATGACGGAGTCGTCACGCTCGACCGGCTGGCCGTGGTGATCGATCACCGTCTGAGGCGCGGTGCGGAATCGGATCTCGCGCGGGCCGCCGAGAGACTGGCCCGAGGCTGTGCGCAGGCTCCGCGACCAGCGCAGGCGATAGCTCTCGTCGGGACGGAGGCGAACCTGCAGATTGACGATCGTCCAGCCGGTGTTGGGATCGGTCGACGCCGACACCAAGGGGATCGTGGGCGGCGAGGGCGAGAAGGAGAAGTAGGGATCGATCTCCTCCGCGCGGAGGGGGGCATTGAAGTAAAGTTGGATGGCCCGGTCGGACGGATGGCCCAGAGCGCCATCGTCCGGAAGAGAGTCGTACAGCGACGGAGGACCGAGGGTGAACCGGAGCTCGAACGGCTCGCGCATGGCGATGCCCTCCGCATTCCGTGCACTCGCCTCGACGCTCACCTCCAGGCGCTGACGATACCTGAGCCCGCCGTGCCCTCCGGGGATCAGCAGGAGCAGCAGATCGTCATCCGTGTCCTCGCGCTCCCGGCCCATGAAGGCCTCGAAGGGGACGCGGGGTTGAAGGGAGACCGCGCTCTTCACCGACGCGATGTCCATGTCGGCGCTGAATCGAATGAAGACGGGGACCTGAGGCGCGATGATCACATTGCGCGCCCCGGCCGCGGGGGATGTCGTGATGACCCGGGGCGGCTCGCGGTGAATCGTCAGCGTCAGCGTCCCGGCGTCCGTTGTCGCGTCGGCTTCGACGTGGATGTCCGGGACCTGGAGGACGTCATATCGCCCGGCCTGCGCGATGAGCGTCACCGTGCCCTCGGGCACGGCCTCGATGGTGAACCGTCCCGCGGCATCGCACACCGCGGTCAGACTCGTCCCGGCGACCCCGACGGCTGCCCCGGCGGCGCTCTCGCCGTCCCCGAGAACGACGGCGCCGGTGATCGAGCCGACAGCGGGGCGGTCGACCTCGGTGCTTTCCAGGAACAGTGTAGCCTCCACGCGCTCGCCGCTCCTCGGCGCGAGAGTGAGCACTTCGGCGATGCGATAGCCGTTGGCCCGTGCGGAGAGCCGCACGGGGCGCTCGGGTGTGAGTCCCTCGAACGTGAAGTAGCCCTCGGCATCGGGGGCCGCCGTGCGCTCGGTGCCCTCCAGGACGACGGTGACTTCGCCGTAGTCGTCGACCATACTGCCGTCCGGGCCGAGCATGGCGACGAACCCAACGATCGTCCCGGAACCGGAGGGAACGCCTCCCCCACTCTCCGCCGACGTCTGGAGAACGGCCTCCGGGATCTCAACGGTCTGATTGGGCAAGACCGTGGCCCGCGCGGTGATCGCGCCCCGCCCCGGGGCCTCGAAGCGCACGAGGTAATCCCCCGGAACGACCTCGTCGAGGAACCACGAACCGGTGGGGCCGGTCTGCGTGGAGATTGAAGTCCCCTCGAGACGCACGGTAGCGCCGGCACTGTCCGGCGCTCCGGCGACCACAAGGCGCCCCGAGAGGGCCCCGCGCGACGGCAGCGGCAGATTGATGACATCGAGGGGAAGCCGGGAGAGAGCCGCCGGCTCGAGTGTGGCCGTCGGAGCCTGAGGCGTGAGAACAACCTGCGCAAGACTCCGCTCGCTGTACCCCTCCTTGCGGGCCATGAAGTCATAGGGGCCGAAGGGCAGGTTCAGAAACGTGAAGCGCCCTTGACCATCCGTGAAAGCGACCTGGTTGGTCCCTGCGGCGTAGACCAGGATGCCCGCGGGATTGTCGGCATCCTCCAGGCTCACCGTGCCCGCGACGACGCCGGTCGCGGGCCCGGGAAGACCACTGGGCGGTTCCGTGTCGAGCGGCGCCTGCGGGCGATCACAGGCCGCGACGATCAAAAGGACCCAGGTGAGGGTGACCTCCCAGAGCCGACTCGCTCGGGGAAGGCCGCTCACGGCTCGGTGGCCTCGGAAGGCGCTGGGAGCGGGTCAGGGCGCACGAGCTCGAAGCGCTCCCGCTCCAGCGCCTCGCTGCGCCACTGCGTGTTGAGCGTGCTGCGGCGCTGCGCCTGGACGTCGAGACTGACGCGGGAGCGCATCTCTTCGAACGGCGGGAGATAGTCGTCCGTCCGGCTGATGAGCCAGAGCGCGCGCACAAGGCGTTGGTTGGCGAAGGGCCCGATGACGGTGTTGGGCTCGGCAGAGGCCAGATGCGCGCGGACTTCGATCGGAACGGCCTCGAGGGGAACGTCGCGGAACTGGCTCGACCGCTCGGGAGAGGCTGTCACGGCACGGAGATCGATGGCGTACTCGGCGAGGACGCGGCGGAAGGCGCCGAGCGAGTTGACACTCCCGAGCGACTCCGCGAGCTGGTCCATGAGCATCTCCGTGGGATCGGGCACCCCCTCTTCAGGGCTGGCGCTGGGAGGGTCCGCGCGGAGCGCGATCTCGTCATAGCTGACCCGCGCGGGTTGGCGGTAGCGCTCTGGACTGGCCCCGTACTGGGCCAAGAGATCCTCCTCGGTGATCTGCGCGGCCGCCTCGGCAATCTGGTGGCTGATGAACGGCTCGGCCACCGTCACCAGATCGTAGATGTGGAGAAGCGGCGCCATCCACGCTGAGCTCTCCTCCTCGGCGATCTCATCGAGGACGTCCGTCCGCTCGAACAGCAGATGCGCGAGCAGGTACTCCTCAGGCCGCTCGGCGTAGCGCGCCCGCTGGGCCGCGTTGAGACCCTCCCAGTTTGCCCGCAGCTCGCCCAGTGTGATCGGGTCCTCGCCCTGAAGACGAGCGACGACGCGCTCGCTCGACGCGTCCGCCGCCGCGAACTCTGCGGAGGAGACATCGTCGACGGCGATGCCACGCCCCTGCAGCAGACCTCTCATCCAGTCCAGCATCAGCTCATTGCGCCGCTCGCGGCGCAGCGCGCTGACAATCGACTCGCGCACATCTTCGAAAGGCCGGTGCTGGTCCCCGGTGCGGCGCGTGACCATCGCGAGTTGAAACCCGTGCTTCGTCTCCACGATGTCGCTCACCTCGCCGATCGGAAGGGTCCGGCCGATCTCCTCGAGCTCGGGCAGGAACTCCTCGCCGCGCTGGGGCAGCGGGCCGATCTCCTCCCCCCGGTTGCGGACCTCGACCTCCGAGAACTGCCGCGCGGCCGCGATGAAATCGGCCTCCGAGTGGATGCTCTCGCGGATCTCCGCCAGGCGCGCCCGCACCTCCGCCCGCCGGTCGGGGCCGCCCGGGACCAGCAGCCGGAAGCCCGCGGGCAGAGGACCCACGCGCTCGTCGATCTCATCGACGGGCACGTCCCAGCCGCTCACCAGACGGCGATGATTCATCGCGCGGATTTCCAGCGCCGCCGCCCGATCCCCCGCGATCGCCTCAGCGATCGATGTCGGGGTCTCTCCCTCCTCCACGCGGTGGGTTTCGTAGCAGGAGAGGAAGATGTGGCGCATCCAGAACTGGAAGGGCAGCGCATAGTCCTCCAGGTGAGCCTCATAGTGAGCCCGTGCCTCCTCCGTGGAGATCGCCGGCATCTCGAACGCCGCCGTGCGCAGAAGCTGCTGGTGAATCAGCAGCCGGCGCTGCTGGTGATACTGGTCGAGGTCGAGCCAGCCAGTCGTGCGAGCCGCCTCGAAGGCCGCATCCAGATTCATCTCCGCCCAGGCGATGTTGCCCGCAATCTGATCCGCCGCCTCTCCCGGCTCCCACGGCAGCGGCCGTCGAAACCCCGTCGTCTGGGCGAAGTACGCTTCCATTTCGGCCCACGTGACCGACGTCCCGCCGTATTCGGCGTAGTCGCCCCGCTCGGCCGCGGCCAGCAG
>JABWBI010000001.1 GCA_013360565.1 Candidatus Sumerlaeia bacterium | reverse complement strand
TCCGGCGAACGAGGAGAGGCCCGTGTGACACAGGCCGTCGAGGAAGGTGCCGGTTGTCAGGATCACGGCGCCGGCACGGATGAGGCGCCCCCGATCGTCGATGATACCCAGCACCCCGCGCGCCGTCTCGACACCGGTGATGTTGAGCTGGCGGACCGTCAGGCGGGGCGTCGACTCGAGCACGTCACGGATCCAGCGCCGGTAAGCGTGCTTGTCGGCCTGGGCTCGCGGTCCCTGAACCGCGGGGCCCTTCGAGCGGTTGAGGACGCGAAACTGGATGCCCGTCGCATCGATCGCCCGGCCCATGAGGCCACCCAGCGCGTCGATCTCGCGCACGAGATGGCCTTTGGCCAAGCCGCCGATGGCCGGGTTACAGGGCATCCAGGCAATGCGGTCCGGATTCCCTGTGGCGAGGAGGGTCTCCGCACCCAGGCGTGCGGCGGCGTGCGCCGCCTCGACGCCCGCGTGACCGCCGCCGACGACGATGATGTCGAAACGCTCCATGGTCTTCGAGGCTCTCACACAGCGAGGGATTGAAAAAGGAATATTCTGCTGTCCCGGGGAGACTCGCGATGAGTCCGTGACATCATCGTCGTCACAGGCAATGAGCGGGTCGGGGGAGTGTCCAGGTGATAGAGTACCAAATCTGTCCATTTTTGTCCTTGACGAAAGGCCGCTGAGTCCGGAAGGTCAGGGGCGACTGTCAGATTCCATCTGGAGCGAGGAAACGCGCACCCATGGCCCTTCCGCCTCTCTATGACCCCGAAGCCTGCCGCCCGATGTGGGAGGAGCTCAACCGCGTCGGCGTGAAGTCGCTGCGGACCCCCGAGGAAGTGGACGCCGACGTCAAGTCACCCGGGACCGCCCTCGTCGTGGTCAATTCGGTCTGTGGCTGCGCCGCCGGGAGCGCGCGCCCGGGCGTCATGCTCGCCCTTCAGCACAGCCGGATTCCTGACCGCTGCACGACGGTGTTCGCCGGCGTCGACCGCGAGGCGGTGGACCAAGCCCGGCGCCTGATGCCCGAGGTTCCTCCCTCCTCGCCGTGCATCGCGCTGTTCAAGGACGGCAAGCCCGTGCATGTGCTGCAGAGGGCCCACATCGAGCAGATGAACCCGGCCATGATCGCCGACAGTCTCTCGCGGGCTTTCGATGCACACTGCACTGCCGCTGGCCCTTCGATTCCGCCCGAGGAGTTTGCCAAGGTGGTCCCGGTTCAGCAGTGCGGGTCCAACGTTCCGCGCCTGTGAGGCGGCTCCGCCAGGGCCTCTTCCTCCTTTCCTCCCTCCCCCTCCCCCAGCAAGGGCCCGGCGTGCCGGGCCCTTTGCTCATGGCGGCGGTGGGTCGGGCCGGGGCTCTTGCGGTCCATGGATCATTGAAACGCAACATTTTATGCACATGGAGATCGAGCGATCTGGCGGGCGGGACGCGAGGTGACTCTCCAAGCCGATTTCCCGCCTCTCGGACTGTTCCAAACCCGGAGAATCCGACCTCGGCAAATTACATCCCCTCAGTTCTCTCCCCGATAAGAGACATGGAAGTCAGACAGGCTTCCAAAGGCGCGTCCAGACCCGAGCGCCACCGCTCTTTGAGGAGCAGATTCGGTCTCCGCGCCTCCCGACGCCGAGAGGCGTCCGGTGGGCCGGATCGGAATCCGCGACCCCCTCCGGCAGCGGAGGGCGAAAGGACACTGCGATGTTCAAGCGCACGCTTGGAATCGCGGCGTTTTGCGGATTGGCAGCGACGGCAGCCCTCGCCGGCGAAAGCCGGCCCGTGCGCCTGGTGACCTATTTCATGGTCCCCGGGGGCGATGACCACGCGGGGCTCCGCACCCTTGCCACTCAGTATGACGCCGTGATTCTCCACGAATGGTCAGCCGGCAAGCTGGCCGAGTTCCGACAGGCCAATCCCCAACTCGTGTGCCTGCTCTACAAGAGCGGGATGGGGCTCCATGTCCGCAACGATGTCGAGAGCGTCGAGTTCTACGACAACGTCATCAACAACACTTCACTCAACAGCAGCAGCTGGTTCCAGACCGACTCCCAGGGCAATCGCATCTCGTGGGACTGGGATGGCAATGGGACGGTCGATGCCTATGCCATGCGGCCGGAGAGCACCGGCTGGCAGCAGTTCTTCGCGCAGAAGGTGATCACCGACTCCCTCGAGCAGGGCTGGGACGGCGTCTTCGCCGACGACCTGTGGACCTACCGCGGTGTCTACGGCGCCCCGAGCCCCTACTCGAGCGACGCGCAGCTCCAGCAGGCGATGGTGCAGTTTCTGCGCTATCAGCAGAACACCCTCCACCAGTACGGCCTGTGGTTCACGGGCAACATCGGCTGGTTCACGGTGAACAACGTGCCGGTCTGGCAGGACTACATGGCTCACATGGACGCGGGAATGCAGGAGAAGTTCAGCCCCGAGGATCCGTATCAGTGGTACACGCAGATGAACGAGCTGACGCAGGCGATGAGCCGGCGGCACCACATGATCTGCATCCGCTATGGCGCGCACGACAACATGCGCCGGGCGCTCTACAGCTTCTGCAACGCGCTGCTGGTGACCGACGGCAGCCGGCTGTACTACGGGTACATCCCGACCACGGGTTCGTCCCGTCAGCCTCCGTATTACTCCTGGTATGACCGCGCGTCTCTGCTGGGCCGCCCCATGGGCCCGCTCACGGTCAACTTCTCCCAGAACTACGGCCACCGCCGCTTCCTCAATGGCCACGTGTACGTCAACCCGACGTCGGCAACGAAGACAATCCCACTCCCCGCGGGTGTGTGGTACAACCAGAGCGGGCAGGTCGTGACGAGTGTCACGCTCGCGCCCTACTCCGGCGACTTCGTCTTGAATCGGCCCTGAGACCTCTCGGGGCACCCTTCATCGGCGTCACGGGGCCGGGCCCTTCATCGGGACCCGACCCACTCTTGAGCCCTCACCTCCCCGGGAGGCGGGGGCTCATGAGTTGACGCCCGGCCGGTGGATCAGCCGGTGGCCGGGAGCGAGCGGAGCACACCGGAGAGGAGCACGACGGCGACGGCCAGGGCGATGAGAACTCCGGTCCACCGGGCGCGCTGAGCCTTGATGGCCGCGAAGCCGTCGCGGCGCGAGGTCAAGGCGATGGCGAGGAAGAACACGGCAAAGGCGAGCAGGATCTTGACACCTGCCAAAGCATGGTAGAGGGCCTGGCCCTCATGGGCGTGGCGTGCGATGACGAGGTAGTTGTAGAATCCACTGATGACGAGCAGAGCGATGCAGACGTGGACGATTCGCTGCCAGGGGCCGAGCAGCGCGCCCCGCAGGCGCCCCTGCTCTTCGGGCCCGGCCGTGGCCGCCATGGCCGGCATGAGGACGAAACGCAGGAAGATCGAGCCTCCGACGGCGGTGATGGCGGCAAGGATGTGGGCCCAGCGCATGACGAGTGCGAGCAGATCGATGTTCATGGAATCGGGGGCCTCCGTGGAACCCCTGGTTACCCTTCGAGTGGTGACGAGGTCAAGGCCCGCTGGGCAGGCGGATGTTGACATGCGCCGAATCCGCCGTGAAATGCCCCCAGAGTCACGTCCATGACGGCTTCGGAATACCCTGCTCGCCCCGCTTTTCTCATCACCATCGACACCGAGGGCGACAATCTCTGGGCGCGCCCGCGGGAGATCACCACGCGGAACGCGGCCTTCCTTCCCCGCTTCCAGGCCCTGTGCGATCGCTTCGCATTCAGGCCCACCTACCTGACGAACTTCGAGATGGCGCAGTCGCCCGTCTTTCAGGCGTTCGCGCGTGACGCGCTCGCCCGCGGCACGGCCGAGGTGGGGATGCACCTCCACTCCTGGAACAGCCCCCCCATCAAGCCGCTCACGGCGGACGACTTCACCTTCCATCCGTATCTGTTCGAGTTTCCCGGCGAGGTGATGCGTGAGAAAGTCCATGTGATGACGGACCTCCTCGAGCAGACGTTTCAGCGCCCCGTCGTCAGTCACCGGGCAGGGCGATGGGGCCTCGATGCCCGGTATGCCCGGATTCTGGCGCAGCGGGGATATCGGGTGGACTGCTCCGTGACGCCGCACGTCTCTTGGAAGCACGACGGGGGCGATCCGTCACAGCACGGCGGCCAGGACTTCCGCGGCTTCCCGGAGGAGCCCTACTTCCTCGATCTGGATGACATTTCACGGGCGGGGGTGTCGGGGCTCCTGGAAGTGCCTATGACGATCCTGCCGTCGGAGAGCGGGCTCGTGAGGCGCATCCACCGGGTGGTGCACGGCGTCCGGACACTGCGCCGGGTCGCCAAACGCCTGGCCCCCGCCGCGCACTGGCTTCAGCCGAATGGCCGCAACGGGGCGTCGCTCCGCCGCATCGTTGAGCGGGTGGTCGCCGAAGGGCGCCTGCACCTGCAGTTTACGACGCACTCCTCCGAGCTCATGCCCGGCGGGGGGCCGTACTTTCGCACCGAACGCGACATTGACCGGCTCTACGGCGAGGACCTCGAGCCTCTCTTCGAACAGATCGCACAGCACTTCACGGGCGCCACGCTGGCCGGGTTCCGCGAGCGCTTCGACCAGTGAATGCCGCATCACCAGCGCGCGGGAAGGTGCTCGTGCTCGGACACGACACGCGCTCGTTTCTGACGGTCGTCCGGTCGCTCGGGCGGCGTGGGCTCGAAGTCCACACGGGCTGGTGCCCCGCCGATGCGGTGGCAGCGACATCGCGGCACATCACGGTGCGCCACGAGATTCCCCATCCCGGCCCCCGCGATGAAGCGTGGAAGACCTCGCTCATCGAACTTCTGCGGCGCGAGCGCTTCGCCTTGGTCGTGCCGACAGATGACCCCACGCTCATCCCGCTCCAGCGAAACCGGGGGGACTTCGAATCCCACGCCAGAGTCTATCTGCTCAGCGACGAGGTCTTCGACGTCACGTTCGACAAGATCAAGACGCATGAGCTCGCACAGTCGCTCGGCGTGCCCGTCCCGGTGAGCGCCACGGTGACAAGCGCAAACGAGATCGACGCCGCGCTGGCCCGCCTGGCGATGCCGGTGGTGGTCAAGCCGCGGGCCTCGTTCAGTGCCGACCGGCTCTTCAGCCGCAACTGGGTCCGGCGCGTTTTCACACGCGAGGAGGCGGAGCAGACGATCTGCCATCTGCTGGCCCGCGGCCCCGTGCAGGTGCAGGAGAATTTCGCCGGCCTCGGGGTGGGTGTGGAGCTGCTCGCCGCCGAGGGGGAGGTCCTCATGATCTTTCAGCACGAGCGCGTCCATGAACCGCTGTCGGGCGGTGGCAGCTCCTACCGACGGAGTGTCGCCGTCACGCCCGCGCTGGGGGAAGCGGCTCGATCTCTGATGCGGGCTCTGAGCTACACGGGCGTCGCGATGGTCGAGTTCAAGGTGAATCCACGGACGGGGGAGTTCACGCTCATCGAAATCAACGGACGCTTCTGGGGGTCGCTTCCGCTGGCCGTCGCTGCGGGTGCCGATTTCCCCGCGGCACTGTATGATCTGCTCACCCAGGGCCGCCGCGAATTCCCGCAGGACTACCGGCTCAATCTGCACTGCCGCAACTTGAAGAGCGATCTCAAGTGGCAGTGGACCAACCTGTGGGCGGACAAGCGTGATCCGACGCTCGCGACACGCCCGCTGTGGCGGGTGGCGGCCGAGGTCAGACATCTCCTGCTGCTCCGCGAGCGGAGCGACACGTTCGTGCTCGACGACCTGAGGCCCGGCTTCGTGGAGGTGGGCCGACTCCTCGGTAGCGCGTGGCGGGCGGCGAAGAACCACGTGAAACGGAGGACATCGAAGTTGCCTCCACTCCGCAGCCGCCTCGAGCAGCGGGCCCGTGATGCACTCGCCGCCTCCGGGCCGGTCCTCTTCGTCTGCCTCGGAAATATCTGCCGGAGTCCTTTCGCGGAGATCTGCGCCCGCGCCAATTGGCCGGATCGTGTGAAGGTGGCTTCTTCAGGGACCTTCCCTGTGCCGGGGCGCGCGAGTCCTGCGGTGGCGTGCGAGGTGGCGCGGGAGATGGGGCTTTCGCTGGATGGACATCGCTCGTCGGTCCTCACGGGGCGCATGGTGGACGAGGCCGGGGTGATCCTCGTCTTCGACGAGAGCAACCGGCGAAGCGTACTCGCAGCCTTTCCGCAGGCGCGGCGAAAGGTGCACCTCCTGGGAGCCCTGAGCGGCCGGGGTTTGGAGGAGGTGCGGGACCCCTTCGGCGGAGATGAGGCCGACTTCCGGGACGTGTACAGGCAGATCAGCGAGTTGGTGCGGTCGGTGGAGTGGGCGAGGAGTGGTGCCGAAGGCGGGAGTCGAACCCGCACGGGCGTACGCCCACACGACCCTGAATCGTGCGCGTCTGCCAATTCCGCCACTTCGGCACGGCCGAACACCGATGCTTGAGCACGCCACCCCGCGGAGTCAAGAGACAAAGTGGCGGCCAGACTGAGCCGGATGGCCGTGCCCCATCTGCACGGTCTCCTCCACGGCCTCTGGAGTGACCGGCGGCTGGTGACCGCGCCGCTCTGGCTGATTCCCGCCTCCGCGGGCCTGGTCTTGCTTCTCGGGCGCGGCGTCCCGTCGAACCCGGCGCGCTTCGCTCTGGCGCAGGTGCCTCTCATCGCGGCGATGGTCGCAGTGGCCCACGCTCATCGCAGGTCCCAAGTCAGCCTGCTCGGGTGGCAGTGGAGACTGGCGGGACACTCGGATGCCTCGCTGCGACGCGCCATGCTTGTCCCCATCTGGCTGACGTGGTTCGTCTCAGTGGCGGTCCAGGCCGGCACTCACCAGACTCTGTCTTGGCGCGAGATCAGCGCCGTGCAGGCGCAGTGGCCCGAGGTGTTTCCGGTTCTGACGCCCGGGACGCAGACGTTCAGCACGTGGGGAGGCGGCGAGGCCCGCGCATGGGCGGGGCGTGTCTGGTGGGTGTGCTTTGCCCTGTCACCGGTGCTGGCCGGCCTCTGGGCTTGGTGCCTGCGCTGGCTCTGCGAGTGGGCCCTTCTGAGCGGCCTCCGCGGGGCCGGCCCGATCCTGAAGGCACTCGTCATCGCTGTCGCGCTTCGCTACGGGCTCATGAGAGGCGTGAGCCTGTTTCAGTACGCCGCCGCACTCCGGCTGCAGGGCAGTTGGCCGGAGACCTGGTCACTTCCCGCGCGCATCGTCGCCGGGGCGTACGCCGGTTGGTGTGTGTATCCGGTGACACTGGTCTCGTTGGCGCTCCTCTTCCGCGCGCTGGCGCATCGGTGCGCCCGCCGCTTGGAGTCCGCGGACCAGGCTTGAATGCTCAGGTGGACTGTGCGAGCGTCCGGCGCGCAATCTCTCAGCTGAGGACGGAGCCCCATGGTGCATCTCTTGACTCTCGCGGCGGTCACGGCGCCGGAAGCTTCGCCCGAAGCCCTGGCCCAGGCGGGCTCGGGGCTGACGATCATCCTGCTGATGGTGGTGGGCATCGGACTCATCTTCCTGGAGACGATGATCCCCGGAGGGTTCATCGGCGCGATCGGAGGTGTGTGCATTCTCTTCGCGGTGGTGACGGCCCTCCTCGAGCACAGCGGGCAGACGGCACTCCTGGTCCTCGCCATCGGCATCGTCGCGTCGATGATCGCCATCATACTCGGATGGCGGCAGTTGCCGCGTTCGCGCTTCAGCCAGTGGATCTTCCTCACGCCCAGTCCGGGCCGCGACTTCGGGGCCATCACCGGCGAGCAGCGCGCGAAAGCCGCGGTGAAGGCCGGCGACCGAGGGCTGGCCCTCACGGACCTTCACCCCGCCGGGGCCGCCCGGTTCGGCGAGCACCGGCTCGACGTCGTGACGCGGGGCGAGTACATCGAGAGCGGAACGCCGGTCGAGGTGGTGGCCATCGACGGAACGCGGGTGGTCGTCCGCGCGAGCCGCCAGCCGGATGCCTGAGGAGGCGATCTCGTCCGGGCACCCACCGGTCGGCCTGATCGCCGGCAACCCGCTCTGGCGGCCGGTCTGGGGGGTCTGGGGAGACCGGAGGGTCTTTCGCTCACCGGCGTCGGTTGCCATTGGTCTCGTCGCGCTGGTCCTCGCCGGGCGGGGGGCCGTCCGGGCCTCTCTTCTCCACCTCCACACGCAGACCACTCCCGCGGTGTGGTGGGAGCGGTGGGTCTATCACGCGGCGATCTGGGTCCATGGCAATGGATTGGAGCTTCTCCTCTTGATTCTGGGGCTGGCCGTGCTCTGGCGCGCCGTGCGAGAGACCCCGCTGGGCTCCTCGCTCGTCGCCACGCCCCTGGGGCCGCCCCACTTGGTGGCCGTGGCTCTGGGGCCCATCGCCGCCGTCTGGGTGCTCAGTGAAGGAGCACAGTGGGTCCATGCGGTGGTGGTTGCCAACCGCGTGGCTGATCCGGGCGAGAGTCTGCTCTGGCTCGTGCGGCGTCCGGGGCGGATCACGTTCCTGACCGACCCCGTGGCGACACCGGCCGTCGTGCTCAGCCACAATATTCTGGCCGGCTCGATCGCTCTCATGGGCTACGGCGTCTATTTGCTCTTCTGGGCCTGGGTACTTCTCCGCCTGACCGCACGTCAGCGTGACTTCGGCCGGGCGCTCATCGCTCTCCTGTGCGTCCGCGCCGCGATGGGCGGCAGCTTGTGGCTCATCGCCCAGGTGCAGGGCGTCGTCTCCCTCGTGAATCCAATGGCGATCTGGACGTTTCCCCCTGGGACGGCGACGCAGTCGGCGTGGCGTCTGCAGCTGGCCTCGCCGCTCCACCACTTTCTCATGTATCTCACGATGCACCTCGCCATCCTGATTCTTGAGATGGGCCTCGTTGGGCTTCTCACGCGAGCGGTCGAGCGTGGGATGGATGAGCTGTGGGATCGCGCCGGAAGCCGCTCTGCCAGCTGAGATCGTCGCCCCGGCGGGGGCGGGAGGAGCGCGCGGGCCCCCCTCAGGGCCACTTTTGTCAATTTCCGCTTGCAGCCCGCCAGATCGCTGATTATGCCCTTGTTCCACACCCAGCGGGCGAAATCGCTTCAAGCCGGCATCACCTCAGAACTGCTCCTGCCGCCGCCCGCTCTGGCCGAAGGAGGTGATGACACAGTCTCAACGCATCCTCGAATCATCCCGATTCACCACCGGTTGACGCTCCGCGCTGACCGTTGCACCCGCTCCCAGCTCACACGCTGACAACGCTGAACCCAGGACACGAGGTGGTGACCATGGCACTCTCACTCGAGGCGGCTCCGGCCGCCGACAAGCTGTTCTACCGAATCCAAGAGGTCGCGCAGATGACCGGCGTCAAGCCCCACGTTCTGCGCTACTGGGAGAGCGAGTTCCGCCAGCTCTCCCCGCGCAAGGACATGAGCGATCAGAGGCGCTACACGCGCCAGGACATCCAGCTCATCGAGCGCATCAAGCGGCTCCTCTATGAGGAGCGCTACACCATCGCCGGCGCCAAGCGGGCCCTGCGCCAGGAGGCCGCGCACGCTGCCGCCAAGAAGGCGGTGGATGTCGAGAACATCCGCGCCCTTCGCCGCGACATCTGCGCGCTGCTCTCTCTGCTTGACAGCCAGCCCACGGCTGCGGCCTGATCAGCGTTTGCACCCCTGGTCGGGGCGTGGCGCAGTTGGTAGCGTGCCTGAATGGGGTTCAGGAGGTCGCTGGTTCGAGTCCAGTCGCCCCGACCACCTCTGCCTCCCTTTCGGGCAAAAGTGCTGATCCGCCGCAGCCGATGAGCAGATCAGGAGAGGACCCGCCGCGGCGGGTTTCTGATCTGTGGCATGGGCAACGATTGCGCGCTCGACAAGGACACCGTGCGGCTGGCTCACCCGGCGCCTCCGGCGGCTGGTCGGCTGGTGGCGAGCCGGTACTCCCTCGTGCGCCCACTGGCCGAGGGAGGATTCGGGGCAGTCTGGGAGGCTCAGGACACCCGCCTCAATGGTCATCCGGTCGCGCTGAAGTTCTTGCCGTGGGCCCTGGGTGACAGTGCGGAGGCGCGTTCGGAGCTCCTCCGCGAAGCGCGGATTCTGCTGTCGCTCTCCCATCCACGGCTCGTCCGGTTCCACACGCTCGACGCTGAGGGGGGGGAGCCGTTCCTGGTCATGGAGCTGGTCCGGGGACCGACGCTCTCGCAGCTGCTTGTAGTGCGCGGGCGCCTCTCGCCGGAAGAGGTCCGGGAGATTGCCGTTCAGGTGTGTGAGGGCCTCGAGTGCGTCCATGGCGAGGGGGTGATTCACCTCGATCTCAAGCCATCGAATCTGATGCTGGCCGCCGGAGTCGACGGGCCCGCGGTCGCGCTGAACCTCTCCGGGATCCGTGTGAAGATCATGGATTTCGGGATCTCACGCCTCAGCGTGGAGAGCGGAGGAGGAGATGCGCAGCCGCCGCTCGCGGCTACCCTGGCCTATGCGAGCCCGGAGCAGATTGCCGGCGGGCCGGTGGATGCACGCTCGGACCTCTACTCGCTCGGGTGTGTGATCTATCATCTGCTGGCCGGAGAGCCGCCATTCCGGGACCAGTCCCGATCGATGCCTTCTCCGATCCCCGGGTGCCCTGAAGCTCTCTGGCGCGTTGTCCGCCGGTGCCTCGAACCCCAGCCGTCACGGCGGTTTTCATCGGCAGCGGAGCTGGCGAGGGCCCTCACGGGCGGTGAGAAGATTCCGCGACACCGTCGAGGCGCGATGGTGGCACTGGCGCTCCTCTCGGGACTGGTGATCTTCTCCGCGGTGGCAATGCCCTGGAATCGGTCTCCGAGGGGGGACGACACTGTGCCTTCGAGTTGGGCGCCCTTGGAGCACACGCGGCTTCACCAGCTTCATGCCGGATGGAAGAAGAGCCTTCACGGCAAGGAGAAGGTCCGCGGGGGGATGATGTCACTGTTGGCTCTCCCGGCCTCAGCGGAAATCCGCGTGGCGGAGACGACGGAGGGTCCGCAGCGAACTGCGGAGGCCGCCGAAGCTCCTCGGAGACCTCGCCAAGCAGCGCTGGCAGCGGATGAGAGCGGGCCCTCGCCGCCTGCCGGGGTTCGGCCCCGCGTGAGGGCGGAGTCTCCCTCGAGATCTCCATCATCTCCCGCGCAAACAGAGCGTCGGCAAGTTGAGTCGTCACAGAGATCGACATCGCAGGGCCAGGCGCAGCGAGCACTCGATCGTTTCCGGCAGCGGGTCCGAGCCGCGATTGACGGCGCGGAAGAGGCGCTCGACCGCCGCCGCGAACGGGGGCGTCGGGACTGAAGTCCGGGGCAGCGGGGCAATTCCGCTGCCAACCAACGCGGGCTCGCGGGGGTCTGAAGAGGCGTCATGCATCAAAGTAGACGCACGCGCGTGAATGTCGGTGGGTACAGTCGCCCCACCTGAGCCGGAGTTCGCATGAGTCCGCCTTCCGACACCGCCCTGATCGAAGCTGTCCGTGCGGGAGACCAATCGAAGTTCAAAGCGCTGCTGGAGAGGCACTTCCGTCTCGTCTACCTCATCGCCCTGGCTCGACTGAGGAGTCCCGAGATCGCTGAGGACTTGGCGCAGGAGGTGTTCCTCCGGGCGTATCTTCACCTCGGGGAGTTGGCGGAGCCGGCGCAGTTCGGGCCGTGGGTTGCCCGCGTGGCGCGCAACTTGGCCATCGACCGGCTTTGGCGCGGACAGAGCGGATCACGGCTGCTGCCGCTGGTTCCTCTGGACGACGCGACGGCGGAGAGAGTTGATTCCAAGTCCCTGGGGGTGCGTGACGCCATGGCTGCTGAGTAGGAGAGCGAAGCGCTGCGCCGGGCGATTCTCGATCTACCGCCCGAGCAGCGGGAGGTGATCCTGCTCCACCACTCCGAAGACCTCTCGCAGCGGGAGATCGCCGAGCGGCTGGGAGTGCATCAGGCGACGGTCAGCCGCCATCTCGCCCGCGCGCTCAGGGCACTCCGTGGGACCCTGGAACCAGTGCTGAGGCGGCAGGCTCTGGCACTGCGTCCCTCACCGAGGGCCATGAAGCGAATGAGTTCGCTCATCGCATCGGTCGCCGCGCTGTCGAAGACAGCGCAGGCGGTACTGGCCGCCTCCGGTCCGATGGCGGGATGGACGGGAAGCGGCGGCACGGCACCCCAGGGCGCGGCAACGGGGACGGGCATCGCAGGACTCTGGGAGCTCTTGAACGCATCACTCATTGCAGGAGGCAGGATCATGGCGGCGATCGGAGAGAGGAGGACGGGAAGTGCGGCAAGGAGGATTCACCCTGATCGAGCTTCTGGTGGCCGTGATCGCGATCTTGGCGGCCATCGCCCTGCCCAACTCTCTGGAAGCCCAGTTGAGGGCGAAGATCGCGCGGGTGCGAAGCGATTTCCGGGCGGCGGCGGCCGGCTTGGAGGCATACGCCGTGGACTTCAATCAGTATCCGCCGATTCAGCACTGGTCGTACCTGATTGCGACCCTGGAGATGCCCGGCTCGTCGATCACCACGCCGGTGGCATACCTGACGTCTGTCCCGAGACGGGACCCGCTCGGCGCCTCGAACTGGATGGGAAACAACCCCGAGGGGCTTTTTCAGTATTTCAGCTACATGCCGAGCCGCAGGACTGGATCAGGATCACCGGCTACCCGCCTCACAGGGCGTGGTGCCTCGTCTGCTGGGGACCAGACATGGTTCCGGGCGAGGGCGAGCACCTGGAGTATCCGCCGGCCTGGAACACGGCCATCGGAGCGCTGCCCATCATCTTCGACCCCACCAATGGCATTGCCAGCGAGGGAGATCCGGTGCGGTTCGGCGGGGCGACGCAGAGTCCCTGTGCGGGGAGGGTGTGACCCTTGACCGGAACAGGGCCACGCGGCTTCACGCTCGTCGAGCTCCTGATCGTCGTGGCGATTCTCGCCATCCTGGCCGCCGTGACCCTGCCCAGCTGCCCAGACCCGCGCGAAGGTCAGCCGCATCAAGAGCGACATGAGAGCCTTCGCGGGGGCAGCCGAGTCCTACCGCATTGATCTCAACGCGTACCCGCCCTCCGTCGATCCGGCGTCGCCCGTCTTCGCCCCTCACGACGCCGCTGGCCTATCTCGCTGCTCCCCTGATGGATCTCTTCAGCCAGGCCACGCCGCCACCGGGATACGGTCCAGCCGACCACCGTGTCCTGAGTCACTGGGCCCTGACTATCTCACTGTGCTTCCCGATGGGTCCGACCGGAGCCGCACCGGGCGGTCCACTATTTCCCAGAGTTTCCCGGCATCTCCGATGGTCAGCGGCTGAGGCGACTCCCGCTCTGGTGTGTCCTCAGCTTCGGACTGGACGGCGATGAAGACATGATGAACCAGGGCTGGCCGGCGCCGCTGCAGGCCTACGATCCGACGAACGGGACGATGAGCGACGGAGACATCGTTCGCTTCCGGGAGTGATCGGCAGAGACGAGGGGCGACAGCCACGGCGTCACGCTTGCAAGTCTCCCGCGGCGGCTTCACCCTCCACGCAGTCGATCCCCCTCCTTGGAGCCTGCTCCGATGTCGCCAGGCCGCGAGCTGCTGGTCCGCCACCCGGGCAATCCGATCCTCACATGGAGGGACGTGCCGGTTCCCGTCAACGCCATCTACAACCCCGGTGCGGCCAGAGTGGGGGAGCGCACGCTGCTTCTGCCCCGGGTCGAGTACACCTCGCGCGACAACGACCTGCACTGTGCGTGGAGCTCGGATGGGGTCCACTTCGCGGTCGAGCCCGAGCCCATCGCGATCGATGTGCCGCCGGCGGAGCGCCCTTTTGAGCATCACCGGTACGATCCGCGCATCACGGAGCTCGACGGTGAGTACCTGATTGCCTACTGCGCCCAGGATTTCGGCGAGATGGTCCGCATCGGCTTGGCGCGCACGGTGGATTTTCGCCGCTTTGAACGCATCGGGTTCATCACCGAGCCCTGGAACCGCAACTGTGCGATCTTCCCCGAGAGGATCGGTGGTCTCTACGCTCGCCTGGATCGTCCCATGAACGGTGCAAGCGACGCTGTGACGTTCGTCTCGTTCTCGCCCGATCTCATCCACTGGGGGCAGTCGCGGCCGGTGGTGATCCGCCCGGCGACGTGGCTGCGAAACAAGTGGGGCATCGGCCCGACGCCGATCAAAACCAGGCGGGGCTGGCTCGTGATCATTCACGGCGTGTGGATTGCCATCGCGCCTGTCTACCGCCTCGGGGTGATTCTGCTCGACCTGGAGGAGCCGTGGCGTGTCGTCGGACAGTGTCCTCACGCCATCTTGACGCCCACGGAAGGCTACGAGCGGGTCGGTGAAGTGAACAACTGCGTCTTCTCCAACGGGGCCGTTGTCGATCCCGATGGCACTGTCCGCGTGTACTACGGTGCCGCGGACACCTGCATCGGTCTGGCAACGGCTCCCCTCGATGATCTCCTGGCGGCCTGTGTGTGACGCGGCGCGCGGCGCTCTCGCTTCTGGGCTCGGGCCTGCTCCTCGCCCAGGCACGGCCGTCTCCGGTCGACGCCTCGTTTGGCTTGGCTCCCGGGGCAGAGGCTTGGGTTGCCCGGACGCTGGACGCGATGTCGCTGGAGGAACAAGCGGGTCAGCTCCTGATGCCGGCCATCCCGGCAGGGGCGACAGCCCACAATGAGCTGGGCGCCGAGGCCCTTCGGCTCGTCACCGAGCTCGGCGTCGGGGCCTTCACACTGAGAGTGCGGGGAGCGGTGGATGCCTTGGAGCTCATCCAGACTCTGCAGGCGTCGAGCGAGGTCCCACTTCTCGTCAACGTGAACTTCGAACGCGGTGCGGGAACATTCTGGAGTGAGGGCGCCATGCTCCCCCGGCAGATGGCGTTTGCCGCGACGGGGGACCCCAACACGGCACGGATCGCTGGACAGATCATCGCCCGTGAGTGCCGGGCCAGCGGCGTGCACTGGGTGTCGGTTCCCATCTGCGACGTCAACGTCAATCCCGAGAACCCGATCATCAACATCCGGTCCTACGGCGAAGATGTGGAAACGGTGCGCTCCTTCTCGCGGGCCTTCATCGCCGGATGCCAGGGCGGAGGTGTGATGGCCTGCGCCAAGCACTTCCCTGGCCACGGGGACACGGCGGTGGACAGCCACCTTGAACTCGCGGTGGTCGATCAGCCCCGAGCCCGCCTCGATGCGGTGGAATTCCCGCCGTTCCGGGCGGCGATCCGCGCCGGGGTGGCGACCGTGATGACCAGCCACATCTGGTTTCCCGCCATCATGCCGGGGGAGGACGAAGTCCCCGCGACGCTGAGCCGGCACGTCCTCACCGCTCTGCTCCGGGATGAGATGGGTTTTGATGGACTGGTCATCACCGATGCCATGACCATGCGGGGAATCACCGGCCGTTGGGAACCGGGCGAGGCCGCAGTCGCAGCGCTGGCGGCGGGGGCGGACGTGATCCTGGACAGTCCGGACAATGCCGCCGCGCGCGATGCACTCGTCCGGGCCGTTCCGAGGGGGGTGATCTCCGGGCGCCGGTTGAGAGAGAGCGCCGAGCGGGTCCTGAGAGCGAAGGCTGCGTTGGGGCTGCACACCGGCACTCAGATCGATTCTCAGGCGGCGTTCACGATCCTTCGAGACGAGGACACGCGCCGCTTCGCCCGGGGGGTCGCCAGCCGCGCGGTCACGCTTCTCCGCGACGAAAGCGGGGTCTTGCCCATCAACGCTTCGGAGACGACGGGCCTGCTTCACCTGGCACTCTACGATGACTGGTCCGGCTGGGACTTCGCCGACCTGGAGGCACTGAGGGACGGTTTCGAACATCGGTTCGCCAGCGTTTCGAGCGAGGTCGTCTTCGAAGCCCCGACCTTGGGAGTCGCGCAGCGGCTGGCGGGGGGGAGCGTGTCCCTGTCATCAGGTGAACTGCAGTCGCGGCTGGGGGTGACGGCGGATCGCCTCGCCCGGCTCCAACTGATGGCGGAGCAGAGTGACGTGACGGTCATCACGGCTTTCGTCCGAACGGCGAGTTATCGGGCCAGCGTCGGCCTGGGTCCCCATCAATTGGCTCTGATCCGCGAGATCTCGAGGCAGGGGCGCCCCGCCGTTCTGGCCATTCTGGGGAGTCCCTACCTGGCAATGGCGACTCCGGAGGCGCCGTGTGTCCTCCTCACCTACGACGACGGGCGTCCCTCGGCGGAGGCGCTCCCTGCGGCGCTCACGGGAGAGACTGCCATCCGCGGCCGGTTACCGGTGACCCTCCCAGGTGTCGCGGCGAGGGGAGACGGCGTTCAGATTCTGTCACGCTGAGAGCGCGTGAGCGACATCCTCCGCGCGCTCACTGTCCCTGGGCCTTGGTGAATCCGGGCTTGCCATCGTAGACGCGGAGCTTTTCCACGTGGACCCAGGTGAAGCCCTTCTGGTCGAGCTCGACGATGGCTTTGGTCACCTCCGAGTCATCGACACCGTGATCGGCCTCGAAGCGGCAGCGGTGGATGTCGATCAGCAAGATGTCGGGCACTTGGCCACCAGGGCCGACCTTCGTGCCTCGGTTGGAGATCATCGTGAGGCGGAAGGGGCCCACCTGGGGGGGCAGATCGGGCAGGTCCTGGGATTGGATGAAGATGTCGAAGCCGACGGTCTCTCTCCGCTGCGCGGGGATGTAGACCGGAGACTTGATGTGAATCGTCGGAAGCGCGGGGTGGTGGGCGATGGCAGCGCGGTCGTGATCGGGCGCGGTCTCGATCTCCCGGCAGACGGCGTCGGTGAACTCCATCGTGGTGGCCTTGCCTCCGAGATCCGCGGTCCGGATGCCGGTCTGGAGCGTGTGCCGGAGTGCTTTCTCCACGCGGTCGGCGTCGAGGGCCAGCCCCATGTGGCGCAGCATCATCACTGAGGAGAGCAGCATCGCAGTCGGGTTCGCCCGGCCCAGTCCGGCGATGTCGGGCGCGGAGCCGTGCACGGCCTCGAAGACGGCGCATCTGTCTCCGATGTTGCCCCCCGGCGCGACGCCGAGCCCCCCGACGAGCCCGGCGGCGAGGTCGCTCACGATGTCGCCGAAGAGGTTGGGCAGGACGAGGAGATCGAACTGCTCGGGGTGCGTGGTGAGCTGCATGCAGACATTGTCGACGAGGATGTCGGCGGCCTGGATGTCGGGGTAGTCGTGCGCCACCTCGCGAAAGACCTCGAGGAAGAGGCCGTCCGTCAGCTTCATGATGTTCGCTTTGTGGACGCAGGTCACGCGCCGGCGGTTCTGCTGAACCGCGAGTTCGAACGCGAAGCGGCAGACCTTCTCCGTGCCGGGGCGGGTGATCAGGCGGAGGCACTGCGCGACGTTGCGCGACTGCATGTGCTCGATGCCGCCGTAGGTGTCTTCGATGTTCTCACGCACGATGAGCAGATTGACGCCCGAGAAGCGCGTCTCGACGCCGGGGAGCGAGCGTGAAGGCCGGACGTTGGCATAGGTGTCGAGCGCCTTGCGGATGGTCACGTTGACCGACTTGTGGCCGCCGCCGATGGGGGTCGTCGTCGGCCCCTTGAGGGCGACGCCGATGCGGGCGATGGTGTCGAGGGTCTCCTGCGGGCAGCCGTTGCCATAGTCCTGAACGCAGGTCAGGCCCGCGCGCGCGGGAACCCACTGGATGGGAATCTCGGCGGCGGCGAAGACCTTCTTCACGGCAGCGGCGATCTCAGGGCCGATGCCGTCACCCTCGATCAGGACGACGGAGAGGGGAGGTGTCATGCTCAGGTTTCCTGTGGGCGTGGTCGGCGGGGTTGTCTCATTGTCGGCCGGCTGTGTCAATGGCGAGCCCCTTCACCGGCGCGTCGAGCCTCCAGCAGAGCAGGGCGGCCAGGGCGGTGATCGCGGCGGCGGTGAGGATGGCCGGGAGATACGTTCCCCAGAGATCAAAGAACCATCCTCCGATGAACGGTGCGGTGAGCCCCGAGATCCCGTAGGAGACGAAGACGAGAGGGTAGACCTTGCCGACCGCCCGGGCCCCGAAGCGCTCGGCGACCTGGGCGGCGTAGACGACGAAGCAGGATCCGAAGCCGAACCCGACGAGAGCGGCGATGAGCGGGAACAGCGCACCGAGTTGCGGGAGCGCGAGAGCTGCAACAGCCGCGGTGAGAAAGGCGAGCGACAGTGAGATGGCGGCGCGACCCAGGCGATCGACGATCCAACCCCACAGCAGGCGGCCCAGGGCGTTGCCGACTGAGAATCCGGTGATGGCGTGCAGCGCATGGGCAGGCTCGACGCCCCCGGCGAGGCCGATGGGCTTCAGATTGCCAATGACCAAGAGGCCCGCGAATGTGCCGGAGAAGATGCCCAGGGAGAGGATGCGCCAGTCACGGCTGGCGAAGACACGGCGGAGAGACAGGGAGCGATGAACCGGCTCGGTCTCCCCCGAGGGCGGTGCAAACAGAAGCAGCGCGCAGAGCATCGTCAAGGGACCGAAACCGAGACCAACGAGCCGGAACACCTCGAGGACTCCGAAGCCGCGGTGGAAAAGCGCCTGGGCGCCATTGGCGAGGAGAATGGCGCCGGACCCGAACGCGGCCACGGTGAGGCCGGCCACCGCTCCCCGATGGCTTGGGAACCACTTCATCGCCGTCGCCAGCGCGCTGATGTAGGCGCACCCGATTCCGGCCCCGGAGAGCACGCCGATGCCGAGCAGGAGCCCAGAGAACTGAGCGCGCGATGTGGATGCGACCAAGTAGCCCAGGCCGAAGAGAAACCCTCCCAAGAGCGCCACCCAGCGCGGTGACCAGCGCTCCTGGGCGGGACCGGAGCCGAGCATGACAACGGTGAAGGCCAGCACGCCGACCCCGAAGACGAGCTGGGCCTGCGCCGCAGTCAACCCCCCGAGATCGCGGAGAGGCGGAACGAATGCGCTCCAGGCATAGACACCGCCCAGGCAGGCCAACATCACCATCGATGAGAGAAGGGCAACCCACCTCCTGACGCCGCTCGCTCTGTGGCCGGACGGATTCATCCCTCACCACTCCATGTCCCCGGGGCCCACCTGGGCCTCGGCGAAGCCGGAGAGAGTGGCGTCGTCCACACGACTGTCAAGCCCCGCAGACACTGGCCGGTGAGTAGAGGCGCAACGCGACTGTTGCGAAGTCACGTCACCTCTGGCCTGATCAGGTCCGGGAAAAGGAGGGTCCTCCCATGCTCAAGGAGTTCAAGACGTTCATCTCGCGCGGCAACGTCGTCGACATGGCGGTGGGCATCATCATCGGTTCGGCTTTCACCACCATCGTGAAGTCGCTGGTCGACGACGTGATCATGCCGCCCCTGGGCTATCTGCTCGGGCAGGTGGATTTCTCGGAGTTTCAGCTGACGCTCACCGAGGGGGTCTCGATTCGGTACGGCGCGTTTCTCAACGCCGTCGTCTCGTTTCTCATCGTGGCCTGGGCGGTCTTCCTGCTGGTCAAAGCGGTGAATCGGATGCGCGGCCCCGCGCCGGCCGAGGCCCCCGCCACAAAGGAGTGCCCAAGGTGCTGCGGTGCCGTTCCGATCAAGGCCACGCGGTGCCCGATGTGCACGTCGGACCTCGGCTGATTCGACCGGGAGTCCTGTTCAGGGCCGCGCCTGGCCTGACGGCATCGTCGCTCCGCGGAGATCCGCCTCGAGGAGGTTCGCGCCCTCCATGGTGGCTCCTCGCAGATCCGCCCCGGGGAGGTCCGCGTGGAGGAGCGCGGCGCCCGTCAGGTCGGCTTCGGCGAGGACTGCGCCGGAGAGGTCGGCCCCGGTCATGTGCGCGCGGGTCAGGTTGGCGCGCGTGAGATCGGCCCCTGAGAGGGTGGCCATCGAGAGATCCGCGCCGGAGAGGTCGGCGCCCACCAGAGTTGCCCGCGTGAGGAGAGCGCTCGGGAGGTCGGCGTTCATGAGCGTGGCGCCGGAGAGATCGGCGCCGGAGAGATTGGCGGCCGTCAGATTGGCCTCACGGAGATCGGCATCGCGCAGGTCCGCCCCCGCGAGATTGGCGACGCTGAGCACGGCGTGACGCAGATCGGCGCGGCTCAGATCCACGCCCGGGAGTTCAGCGCGGTAGAGCTCGAACGTCTCGCCGGGGTGATCCTGTCGCCAGACCGCAACGGCCTGCGCGCCCGCACGGGCGATGGCGGCATGATCCTGGGCCACGGCGGGCCTCAGTCCTTTGCCAGGAAGAGCATGCCCAGCGGCGGGAGATCCAGCATCAGCGAGTGGGGACGGCCATGGTGCGGAATGTCCTCCGTGTGGGCCTCGCCGAAGCCGTGCCAGCCCGAGCCGCCGTAGTAGGAGGCATCGCTGTTGAGGAGGACGCTCCACCGTCCGGCCTGGCTCACGCCGATGCGATAACCGGGTCGCGGCACAGGCGTGAAGTTGCAGACCACCAGAACGGTGTCGTGCGGTGCCGGTCCGTGCCGAAGGAAGCTGATGACGCTCGCGAGCGAGTCGTTGCAGTCGATCCACTCGAATCCACGGCAATCGCAGTCGTGAAAGTGGAGCGCCGGCTCCCGCTGATAGAGGCGATTGAGGTCGGAGAGCCAGAGGCGGATGCCCTCGTGCGGTGCGTGCTCGAGCAGATGCCAGTCGAGGGACTCGTCGTGCTTCCACTCTCGCCACTGGCCGATCTCCGCACCCTGGAAGAGGAGTTTCTTGCCGGGCTGCGCGTACATGTAGCCGCAGAGCAGCCGCAGGTTGGCGAACTTCTGCCAGTCGTCACCGGGCATCTTGCCGAGCAGCGAGCCCTTCCCGTGGACCACCTCGTCGTGGGAAAGGGGCAGAGCGAAGTTCTCGGTGAACGCGTAGAGCATCCGGAACGTGAGCTGGCTGTGGTGGAATTGCCGGTGGATCGGTTCCTTCGAGAAGTAGACAAGCGTGTCATGCATCCAGCCCATGTCCCACTTGAGGCCGAAGCCGAGTCCGCCGAGATAGATGGGGCGCGAGACCATCGGCCAGGAGGTCGACTCCTCGGCGATCATCTGGATGTCGGGGTGGGCGGCGTAGGCCGCCTCGTTGAGGCGGCGGAGAAAACTGATCGCCTCGAGGTTTTCGCGGCCGCCGTGGCGGTTGGGAATCCACTCCCCTTCACCGCGCGAGTAGTCGAGATAGAGCATCGACGCGACCGCGTCGACGCGCAGGCCGTCGACGTGATACTTGTCCAGCCAGAAGAGCGCGCTGGAGATCAGAAATGAGCGGACCTCGTTGCGGCCATAGTTGAAGATCGCGCTCTTCCAGTCAGGGTGAAAGCCCTGCTTCATGTCGGCGTGCTCGAAGAGGTGTGAGCCGTCGAACTCATAGAGGCCGAACTCGTCGTTGGGGAAGTGCGAGGGGACCCAGTCGAGGATCACGCCGATGCCGTGACGGTGAAGCGTGTCGATGAGGTGCATGTAGTCCTGGGGCGAGCCATGGCGACTCGTCGGGGCGAAGTAGCCCGTCGTCTGGTACCCCCAGGAGCCGTAGAAGGGATGCTCCATGATGGGAAGGAACTCGACGTGGGTGAAACCCATGCGCTTGACATGCTCGACGAGGGGGGCAGCGATCTCGCGGCAGGAGAGCAGCCGCTGTGGGTCAGCGGGATCCCGCCGCCACGATCCGAGGTGCACCTCGTAGATCGAGATGGGCGCGTGGAGGGAGTTGCGCTCGCCGCGCGTCCTCATCCACTCCTCATCGTGCCAGGTGTAGTCGAGACTCCAGACGACAGAGCCGGTCCGGGGGGGGAGCTCGGTGTGCAGGGCGAAGGGATCGGCCTTGTCCACCCTGTAGCCGTGGTGCCGTGAGTGAATGTGATACTTGTAGCAGGTGCCGCGCCGGACGCCTGGGATGAAGCCCTCCCAGATGCCGGAGGAACCCCGGGGGCGCAGGGGATGGCTCTCCTTGTTCCACCCGTTGAAGTCGCCGATCACAAAGACCGAGTGTGCCTCCGGGGCCCAGACGGCGAAGTGCGCGCCCTGCACACCGGCCCGCTCGACGAGGTGGGCGCCGAGCTTGTCGGCCAAGTGGAAGTGAGAGCCCTCATTGAAGAGATAGACGTCGTCATCGGTGAGAATGGAGACGTTGTGGCGGATGCCGTCCGAAACGGCGGGAGAAGCGGTGCGCTGATTCATGGGGCGCAGCCTGAGCGACTGGTCATCGAAATGCAACTGGGGACTCGGGCTTGCGGGGGCAGAGTGCATTCCGGCAGGCTGCATCATCTCCCGGAGGTGAGGCCGATGCGAAAGCCGATCGCCGTGCTGGCGGAAGACGTCTACGAGGACCTGGAGGCGTGGTATCCCATTCTCCGTCTCCGAGAGGCTGATCACCGGGTCGTGGTGGTCGGGCCCAAGCGGGGAGTCACCTATCGGAGCAAGCACGGCTATCCGCTCGTGAGTGACGCGGCCATCGATGACGTCGAGCCCAGGGAATTCGACGGCGTGATCATCCCGGGCGGCTACGCCCCCGACAAGATGCGGCGCAACCGGAAGATGGTGAAGCTCGTGCGACGGCTGTTCGAGCGGGGCAAGCTGGTGGCCTCGATCTGCCACGGGCCGTGGATGTTCGCCGAGGCCGGCATCGTGCGTGGCCGGCGTTTCACCTGCGTCAGCGCGATCAAAACCGACCTCGTGAACGCGGGGGGGCACTACGAGGACGCGGAGGTCGTTGTTGACGGGAATCTGATCTCTTCCCGGACTCCCCCGGATCTGCCGGCGATGATGAGGGAGTGTCTCCGGTTCTTGGCGGCCGGCGGGTCCGATGCAGCACCTGTCCTGAAGAATCGCGTCCCGAAGACGAAGACCCCCAGAGTCTGATCAGCCAGCCTGGCGGAGCACTCCGGAGTCGCGGAGGCCGAGATTGCGGTAGATCTGGACCGTCGCATCGCTCCGATTGAGCGTGTAGAAGTGGAGGCCGCGCACGCCGTGGTCGAGCAGGTCGAAGCACTGCTGGGTTGCCCAGTGAATGCCCACCGACTTGATGGCCTCATCGTTCCCTTGACACCGGGCCACGGCCCGCAGCAGCGGGGCGGGGAAGTGGGCGCCTGCGGCCAGGTCGGCCATGCGTCGCAGGTTGGACTCCCCTGTGATCGGCATGATCCCGGCAACGATGGGCACCTGGATGCCCGCCAGCTCGCACCGGTCGCGGAAGTCGTAGAAGTCACGGTTGTCGAAGAAGAGCTGCGTGCAGATGTAGTCCGCGCCGGCGTCGACCTTCGCCTTCAGGTGGTCCATCTCGACCAGGCGATTCGGCGTCGCCGGGTGACCCTCAGGAAAGCCGGCGACGCCGATGCCGAAGCCGCGCGGATCAGCGTGGCGCCCGCCCTCGTTGAACCGCCGGATGAAGGCGACGAGATCGCTGGCGTGCTGGAAGGCGTCCATGGCCCGGCCGTGACCCGGCAGATCGCGCGGCGGATCGCCCCCGAGCGCCAAGATGTTCGAGACGCGGGCCTCCGCGTAGCGCTCGAGAATCCGGGCGATGTCGCGCTCGCTGTGGCAGACACAGGTGAGGTGAGGGATCGGATCGAGCGCCGTCTCCCGCTTGATGCGCACGACGAGATCGTGTGTCTGCTCGCGGGTGGATCCACCGGCCCCGTAGGTGACGGAGACGAAGGACGGCTTGAGCGACTCGAGCTGGCGGACCGACTCGAAGAGCGTCTGAAACCCCTGAGCCGACTTGGGAGGGAAGAACTCGAAGGAGCAGGTGACGCGGTCGCGGTGGAAGACGTCGCGGATGTGCATGGGGGGAGATTGACCCGCGCCCGTGGCCCGGGTCAAGGGGGGACTCCGGCGATGTCAGCCGAGGGTGTCCCGCGCTCCCTTGGCGGCTTCGATGCGACGGATGCCAGCCAAGACGGCCGCCCTCTGCTCGGGCCAGTTGTCTCCTACGCATGCAGCCAAGAGCGCCTCGCGCTGCTCGGGCGACAGCAGCCGCTTGGGAATGGAGCGGAGGAGCTGGAAGAGGTTCATGGTCACACGGGACCGCGTCAGGCGCGTGAACCGGCACTGATCGAGGTCGATGAGCCCGAACTGTGGCTCGGGATCCCCATCCCGAACCCACACGTGCTCGGCCGAGAGATCGTCGTGATAGAAGCCGGCCCCGTGCAACGAGCGCAGAAAAGCCCCGAGGGGTGCGAAGAGCGGTTCGGGGCTCACACCGCGCTCGCGGACGAGCAGCCGGAGATGATCGAGCAGCGTGCGATCGGCGGCAATCGCCTCGGTCACGAGGTGGCTCTCCGCGACAAGCCCCCAGTGCCGCCGTTCGGCGACGACGATGGGGCGCCCCGTGAGGAAGCCTCTTCGCAGCAGCGTCCAGCCCACCTCCCACTCCCGCCGTCCCTTCGAGCGGTGAAGCCGGTAGCTCAGTGACTTCGCAAGCGAGCGTGACAGGTTTCGCTTGGCATAGAGTCTCGCGGGCCTCTCGCCGAAGACGTCCTCCTCGAAGGCGAGGACGCGACGCGTCGACGACGCCTTGACGCCCCTCACGCCATCGCGGATCTCATCCTCCTTCAAGTGCCATGGTAGTGACGCGAGGGAGATGTGGCCATAGCCAGCGACGGCCCACCCCCGGATCGACGGGTCATGTGCATCCCGGTAGGGGAGGATCTGGGGCAGCGGAAGGAGTCTCATTCCCGGGGGGGCTCGACTGTGACTTCCAGGATGCGGCGTGTCGAGGCCGTGATCCGGACCGCTTCGGCGATGCGGCATCCGGCCACCCAGACGATGCGCTCCGCGTCGGCGAGGACAGGCAGGTGCTCCCTGACCGACCGGGGGATGTGCTCTCCCGAGAGGAAGTGACGGAGCGTCTTGGTGTAGGAGAGCCCGAAAGGATGAAATCGCTCACCGCGTTCCCCTGCCCGGAGGCAAAGCGGAGCCCGAAGGGCATCGGCATCGAGGCACGCCAGGAATCGATTCGCCACCGCGCCGGGGCGCTGCTGACCGGCGAGGAGGCGAAGCGGCTCGCCGGTCGCGATCACGCGAGTGTGGAGCACCCAGCCGTGCGGGAGCGTCACCGAGCAAGATTCCGTGACGTTCACGGGTCCCCCGGTGATCTGAGGCCAGCGCCGCCGCTCCAGGCGGCCGGGAAGTGAGACAGTGAGCCGCTGCGCCCGGATCCCGATGATCAGCCCACGGAAGGAGGACCAGCGCGGAGGCGGCCGCTTCGCGCGGATGTTGTCCACGGTCTCCTCGACCTGACGGCTGGTCGGAGGCAGGGGGCAGTCCGCGTGGATCATCATCCAGCGGCGGAGGGCGCGGCGCTGGAGGGATGGGCTCAGAGTGCGGAGGGAGACAAGGTCCAGCTCGCCAGTCCTCAGGTCGAGGTGCAGCCGCTCAAGCGCGGCGTCGACGTCGGCCTCCAGCTGGGCATCGTCCTGCGCGGCGTGAAGAGCCAGCCGCGCCAGGGACTCATCCGCCCGTGCATTCACCTCCCGGGCGAGAAGGGGACGCACCCGGTGGCGAATGCGGTTGCGCACCGATGTCTCGAGCTCGTTCGTCTCGTCCTCATCCCAGCGGGCTCCGTGATCCCGGAGGAAAAGGCGAAGTGATTGCCGCGTCTCGCCGAGCAGAGGGCGGACCAGCCGAAGCCCGCCGTGCTCGACGACGGGCCGCATCGCGGCCAAGCCTGTCAAGCCTGTCCCCCGGAGAGCGCGGTGCAGCACCGTCTCCGCGAGGTCGTCGAGCGTGTGGCCGAGGACGGCGTGGGTGAAGCCCCGCCCGGAGGCCACGGAGCGGAGTGCCTCGAGCCGGTGGTGGCGGGCGGCCTCCTCGAAGGAGCGGCCTGCCCGGTTCTCGATGTGCAGATTCACGAGGTGCAGAGGGAGCTGCATCGCCTCCGAGAGCCGGCGCACCAGCCCCGCGGCGCTGTCGGCGGCCTGACCTCGCAGGCCGTGATGCGCGTGGAAGACCTCGATCTGCCAGGAGAACTCCCTGGCGAGAGCGCTGAGCACAAGGAGGAGGGCCACCGAGTCCCCCCCTCCGGAGACCGCTGCGATGGCCGAGGCCCCGCGCGGCAGCCACTCCTCGCGGCGCAGGAGCGCGGCCAGTCGCCGGACCAGCGGATCGACGCGGAGATCGCCTCGGAGTGTGTGCACTGGCGTTGACAGCCCACAGGGGAGGTCCGTATGTTCGCGCGGCTTTCGGGGGTTTGCAAGAGATGACCCCCTTGGCTCGCCCGCGCGCAGTCGACCGGGGCGAGAGGCACGACCAACAGCCCATGACGAGGGAGCGCTGACATGGCCAAGAGGTTTGGGAATCTGATCGGCGGCAAGTGGATCACCGAAGGGACGCACGGGACGTTCGAGAATCGCAACCCGGCAAACGTTGACGAGGTCGTCGGCATCTACCCCAAGTCCGGGAAGAGAGAGGTCAATGCCGCTGTGGCGGCCGCGAAGAAGGCTTACGAGAAGTGGCGACTCGTCCCCGCACCGAAGCGCGGCGAGATTCTCAAGCGCGCAGGCGATCTCCTGGTGAGGCACAAGGAGGAGCTGGCGAAGATCGAGACGCGCGAGATGGGCAAGATTCTGGCCGAGACCCGCGGGGACGTGCAGGAGGGCATCGACACGGCCTACTACATGGCGGGGGAGGGGCGGCGGCTCTTCGGCGACACTGTGCCGTGTGAGTTCACCAACAAGGCCGGCTTCTCCATCCGCATGCCGCTGGGAGTCGTCGGGCTGATCACGCCCTGGAATTTCCCCCTGGCGATTCCCACGTGGAAGACGTTCCCGGCGCTGATCTGCGGGAACACGGTCGTCATCAAGCCGGCGTCGGACACGCCTCAGACAGTGATCCGCTTCGGCGAGATTCTCCTCGAGGCTGGGCTCCCCGAGGGTTGCTTCAATGTGGTGACCGGCAGCGGCCGCGAGGTGGGCACTCCGCTGATCGAGCACCCGGACGTGCGGGCCATCTCGTTCACCGGGTCCACGGACGTCGGCAAAGAGATCGGATCGCTCTGCGGCAAGCTCAACAAGAAGCTGTGCCTGGAGATGGGTGGCAAGAATGCCATGGTGGTGATGGACGACGCCGATCTGGACATGGCCCTCGAGGGGGCGCTGTGGGGAGCCTTCGGGACGTCGGGCCAGCGCTGCACGGCCACCTCGCGCCTGATCGTGCACCGCCGGGTGGCGAAGGAGTTCACCAGGCGTCTTGTGAAGGCCGCGAAGGCACTCCGCGTCGGCAACGGGCTCGATCCGAAGACGCAGATGGGGCCGGTCGCCAGCCGGTCGGCTCAGAAGGGAATCCTCGACCTGATCCAGGTCGGCAAGAAGGAGGACAAGCTCGAGCTCCTCTGCGGGGGCAAGGCGTTGACCAAGGGAAAGCACGCCAAGGGCTGGTTCATCGAGCCGACGATCTTCGGCGGCGTGACCCCGAAGCATCGCCTCTTCTGGGAGGAGATCTTCGGGCCCGTTCTCTGCATCACGGTTGCCGGATCCTTCGAAGAGGCGATCGAGCGCGTCAACCAATCGCACTACGGCCTGTCGTCCTCGGTTTACACGCGGGACGTCAATCGGGCCTTCCAGGCCATCCGCGACATCGAGGCGGGGATCACCTACATCAATGCCCCGACGATCGGCGCGGAGATCCAGCTGCCGTTCGGCGGTGTCAAGGGGACCGGAAACGGCCACCGCGAGTCGAGCCACGTCGTGCTCGACATGTTCAGCGAGTGGAAGAGCGTCTACGTCGACTACTCTGGCAAGCTGCAGCGCGCTCAGATCGACACGGAGTGACCGTCTGGCCCGCGCGTCAGCGCAGCATGATTCCCGCTGGCTCCTGTGAGGGCAGCGGCCCATAGAGACCGAGGCCCTCCCCCAGGTTGACGCCGGGGAACACGTACCCGACGTCGGGATTGCCGACGCGCTGGATGAGGATCTCTCCGAGCACGGCCCGGTAGTCCGTTGTGATCGCGAGGTCAGTGCGGTTGTCGAGCTGCTCGAGGGCCAAGCCGGGCCACTGCCCGTAGAGCTGGCCGCCCTGAATCGCGCCGGAGAGGATCATCATCGCCCAGGCGTGGCCATGATCGGTCCCGATCGAGGCATTCTCGCGCAGGCGGCGGCCGAACTCGGTGACCACACAGAGAGTGATGCGGTCCCGCCACGCGGTCATGTCGGTCCAGAAGGCCTCGAGGCCCTGAGAGACCGTCGAGACCAAGTTGGAGAAGGTGCCGGCCTGGTTCTCGTGCGTGTCCCACCCGCCTCCCACGTCGATGTTGGCGCACTGCAGGCCGAGGTTGAGCTTCGCCACCTGAGCGACGAGGCGCAGGTTGCTCGCGAAGGTCGTGTTCGGATAGACGGCGCCGTTCTCGGGGTTGTACGTGCCCACGGCGGAGGCCTCGATGATGTCGGACGTGTCGAGCGCCTGATTGGCCACCTCTTCGAGCCAAGTGGTGCCCTGGTACATGCGGCGGACGCAGAGGCGCATCTGATTCTGCTGGCTCGACGGCTCGCCATCGTAGATGAAGCTCGAGGCGTTCGTCATCGAGATGGCCGAGATGTCACCCGCGAAGACCGTGGCAGTCGATGAACCGACCGAGAGTCCACGGATGACGGCGGGTGTTCCGGCACGGTCAAGGTGCCGCTTCAGCCAGCCCGTCTGGACGGACTTGTCACCGGGAACGCCCTTCTCCAGGTAGTCCTGGGCATCGAAGTGGGAGCGCGTGGCATCCATGACCCCGACGGCGTTGACAATGGCGAGGTCCCCCAAGTCGTAGAGATTCTTGAGGCCCTGGGCGTTCGGGTGAAGCCCGAACTGTCCATTGAGGTCGATTGCCCCGTTCGTCTGACCGGGCGGAGGGATCCTGAGCGCTGGCCGGTTGGCGATGTAGTTGGGGTCGTTGAAAGGCACGACGAGATTGAGCGTGTCTGCGCCGCCCCGGAGAAAGACGACGATGAGAATATCTCGCAGGCCCGCGTCTGCGGGATCAGTGAAGAACAGCTGCGGGGCGCCCGCGTAGCTGAGGGTGGCCAGCGCGCTCGAAGAGCTTGCCAGGAAGCGGCGGCGGCTCATCAGGGGGTTCATGGGCGATGCTCCTTCTTGCGAAGTGGGGGCCGAAGGGCCTCAGCGATACTGGAACTCGGGCGACGACAGGATCAGCGCGACGAGACTGGGGATCTTCGCGTTCCGGGTCGACGAGGGGAGCGCGAGATCGGGATTCCGCCCCTCCGCGACAAACTCGACGAGTGCCTGACGGACATGAGGAGGGACGGCGTGGCGAAGCGTCCGGTGAACCCAGAAGTCGACCAGCTGGTTCGGTGTGACGAGCTCGGCAGGCGTCTGGGCCCGCAGGTCGACGGACACGGCCTGAATCGATCCGACCGCCATGTCGCTGACGATGTTCCACCGGTAGAGCATCCCGTTGGTGCCGATCCAAGAGGCGGCGTCATCGGGGTAGCCGTCGGGGGTGGGCCAGTTGAAGAGCTCCTGGTTGAGAGGGCCGGTGTTCCACTCCCAGTCATCGTTCCAGCGGAACGTCCCTCCCATGGCGCGGATGGCGGCCATGAGGAAGTCCACGGGACGGCGCACCTTGCCGTGCCAGGAATTGGCGAACTCGGTCGAGTTGAAGATGTGCTGAAGGGTGATCGTGATCTGCCACTCGTGGGCGACATGGGTCCCGAACACCGCGGCCGTGCTGTCGATGATCGAGGCCGGGGGATCGTCCGCGATGAAGCGCTGGCAGAGCTTCCGCGCGATGTGCCGGTGCACGAGGGGATGGGAGGCGAGCAGGTCATAGACGATGCGGCCATCGGCCAGGGGCGGGTTGTCGCGGGCGATGTCGTACCCGAGGACCCGCTTCTGGAAGCGATCGTGGTTCTGCTCCTTGTAGAGGAAGGTCCCGTTGTTGCCCGTCGAGTTGGAGTTGTTCACCGACCAGCCGGTGAAGCAGCGTGCGGCCTCATAGACGTCCTCGTCGGAGTAGCCGCCGGGGACAAGGTAATGCTCTGCCCCCATGGCATGGAGCTCGAAGAGCTCCCGCGCGTAGTTCTCGTTGGGACCGCCGCTCGTCGAGAGGTAATTGTCGAGGTAGTAGAGCATAGCCGTGTGCGACCCCACCCACTCGAGCAGCACGCGGAAGTTCTTCATGGCGAACTGGCGGATGACGTCGCGGTCGTAGGAGCGCCAGACGGCGAAGATGGGGAAGCTCCCCGCCCGGACGTTGAAGTGATTGTGCCAGAAGTCGACCATCACCTCGAAGAGCTGACGGCGCGAGTGGACTTGGCGGATGTGCGTCTCTTCGATGACCTCGTCGAGGGGGTAGTACTGACGCGGGAAGGAGAAATTCCGGTAGGGCCAGAGCTGAGCGAGGCCCAGACCCTGCGTCTCATGGCCGAGCGAGGCCATGACCGCCTCGCAGGCCGAGTCGTCCAGGATGTGAGGAATCGTCTGCTCCATCACGTAGGCCGGGAATCCCATCTGGGCGGCCCGGTTGTACTCCTCGTCGGTGTGGCCAAAGGTCATCCGGCGAACGGCGTGAAGGATGAGGTCCGGCGGGGCTTCGAGGTTCGCGACCGGCGACTCGGTGGCTCCGCCGGCCCACGTGCGCATCCCGCCGTTGGGGAGGCCCGGGGCCGGCATGGCCGAGCGCCAGGGGGGCGCCGATTTGGCGCAGGAGGCGTGTCTGCAGGGGGCAGTCAGGTTCATCTGCGGCTCACCTCGTCATGAGCGCGGGCACGGCTGCGCCACGTACGCGTCGTGGGTTCAAGGAGGACGGTCACTGGGAAAGTGCTGAGGGGACGGAGTTCTCCCCACAGCAGGAGTGCCCCTCTCCCGCGTGCCTGGGTGGCCTCCCAGCACGCAACCCCCGGCCAGCCGTCAGAGGCAGGCCGCCGAGACCAGAGCTACCCAAGGACCATTATCGGCGAGTCGCCTTGGAGGATTGAATTGCAGTGTCGGCTTTCTGGAGCCAGTTCACAGGGAAGTCGCGGGCGCGCCACCAGTGGTCGGCCGCCTCGACCGTGCCCGGGAGGACGACCCACTCGAACGGGGCTCCGTCGTCGAGGTCGTGCCGCACCCAGACGTGGAATTCATAGGGGGCATAGGGGGTGGGGAGGTTCTGCCGCAAGCGCCAGCGCGGCCGGTACGAGGCCTGGAATCTCGCGTCGTCCCGGAGCGGCTGCTGGTAGGGGGTGTAACCGACCGGAGGGTAGAGCTGGTACATGAAGACCACGAAATCCGGGCTGTGGGCCAAGATGTAGCCGACATCAAGGCCGGCACGGGCGATGTGTTCGTCCATGAGACCGAACATGTCGAGCATGGGCTGGCGACAGTGATAGGCGAACTGGCCCATCTGATCAGCGGCGATCAGTGCCCCGGGCGGCAGGTGGGCATCGACCCAGCGGCCGGCCTCACTGTCGATGCGAATCTCGGGATGGTGGAACCACTCCCAGTGAAAGCGCCACTGGGCGACCGGGCTGTTCCAGCCGCCGCCGTAGTTGCGGAGAAACTCCTTGAGCCGGACATGGAGCCTTGTCCGGGATCCATCCCCATTGTTCACCGTGAAGAGATTGAGCCCGAGCAGGGCGGCGAGGCCAAAAGCACGGATGAGGCGACCTGGGAAGGCACGTGAGGCGATCACTGCGGTGCGGGCGATGCACAGGCAGGCGAAGGGGACGATGGGGATGAAGTGGCGGTTGGGCTCTGCCGGTACGCGGCCGACGGCGAGGATGAATGCCAGCTGGTGGAGCATCAGCAGCGCCACGATGATCAGGCCGCGCCGGAGGCGGGGGGGGGCGGAGGTGAGTCCGGAGTACGCAAAGGGGATCAGGAGGGGCAGGAAGCTCCAGGCAATGATGAAGTCGCGGACTTCGGGCAGTGCCGAGGGGTTGCTGGGGCCCGCCTTGAGATGGACGGCGTTGGGCATCCACTGGCCGTAGTAGGATCGGCGCCAGAGGAACAGCCCGGCGACCAGAAGGGCCCACGGCAAGACGAGTTTGACGAGCCCCCCCAGGCCCACCCCAGACGAGAGCGGAGTGGGCTCGAGGTCGCTGGCTCTCAGCACGGGAAAGATCATCAGCGCGGCCCAGACCGCCAGGAAGGGGGCGATGAATGTGAAGCCCTCCGGTCGCGAGGCGGCCACGAGAGCCAGGACCACGGACGTCGCCACGGTCCAGCCACGCACCCACCAGAGCGCGGCGAGGGTGATGAGCATGGCGTACAGGGTGGTCTCGAGCGCGCGCCCTGCCTGGTAGTGGACGAGGGGGTGCAAGGCGTACAGAGCGGGGGCGATCAGGTCGCCCGCGCATGGGCGGCGCTCGTCGCTCCACGCCGAGCCGAAGCGCCCGAGCAGCCAGACCGTCATTGCGGCGGCGATGGTGGCGATCCAGCGCGAGGCACTGGGGATGTCGCCCCCGAGACGGTGAATGAGGGCGAGAAGGAGAATGAGCGTCGGATTGGAGTAGCCCTCGACGCGGTCATCCGCCGTCTCATCCGTCGTGTTGAAGACGATCCCGTGACCCTCGGCGAGATTCCGTGCATAGCGATAGGTGATGTAGCAGTCCTCGCCCCCCCAGTTGAAGGCGATGATGCTGATCGGCACCGCCGCCGCGGCGAGCAGTGCCAGCGCAAGGGAGAAGAGTGGTCGGGGGAGTGCAGAGGGCATCAGGGGACGCCCGCACGGCGTCGGCCGGGATTCGAGCACCGCCGGCGAGACGCTGTCAACGCACGATGGACGGACTTCAGCGGTACATCGTCCAGTCCTCGGCGCCGGAGAGCGGGACGCTGAGAATGGCGAGCAGCGCGTCGAGCCGGCCCGCCCCCGAGGTGGTGTCGTAGCCGGGCAAGAGGATGTCGTAGCAGCTTGCCTCGAGCGTGTCCTTCATCTCCTGCGGGTCAAGCGCGGGATTGAGTTCGAGAAGAAGAGCCATGATTCCCACCGTGTGAGCCGCTGCCGCCGAGGTGCCGAGGAAGGGGATGGGTTCGCCCGAGCCGGTCGTGATGGACACGCGGTCCGCGGCCGACACGTTGGGCTTGAGCCGTGTCTCCGCCGAGGCGTGCTCGATGACACTGGGCCCGCGCGAGCTGAAGGGTTCGATGACATTCATGGGCGGGGCCGTCACGTCGAGGGCGGCCACGGTGATGGCGCTCCTGGCGGCCGCCTGGCCGATGATCGAGCCGGCGGGAACTGCAGGCTCGTCGATGGTCACGCTTCCGATGCTGACCTCTCCGCTCAGCGGGCTGCCGATGACAAAGAACTCGAGGCGGCGATCGGGCTGGAGGGGATTGACTTTGTCGATGGCGATCTGTCCCAGCTGATCAGCGTTCGTTGTGTTGTAGAACTGGACGAACTCGAAGGGGTCGTCGTTGCCGTCCTGAATGTCCAGAGACGAGTCGAGAAGGTTCTGAACCGGACCATCGTAGAGATAGAGATTGTAGTCGGTTGCGGAGGCACCGAAGGGGTCGCTCCACTGCAGGACGACCGTGCAGACCGTCTGAGGGCGGATCGTGATGGCGAGATAGGGGTCATTGGGTGCGAACGCATGGAAGTCGTCTGAGACTCCCACGCCCGTCAGGGGATCGACGTCGACATAGGGCCCCTCCCAGTGGTTCTGGCCATCATTGCCGGCGGCGGAGACCACGTGAAAACCGTCGGCCGCCGCCTGGTCGAGGGCCTGTGCCAGCATCCCATCCTCGAAGAAGGGCTCCGCGTAGAATCCGAGGTGGTCGACGATGATGTCGCACCCCGCGTTGCGCAGGTTTGTGAGACACTGCATGTAGTTGCCCGGCGTGATGGCGACGGCGTAGGCCATCCGGATGTCGGGGGCGACATCGCGCATGATTTCGAGAAGCGCCGTTCCGTCACCATCGGTGTTGGCTGGGACGCCCGTGGGGATCTGGTTGTCCAGCACCAGGGGCAGGTCGCCGAACGCCTGCGCGCCGGCCAAGCCCCGCACACCGGTGGTGATGAGCCCGACCTTGACGCCGCCGCCCGCGATGTCCAAGTAGAAGCGGGCCGCATTGGCCTGGTGGAACGCGTCTCCCTCCGAGAGAACGGCACCCGTCCGAGGCACCGCAGGCAGAATCGGGCGCAGGAAGTTGACCCCTGGCACGCTGGCCACGGCATGGAGCCGCTCGGGGCTGACCCAGGCCTCGACATACCCGCTGCCCATCTCTTGAAATGTGACGGCAGCACCGGCTGCGCGGAGCCCCTCGCTCAAGTCGGCACCGGCGAAATCGGTCCGGATCGCGACCTGGAACCGGCCGCCGGAATCCCGCGTGACGTGGCGGGGGTGGACCAGCCCGCGCCGCGCCGCTTCACGGGCCCGCAGGAGATGGGTCGAGAGACTGCGCTCGGTGCCCGCGCGAGCCGCCGCCTCAGCATTGACTTGGGCGAAGGTGAATCCCGGTTGAGCGGGCGCCGCGGTCGAGCAGAGCGCGGCGAGCACGAGAGCGGCGTGGCGCAGACCAGGCACGGCAGATTCCTCCCCGGGAAGCGTGGATCGGGTCTTCCCGCGTCCCAGGATATGACATGGAGAAGACGGTGAGGCGGAGAAGATGCGAAGTCGAGCGAAACCTTGCGGGGGAAAAGCTTGAACGACTTGGCGCGGAATTTGGTATGATCCGTTCTGGCTCCGGTGGGAGCCCGAGCTCCAACTCCGAGGTTCACCGAACGATGTCACAGCGCCGCCGCGGCTTCACCTTCCTCGAGATCATGCTCGTGGTCCTGATCATCGGCATCCTGGTCTCGATCGTCGTCCCGCGGTTCGGCAGCAGCTCCCGCCAGGCCCGCATCAACGCGGCCCGGCTGGCGATTCGCTCGACCGAGCTGGCCATCGATCAGTTCGAGATTCACTACGGCCACTATCCCCGCGACCTCCAGGAGCTCGTCAACCCGCCGCCGCCCGAGGACCGGAACATGGAGACGCCGGAGTTCCTAGACCGGATGCCCGAAGACGCCTGGGGACATCCGCTGATCTACAATTTCCCTCCCGAGATCGGGGGGCGCCACTTCGACCTCTACTCGATGGGCCCGAACGGTGTCGACGACCGCGGCGGAGAGGACGACATCACCAACATCGTGGCCGAGGACACGTCGTCGCGCCGCCGGAATCTCTGACCGCAAGTCTGCGGCGGGACATTGCACTTGTGCGATTGTCGCAGCCCCGGGGGCGCCTAAAATCTCTTGCCCCCTCAGAGCCGGAGGCGCTTGGGTGACCGGTTGACTCTGAACCGAGGGAGACCGGCCCATGCCGCAGCGCGCGATCGTGATCGTTCTCGACTCCGTGGGATGCGGCGGCGCGCCCGACGCCGCCCGGTTCGGGGACGAGGGGGCGAACACCCTGGGACACATCAGCGAGCGCGTGGGCCTGACCGTGCCCAACCTCGCCACACTCGGGCTGGGCAACATCGTGCCGCTCGCGACAGTGCCGCCGGCGGGGGCCCCCAGAGCCTGCTTCGGGCGCGCGCGCGAGGTCTCCGCCGGCAAGGACACGACGACCGGCCACTGGGAGATCGCCGGCATCATCAAGACGACCGACTGGCCCTACTATCCCCACGGCTTCCCCCAGGAGCTGCTTGACCGCTTCGTGCACGACACCGGAGTCCCCGGCGTGCTCTGCAACAGGCCTCACTCCGGCACCGTCGTCATCAATGAGTACGGCGACGAGCACGTGCGCACCAGGAGGCCCATCGTCTACACCTCGGCCGACTCGGTCTTTCAGATCGCCTGCCACGAGGAGGTCTATCCGCCCGGGGAGCTCTATCGCCTCTGCCGCGCCGCCCGCGCGATGCTCACCGGCGAGCACGAGGTCGCGCGCGTCATCGCGCGGCCCTTCATCGGCACGGGCAACGGCAACTACAGGCGCACGGCCAACCGCCACGACTTCTCGATCCCCGCGCCGGGGCCGACGATGCTCGATGCGATCAGGGAGAGCGGGGGAGAGGTCGTCGCCATCGGCAAGATCGGCGACATCTACGAGCACCGCGGCACGACGCAGGAGATCCACACGGAGAGCAACGCCGACGGGATGGAGAAGACACTCGCCGCGGTCAAGGGCGCGCAGCGCCGCGGTCTCATCATGACAAATCTCGTCGATTTCGACGCGGTGTACGGCCATCGCCGCGACCCCAGGGGCTACCGTGACGCGCTGCAGGAGTTCGACGCTTGGCTGCCGTCGCTGATCGCTGCGCTGCGCGAGGGTGATCTCGTCATCCTCACCGCCGACCACGGCAATGACCCGACTCATCCCGGCTCGGATCACACCCGCGAGCAGGTGCCGATCCTGGCGCTGGGGCCTGGTCTTCGGGCCGGCGTCGACCTCGGCACGCGCGAGACCTTCGCCGACCTCGCCCAGACGGTGCTCGAGCACGTCGGTGCCGGGCGGGATGGCGTCGAGAGCGGGCGATCTTTCTTGGCAGAGATGAGGTCCTGAATCGCGGAGGATGGACTTCTCATGACCAGAGGCAGAGCGCTTGCCGCCTTCACGCTTCTTCTGGGGCCGGCAACAGCTGTGGCGGATCAGCGAGTCACTTTTGGGCCCGCCTCGTCTGGAACGGTCTCCTGGCCAGTGATTGGCGCGAGTCCCGAGATCACCGCCTGGATTCTTCCCCTCCACGGGGGTTCCTATGTCCCTGCCGACGACCCTGAGTGGATCGAGCACCTCGTGAACGGGAGCCCGCTGAACACGACCGAGGGCCTCTCGATGCCCTGGTTCGCGATGCAGGGCGAAGGGTTCACTGTCACCTACATCCTCGAGAACCCGTTTCACAACGCACTCACCTTCGCGAGCGAGGAGGGGCGCCTCACCGCGCGCATGACCCACACGTTCACCGCGTCCGGCGAAGAATACACCGTGACGGCGATTCTCGGCAGCGAGGATGTCCTCGCGCCCCCGCGCGCCTACCGCCGGTGGCTCATCGGCCGCGGGGAGTTCATCTCCATGCGCGACAAGATCGCACGCACGCCCCGCGCGGAGCGCCTCCTCGGCGCAGCGCACGTCTATCTCTGGGGCGATGACCTCCTGGCGCGCGAGGACGTCTCAGACTGGCGCGCGTTCGCGTCGCGCCTCGCCTCGGCGGAGAGCGATTCGCTCGCAGGGCGCGTGTTCTCGCTGATGAACGACGAGGCCCGCCAAGCCGCCGTGCAGTTGCCTGCGGCCGAGTGGCCCGACAGATACAACACGGGCCTCGTGGCTCAGGAGCTCTCCCGCGTCCTCGCCGAACAGGGCGTCAGCCCCGAGGTCTTCCGCGCCGAGTTCCCCGACCTGCTCGGCGATCCCGCCACCTGGGGCGATGGCTACTCGACGAAGATGCTCGACGCGTTCCAGGAGGCTGGTCTCGACCGCCTCTGGCTCGGTCTGCCCGGGTGGGAAGGAGCCATGCGTCGCCCCCATGTCGCCGCGCACGCCGGCGAGATCGGCCACCTGATGGCGACTTACGACTCGTATCACAGCATCCACAGCCCCGGCACGCCACCGGATCAGACGTGGCCGACGGCGCAGTTCGACGAGCATCTGTGGGAGACGGGCGGCGTGATGAACGCCGACGGCTCATACAGCACGGGCTTCCGCGGCCGAGGGCGGCACCTCAGCCCGCTCGCCGCGCGGCCCCACGTCGAGCGGCGCGTCCGCGAGATCATGGCCCGCGTGCCATTCAGCTCCTGGTTCATGGACTGTGATGCGTTCGGAGAGCTCTTCGACGACTTCCATCCCCTGCACCCGGCAACGATGCGCGGTGACATGGAGGCGCGCCTCGGCCGCATGGCATGGATCCGCGACACGTTCGGCCTCGTCATCGGATCCGAGGGTGGCTCGGCCTATGCCACGCCGGTCATCCACCTCGCCCACGGCATGATGACCCCCGTCATCGGCTGGGGTGATCCGCGCCTGACCGGACGCGATTCGCCGTATTACCTCGGCCAGTACCATCCCCCCGATGGCCCGCGCGTCTTCATGCAGCCGGTGCCGCTCGCACCGGGCTATGAGAAGTTCCACTTCGATCCGCGCTTCCGTCTGCCGCTCTACGAGGCCGTGTTCCACGACAGCGTTGTCGCCACGCACCACTGGAGGTCCGGCAGTCTCAAGTTCTCAGACCAAGTGGTGACGAACGCACTCCTCGAGGCGCTCTACCAGGTGCCGCCGCTCTACCACCTCAACCTGCGCGAGTGGCGCCGCCTGCGCGATCAGATCGTGGCGCGATACGAGTTCTGGTCCCCTCTCCATCGCATCACCGGTCTCTTGCCCCTCACCGAGTTTGATTGGTTGACAGCGGATCGCCTCGTCCAGCGCACCCAGTTCGGCGAGCGCATCGAGGTCATCGCCAACTTCGGCAGCGACGAGTGGACGAACGGCGAAGCCCGTGTGCCCGGACACAGCGTCTGGGCGCGGGACATGGATTCGGGGGCGGCCACCGCGCTGACGCCACAGCCCTGAGCAGGCATTTCCCCCTTGGCATCCGGCCCGCGCCCGCTATGCTCTCGCCCTCCAGTGAGCGGGAGGACCCGATGATCGAGACCGTGACGCCCCAAGAGATCGACGCCGCGGCGGCGTTTCTCCGCTCGCGCCTGCCCAGAGTCCCCGCAGTTGCCGTGACAATCGGCTCGGGACTCGGCGGTTTCGTCCATCAGGTCAAGCACCTTGCCGAGATCCCGTTCGGCGAGATCCCGGGCTTCATTGCCTCGACGGTCATCGGCCATCGCGGATCACTGATCCTCGCCGAGAGCGACGGCGTGCCGGTGTTGCTCCTCGCGGGGCGCAAGCACGTCTACGAGGGCCACCCGGTCGACCGCACGGTGATGCCGGTCCGCGTCCTCGCGCGCCTCGGCGTCAAGACGTTGATCCTCTCGAACGCCGCCGGCGGCGTGAATCGCGCGTTTCGGGTCGGTGACCTCATGCTCATCACGGACCACATCAACTGGCAGTTCGAGAATCCGCTGCGCGGGCCGAATCTCGATGAGCTGGGGCCGCGCTGGCCCGACATGAGCGAGCCTTACAGCCGTCGCCTCCAGCGGGTGGCCCGTGACGTGGCCTTGGAGCAGGGCCTCCCGCTGCGCGAGGGGGTCTATCTCGCGGGCACGGGACCGGCGTACGAGACAGTCGCGGAGCGTGAGATGCTGCGGGCCTTCGGTGCCGATGCTGTCGGCATGTCCACCGTGCCGGAGGTCATCACCGCAGTCCACGCGGGCCTCGAGGTGCTGGGGATCACCTTCGTCTCGAACATGCTGGTGGGTGACGAGGCCGGCGGGACCGTGACGCACGACGAGGTGCTGGAGAATGCCCGGAAGGTCGAGACCCGTTTCGGCAGCCTGATCGCCGGAATCCTGCGGAGACTGAGCTGATGAGGGCCGTGGACATCATCGCGCGAAAGCGGGACGGCCACACGCTCACTCCGGCCGAGATCGAGTTCATGGTCGACGGCACCGTCGCGGGGAGCGTCCCCGACTATCAGACCGCCGCCTGGCTGATGGCGATTTACCTCCGCGGGATGCGGCCCGAGGAGACTGCGGTGCTCACCGAGCGCATGCGCGTGAGTGGTGACGTGTTCGATCTCGGTTCTGTGCCGGGCATCAAGGTCGACAAGCACTCGACCGGGGGTGTCGGCGACAAGGTCTCCCTCGCGCTTGCACCCCTCGTGGCGGCGGCCGGCGTGCCCGTGCCGATGGTCAGCGGACGGGGCCTCGGCCACTCGGGCGGCACGCTGGACAAGCTCGAGGCGATTCCCGGCTTCGATGTGTTTCGGACAGAGGCGGAGTTCCGCCGCCAGGTCGCCGAGGTCGGCTGTGCGATCATTGGGCAGACGGACAACTTCGTCCCCGCGGACAAGCGCCTGTATGCCCTGCGCGACGTCGTCGCCTGCGTCGAGTCCATCCCCCTGATCACGGCCTCGATCATGTCGAAGAAGCTCGCCTCGGGCGCCGATGCCCTGGTGATGGACGTCAAGAGCGGCAACGGTGCGTTCATGAAGACGGACGGAGATGCCGCCGCGCTGGCCGAGAGCCTGATCGCCACCGGGCGAGCCATGGGAAAGCCCGTCGTGGCCCTCCTGACGGACATGAATCAGCCTCTGGGGCGCGCCATTGGCAATGCCCTCGAGACCGCGGAGGCAATCGAGTGCCTGCGAGGTGGCGGACCGGCGGACCTGCGCGAGATCACGCTCATGCTCGGGGCGGAGATGCTCGTCCTCGGGGAGAAGGCGAAGTCGCCTGAGGAGGCACGGGCGACTCTCACGCGCCTGCTCGATGGCGGCCAGGCACTGGAAAAGTTCCGCCAGATGGTCCGCCATCAGGGGGGCGACCCGCGCGTGGCCGATGATCCTGGTTTGATGGCGAAGGCTCCGCAGGTCACGGTGCTCCGCGCGAGCACCGCCGGATACGTGTCGCGCCTTGACACGGCGGAGATCGGCCGGGCGTCGAACATTCTGGGGGCTGGTCGCGAGAAGAGCGCCGACGCTGTGGACCACCGCGTGGGACTGGTGATGCGGGTCCGTCTGGGAGATCAGGTCGCGGAGGGGGATGAGCTGCTGGAGATTCACCATCGAGAGGGTGACGGCACTCTGGAGCGGTGTCAGGCGGTCCTCTTGCCAGCGATTGTCATTGGGGACGCCCGCCCCGGGGTCTCGCCGCTGATCCACCGCCGGATGTGAGTCTGGGGGGGGGAGTCGCCGCGATGGGCGGAGATCGCCGAGTCGAAGAGGGTCTCTTGGTGACGGGGATTCTGGCGGCGGAGGGCGTCTCTCTTCACAGTGTTCAGGCGCGGCTCATGGACTCCTGGGGGCCTGTCATCGCCGCCAGTGTGGTCGCGCCGTTCACTCAGACCACCTACTACGCGCGGGAGATGGGGCCAGGGCTGCGCCGGCAATTCCTGGCTTTCGAACGGCGCCTCGACCCCGCTCTGCTCGCGGCGGTCAAGCGGGAGGGCATCGCGATCGAGGCGGAGTGGATGGACGGTGCCAACCGCCGGGTGAATATTGACCCGGGCTGTCTGACTCGTGCGAAGCTGATCCTGGCCTCGACGAAAGACCACGCCCACCGCATTCCCCTCGGCGACGGCATTCACGCCGAGGTGACACTCGTCTACCACCGCGGGCGGGGTTATGAACCCTGGCCTTGGACGTACCCCGACTACCGCGAGGAATGGGTGAGAGCCTGGTTCGCCGAGGCCCGGCGACATCTGTGACAGGCCGTTCGAGAGTGCGCGTCAGGCGCCGGTGAGCGCAAAGCCAGCGATGAAGAGCTGCATCCAAGCCAGACCGCGGATGCTGCACCAGAAGTCGTGCCAGCGGAATTGGCGTCCCGGCGTCAGCTCTTGGCGCTTCTCGTCGAGGTAGGCGATGACGGTCCCGGTGAGGAGCGTGACGAGGGCGGCCCACCAAGTCCAGGGGCCGGCGCCCCATCGGGAGTGAATCAAGAGGTAGAGGACCAGGCTCAGGGCACCGAACTCAACGTAGTGCCACGCTGCCCGGAGCTCCCCGTGGTACCGGTCGAGAAGGCGGTGGACCCAGGGCGTGTGCTGGAGGCGGTCGATCATGCGCTGCGTCCCGGCTCGCCCGAAGGCGCCGGCCCCGCCGAGGAAGATCACGGCGATCCAGGCGAGGGTGAGCCAGCCATAGAGCCCCATGGGGTGCCGATCATTCGGGGCCGTAGATGGGAGGGCAACCCCAAAGGGCTGGCAGACTCTTCGAGCATTGAGAACGGTGAATTTCCTCTTGCAAGTCCACCGGGGCGCGGGACAATGCGGCTCGTTGCAGGCTCTCTCGCCCAGGGGCGGGAGGGGCGCCATTGCTCGGGAGGTTCAGTGTTGAGATGAGGAAACGCCGTCTGCTCGGGCTCGTGCTGATGGGCTTTGCTCTCAGTCTCGCCGTCCCCACCGTGCCCGCCACCGGTCCGCTCTACGAGCACTCGAGGTCGGCCCGGATGACTCGCAAGCTGGGGCGGGGAGTGCTCAACGTACTCTTCTTCTGGTGCGAGATTCCGCACCACATCAACCAGGACGCTCGAAACACCGACTTTTTCACGGGCGTTCTCACGGGAACAGGCAAGGGGATCGTCGCCGGCGGGCGGCGCCTCGTGCTGGGCCTGTACGACGTCTTCACCTTCCCGGTGGAGATCCCCCGCAACTACGAAGACGTTCAGCAGACCGAGTTTGTCTTCGAGAGCGACATCGACTGACCCGGAGGCACCCATGTTTCGCACGTTGACCCTTGCTCTGACCGCCTCGGCGCTGGTGACGCTGACGGCGGGTTTCGCCACGGCGCAGCTCCGCACGGATGCGACACCGGCGATCTACGCACCGAGCCAGGCGCCCACCTACCGTGGTTCCCAGGCGCCGATCGTGAATCCCTACACCTTCCAGGACTCCGAGGAGGTGGGCCGCTCGAACACGACCTTCGGCCGCCAGCTGCACAAGCTCGGCCGCGGCCTGCTCAACACCCTGACGGGCTTCCTCGAGGTCCCCAAGCGCATCGCGCAGGTCTGGCGCGATACTGACCCGGTGACAGGCGCCGTCGTCGGCACGATCGAAGGCCTCGGGTGGGGCGTCGCGAGGACGGCCACGGGGATCTATGACGTCGTCACGTTCCCCATCCCCGTGCCGGCCAACTACGAGCCGATGATGCAGCCCGAGTATGTTTTGCCGGAGCTGTGGGGGGCGACGGTGCCCGGCCTCGCGGGCGACCGCTGAGCGGCTCTGCATCACCTCCTGCGGGCGTCACCCGTCAGCGGGTGACGCCCCTTTCTGTGTCGTGGAACCTGTGAGGGAGGCGCGCGGGTGGTTCAGGAGATCAGCGGCTGGGGGCGCGTGATCCGCGTCGCGGCCGAGGAGCGTGTCTCCGAGGACCTCGCGCTGATCACCCGGGACGCCGTCCTGACGCGCGGCCTGGGCCGATCCTACGGCGATGCCTCGCTCCCGCCCGCTTCCGGGCTCGTGGTGGCGAACAGCCGATTGGCCAATCGCCTCCTCGCATTCGACGCTTCGACGGGAGAGCTGACGGTGGAGGCGGGCGTCTCGCTCCACGACATCAACCGGGTGTTCCTTCCCCGGGGATGGGCGTCGCCGGTTTCCCCCGGCACCCAGTTCGTCACGGTCGGCGGCATGGTGGCCGCCGACGTCCACGGCAAAAATCATCACCGTGAGGGCTCGTTCGGCCGCCACGTCCGCTGGCTTCGCCTGCGCTTGGCCAGCGGCCAGATCGCCGAGTGCACGCCCGACGAGGAGGCCGGCCTTTTCTGGGCGACTGTCGGAGGCATGGGGCTGACGGGGCACATCCTCGAAGTGCGCTTCGCGATGGAGCGGATCCCCTCCCCCTGGATCTGGCAGGAGGTGCGGCAGATCGCGTCACTCGAGACAATGCTGACTCAGCTGCGTGAGGAGGGTGTGCGCTGGCCGTTCACGGTCGCCTGGGTCGACCTGCTGGCCAGGGGTTCTCTCTTCGGGCGCAGCGTGCTGATCTGTGGCCGCTGGGCCGATGTCAGTGAAGCGCGCCACCCCTTTCGTCCGGTGACAAGGCGGCGCCGCGTCCCGGTCGATGTGCCGGAGTTCGTGCTGAACCCCGCGCTGATGCGCCTCTACAACGCCGGTCACCACCGCACGTGCCGTGGCAGCCGAGGGGTGGTCCATCCTGAGACTTTCTTCTACCCCCTCGACACGCTGGCGGACTGGAATCGCATGTACGGAAAGCGGGGGTTCATCCAATACCAGTGCGTCATCCCTGCAAGTCAGCCGGTTTCAAAGGTTCTGGAGTTCTTCGACCTTGTGCGGTCGCTTCCGCTGCCCGTTTACCTCTGCGTCTTCAAGGACTTCGGAGCTCCGGGTGACGGCCTGATCTCCTTCCCTGCGCCGGGATTCACGGTCGCAATGGACTTGCCCAACCGGCCGCCCCACACTCAGGTGGCCGTCGATCGGCTCAATGAATTCGTTCTCTCTGTCGGAGGGAGAGTTTATCTGGCAAAGGACGCTCACACGCGGCCAGAGCACTTCCGGGCCATGGAGCCTCGTCTGGCGGCTTTCAACGAAGCCCGGCGGCGCTGGGATCCCGAGGGTCGCCTGCGCAGCGCCCTCTCAGTCCGCCTCATGGGAGACCGACCATGAAAGCCGTCCTCTTCGGCGCCACCCGCGGCATGGGCCGCTCGATCGCTCGCATTCTCGCTCAGCGCGGGGAGAGGATTCATCTCTTGGGAATCGGCCCAGAGGATCTCGAGCGCAGCGCCAGGGACCTCGAAGTGCTCGGCGCGCCCTCGCCAGTGGAATGGACAGAGATCGATCTGCTCGACGCCTCGGGGTTCGCGCCGGCCCTCGACGCGGCCGATCAGGCACTCGGCGGCTTCGACACTGTGGTGATGACTGCGGCTCTCTTCGGGCGGCAGGAAGATCTGGAGGACGACACGGAGCGAGCCGCTCGGCTGTTGACCGCCAATTTCACCAACACCGTCCTGTTCTGCGAGGAGGTGCGCAGGCGTCTGCTCGCACGCGGCGGCGGGCGCCTGTGCGTGTTCAGCTCCGTGGCCGGCGATCGGGGGCGCAAGCCGGTGATTCTCTACGGGGCCACCAAGGGCGGACTCTCCCGGTATCTGGAGGGGCTGGATCACAAGTTCCACGCGCAGGGCCTGCGTGTGCTCTGCGTCAAGCCGGGCTTCGTCAAGACCGGCATGACCGCGGGCCTCAGGCCGCCGCCCTTCGCCGGGGAGCCCGACGATGTCGCGCGGCGTGTCGTCAGGGCTCTCGACCGGGGCAAGGCCCTGATCTACGTCCCGCCGCCGTGGCGCTACATGATGCTGATCATCCGTCATCTGCCCCGATTCGTGATGCGCAGAATCGGCTTCTGAGGCGAGCCGGTCAGAACGTCAGGATGTCGCTCGCCGTCGCGTTGATCGGGACTTCGCAGTGGAAGGCTTCGCCGAATTCGACCCCGATGTGAGCGCCCGCCTCTCGCTTGAAGCGGAGGATGCGGTCGTAGTAGCCGGGGATGTGGTGCAGCTGGCTCGCATACTTCTCCGCTGCGACGTGCCAGGCGTCCATGACATCGGTCACGTCGATGACGAAGGACGGCTTCAGCGTCGGCGGCAGAAGGTAATAGAACACCTGCTCGACCCAGTGGGGCCCGTGCGGAGGTGTCCTGATCGCCTTGAACCGCGCGGGACGAAAGGCATTGCGAACGATGAGGCCTGTCTGCTCGTGGTCGGGGTGCATGCGCGGAAAGTCGTAGTGCTGGGAGAGGACGAGGCGTGGACGATACCGGCGCAGGGCGCGGATGAACCGGTTGCGGGTCTGAGGGTTGAAGAAAACCTCCGTGTCGCGCAGACCGAGGAAGTCGACGTCGCAGCCGAGCGCCTCCGCGGCGGCCAGTGCCTCGCGGCGGCGGAGCGCCTTCGTGCCGTGCGTTCCCATCTCACCGCCGGTCATGTGAAGGATCATGATGCGCCTGCCCGCGCGTGACCACTTGAGAAGCGAGGCGCCGATGCAGTGCTCGACGTCGTCGGGATGCGCGCCGACGGCGAGGATGTCGTAACCTGTGGTCTGACGGCGGGCCATGGGTGCTCCCCCGGTGCTCAGCCGAATGCCCACTGGCGCAGGCGCGCGGCGGAGCAATCCATGAAATACCGATAGAGCATGTACTTGAGGAAGATCAAGCCCACGCTGAGACCGAAGAGGACGCCGATCGCGTAGTCGGCGAGACCCGGGCCGCGGGACTCGATGAGATGGCGGAGTCCAGCGGGCCCCCAGACGTCGATGAGGAGGGCGAGGAGAGCGACCACGGACATGGCCAGCGAGGCGCTGCGGAATCGCAGCGTCATCGCCAGACCCAGAGAGCCATAGCAGAGGACACCGAGGACGAGGAGAAGCGCCTCGATGACGAAGGAGAGCGAACTCTGGATGAGAGAGGCGTAGATCAGCTCGGATTCGCCCAGGCCGGCGAGGGCGCCGAGATTGGCATTGAATCGGATCTCGATCAACAGGCTCCGAAGCCACAGCGGGGCGAGCAGCAGGAAGGCCGGGCGCAGCGATGCGAAGAGCTTCCCTTGGAGGTAGGTCTGTGGCGTGACCTCGGTGAGGACGATGGACTCCAGCATGCGGGCGTGCAGATCGCGCTGGAGGCTCAGCACCGAGTGGAAAGGCCCGAAGATGAGGAACACGAATGTCATGGCGTGCGACATCGCGGTGGCCTGCGCCGGGCCCCAACTCGCCGCAGGGGCGGCGATCAGCTCGATCCAGGAGGCGACACCCATTCCGAGCGCGAGGAGCAGACAGAGCGGCTTGTGACGCCGCCACCAGTGGCGCGGATGGCCCATCCGAGCTTCACGGCGATAGATGGGATTGTGACCGAGAGAGGAGGCGGGCATCTCAGCCATCCCAGGGCGGGCAGGAAGCGATCACGTCCAGCATCGCGGAGTGGATCAGGCCGTTGGAGGCCAGGAAGTCGGGGCCGAAGACATCGAACGGCTGACCGCGGAAATCCGACGTGCAGCCGCCTGCCTCTGTGATCAGCAGCTTGCCCGCCGCCACATCCCACGGGTGCAGTCCACGCTCCCAGTAGCCGTCGAGGCGGCCCATTGCCACGTGCGCGAAATCCATCCCCGCCGCACCGAGACGCAGCACACCGCGCGACCGGGCCAGGAACGCGCCGAACTGCGCCATGTAGTAGTCCACGTGTTCGCGCCGGTCGTAGGGGAAGCCGGTCACGAGGAGCGCCTCGCCGAGTCCGGCGCGAGAGGAGACGCGGATGCGCTCGCCGTTGCGGGTGGCTCCCGCGCCCCGCTCCGCCAGAAAGAGTTCGTCAGTCGCGGGGCTGAAGGTGCCGCCGGCGACGACTTCGCCCCGGTGCTCGACGCCGGCGGTCACGCAGAAGATGGGCATCCCATGGGCGTAGTTCGTCGTCCCATCGAGCGGATCGATGATCCAGCGCCACTCCGCGCCGGAGACGCGCTGGCCGCCGCTCTCCTCCGCAAGGATGGCGTGCCCGGGATGGTCGCGCCGAATCGCGGCGACGGCGGCGGCCTCGCTCTCCCGATCTGCGACAGTCACGAGGTCGATCGGCCCTTTGTGCTCGGCTTCGACATGGCCGAAGTGCCGCATCAGCACATCGCCCGACGCTGTGAGCGCCGCTCTCAGTGTCTCCATGATGTCCGGCATTCCATGGGCCTCCATCCTGGGGCGTGACCCATCCTTGCCAGCGCCCGGCGCGCCGGCAAGTGCGGAGGTCAGTGGTGGGGCTCGGGGGAGACGGGCGCGGCGGCGTGACGCTCGAGGACATAGTCGACACCGAAGACCTGCGTGTAGTCGCTCGCGAGGCGCCGCGCCTCGGCGAGGTCGCCATGGTTCTCCAGGAGCAGCACGGCCATGCGAGCCGAGGCGAGGGCATCCTCCTCGAGCGACTCGTCCCAGCCGCTGTCCCCCGGGTCCAGGTATCCGCCGGGGGGGCGCTGGGCGATGGCGAGCTCGGCACCCCGGCGGAAGCTCGCAATGGCCCGGTCGATGATCGGTGCGATCTGCGTCTGGCCGGCGCCGGTGTCCGCGAGGATCGCGTTCGCCTGCGCGTAGAGGACGCGGCCGAGGATGAGGTGAAGCTGAAAGGCCTCGGGATTGTTCTCGACACCCTCGGAGGCAAAGCGCACGGCCTCCTCTGGGCTGTGATCGGTGAGCCACCACGCGCCGATGGCGTAGCCGCGGATGTTGTGAGGGTCCGCCATGGTCATCATGCGATACCATGGCAACAGCTCGGTTCCGTCAGTGTGCTCGTGGCCGAGCCGCGGGTCGCGCCAGGGCTTCACCTCGCGGTGGAGCCATCCGATGAAACCGCGGAAGTCGTCCTCGGGTGTGCGGATGATCGTGGGCGTGCCGGCGAACTCCCCCTCCGCATGGGGCGCTTCGTCCGCATGGCCGTCGTCATGCCCGTGATCGCAGTCCGGCCCATGCACGTGGCCGGTCTCCTCAACGTGACCGTGCTCAGCGTCATGATGGTGTTCAGCGAGCTCGGCCGTCTCCGCCTGCACCGAGGCCAGATGGTCGTCGATGTGGGGCATGTAGGCGATGCCGCTGTCGAGATAGCGCTCGGTCTTGACAAACAGCAGATCACTCATCGACGTGCGGAACTCGCCCAGCATGACCGCGATGGCACTCGAGTTTCTCGCATTGCGGTCGGCGGCGCTGCGGCTGCGGCCGCCCTGGTAAGCGTTCGGCGAGAGTGCCAGCACGAGCGCCGGACTCAGCCCGAAGGCGAGCCAGAGGAGAACGCGCGAGGATTTCACAGCGCGCGCCTCTCGAAGAGGTGAGCGCTGAGGGCCAGCGCCGCTGCCGTGCAGAGAGCGCCCCACGCGGCGAGGCCGGTGAAGGCCGCGACGCTGAGAGGGGCAATGCCATCGGTCAGACGGGTGAAGAGATCGAGTTTGGAGAAGTCCGGCACGTAGGCGAGCAGCCACCGCAGCGGGCGCTCGAACGGACTGTCCGCCGCCTGCGCCGCAGAGAGCGAAGCGACCTTGTCCCCGAGGAACACAGTGAGACACACGGCGACGAGGGCCACTCCGCGGGGGACCAGGAGCGAGAGCAGCAGGCTCACTGCAGCGACGAGGCCGAGGGAGACGGTCTGGAGCGCAAGGGCCTGTGCGAGCAGTCCCAGGCTGTAGGCCTCGAGCTTCGGAGCCGGGACCCAGACCAGCACGACCATGAGCAGCAGCGCTCCTGCGCCGCATGCCGTGCACGCGCTCCACTTCCCGAGCAAGAAGGTGCGACGTTCGATCGGCTTTGCGAGGAGAGGGTAGAGCGTGCGCCCGTCGATCTCCGCAGGGATCTGGCGCACGGCCAGCAGCATGACGAGGAGGTGGGAAGCGAAATGGGTCAGTGTCAGCCCAAGGTTGAGAAGAAAGGTCCCCGTCGCCGGGTTCTGAACGCCCACGATGCTCACCGTCAAGACGGCCAATGCGTGCAGCCCCACGAGCACCAGGAGGACGTAAGCGTCCTTGCGCCGAAGCAGTTCGATGAACACACCCCGGCCGATGAGGCTCATGGCTCTGGCGGGGGTGACGGGGATGGTCGCGATCACAGGGATCGCCTCCGGAAGGAGAGGAGCGCCAAGGAGAAGTGGATGACCGTGTACACGGCCGCATAGGCGGTCAGGGCGGCCATGACCGGCAGACGCAGGGGCTCCCAGGCCTCGCCGTGAACGGCCTTCTCGGAGAGGTCGAACAGCGCCAGCTGCGGGATGACATAGGTGAGACCGACGATCAGAGCACGGCCGAAGGGGCTCGCGAAGTCATAGAGGGTGCTGGTGACCGTCGTGAATGTCGCAGCGAGGAGGAAGAGCAGCACTCCGATGGTGATGGCGGCGTCGAGGTGGAGGATCATCGAGAGCCAGAAGCAGAGAGTGGCCAGGACGAGCAGCATGAGCATCTGAAGGTAGACGTGCTGCAGGAAGAGAACCCAGGGCACCCGCCCGCCGAGGACCCAGGTGCCGGCGAGAAAGACGGCCATGAAGAGAGCGAAGCAGAAGCCCGCCCCGAGCAGGACCCCGAGCAGCTTGCCCAGGAGGAAACCGGTCCGGCTGATGGGCTTCGCCAAGAGCGGATAGATGGTGCGCGTCTCGAACTCCCGGGGCAGCTGCCGGGACGCGAGGACCACGACCGTCAGTGCGGTGGCGATGCCCATGACCTTCAGCGCGATCTCGCGGTAGAACTTGGACAGGCCTTCGAGGCCGAAGAAGCGCACCGTCATCACGAGGCCGATGAGCAACGTGGAGACGAGGACGACCGCATACACCTCGCGGCGCCGCACGGCCTCGATGAGCACCGACTTGGCGATGAGGAGGGTTGGCTTCACAGTCATGGTGCACGCCGGGTCGCGCCGACAAGCTCGATGAAGTGATCCTCGAGAGAGCGGACGCGGGTTGACGTGCGGCGGACCTGGCACCCCGCCCCGGAGAGGGCCAGAATCGCCTCGGCGCAGCGGGTGGGGCTGTCGACGATCAACGTCCCATGCCCGTCAGCGACATGGGGGCGAAGGGCCGTCAGTGACGCCGGGAGAGACGAGCCGTTGCCCGTGACGAAGGAGATCTCGATCTCGCTGAGCGGGCGCATGAGCTCCGCCACGGTCGCCTGAGTGACGATCTTTCCTCCGTGGATGATGATGACCCTGTCGCAGAGGGACTCGACCTCGGTGAGCTCGTGGGAGGAGAAAAAAATGGTCCGCCCGCGCCGCCTGAGTTCCATCAGAACGTCGCGCAGATCGTGCCGGCCGATCGGATCGAGTCCGGACGAGAGCTCGTCGAGAATGAGCGCCTCCGGGTCAGCGATGAGCGCCTGGGCGATGCCCAGCCGCTGCTGCATGCCCTTGGAGAAGTCGCGGAGAAGCGACTCCGCGCGCCCGGCCAAGCCGACACGGTCGAGAATCTCGGGAATCCGCTTTCGCAGCGACACGCGTGTGAGACCGCTGAGCCCACCATAGAGCTCAAGCAGCTCGCGCGCCTTCATGAACGGGTAGTAGAGCGCGACCTCCGGCAAATAGCCGATCCGCTGACGGCTGCGCGCAGTGCCGGCGTCTTCGCCGAACACGCGGACGTGGCCCGCGGCCGGGAAGAGGAAGCCCATGATCGCCTTCATCGTGCTCGACTTGCCCGCGCCGTTGGCACCGATGAACCCCACGCATTCGCCTTCGGCGACTCGGAAAGTGACGCCGTCGACAGCCCGGAACCTGCGTTTGCCCCTGCCGTACTCCACGGCCAGGTCCTGCACCTCGATCACATTGGCGGGCATGCGGCGTCCCAATCCTCCAGCAAAGAGCCACGAGACGGATCGGCGTCGATCCGTCACCAGAGGAATCGGCACGCGCCGGGAATTACATGAGCGGGGCCGAGGGGACAGAGTCTCTCCCGGGCGAAATCGCACCCCGCTCCTGCTGTTGCAGGAACCAAGCAGGCGGGATCACCCGGCTTTCGTCTCCCCCGGGGGGCGAAGGGGCGGCAAAAGAGCTGATCGCGCGGGCGATGGCGTCGGTTCGGATTTCACTTCCGGGAGACTCGTCCGCGAGGCGATCGGCGATGCCCTGGGCCACCAGAGCCGCCGTGAACTCGCTGGCGCGACCGTTGAAGTGAACATCGTCGAGGAAACCGGGATCGGTCTCCCAATCGCCCAGCGTCGAGTACAGGAAGAGAGAGTCGCGGTCAGGCCGCTCGAAGTGGGGAAGAAGATCGATCGCGATGGCGCCGCTCTCGGCGGCCACACGGTTCGCCGTGGCGGCGTAGCCGGCGCCATTCAGATTCCGCGTCACCTCGGGGCGCCGGAATGCGGTGGAGATGACAATCAGCGTCGCGCCGTGATCACGGCAGACCGCGGCAAGTTCCCGGAGATTCTGGGCGTGCCGGTCCAGCGGGACGCGGTGCACGGGGTCTTCGGTGGTGATGGCATAGACATCGGCCGGCCTGCCGCCGAGCGGATGGAGAGCCTCCTGGTACGCGAGCGCGCGAATCCAGTGGGTGAAGGCGCTGAGCTGTGAGACGTGGCCCATGACCTCGCCGAGCGGGGGGAGCAGCGGCTCGTCGCTCGCCGGACGGCTGACGATCATCATGTCGTGCACGCCGACCAGAAGGGCGACGAAGTCGGGCTCGAAGGCGGGGAGTTCACGCCGGGCCAGCGCGAGCGCGTTGTCCGTGGTGAAGCCGGCGACGCCGGCGTTCTGAACCCAGACGGGCCGCCCCGGCAGGGCCGCTTCCAGCAGCCGCTGCAGGTACTCCGGCCATGCGTCGGTGTGATACTGGTTGGTGTTGGAGTCTCCCAGGCAGAGGACGCGGATCTCGCCGTCTTCCCGCGGCGTGGGATAGTCGCGCTCACCCCGCAGACCGCGGGAGTTGATTCTCATCACCCTGTCCGGGATGCGCGGGTTCCAGCCGTTCATCACCCACTCGAAGTGGGGGCGATAGAGCCAGCCCACCTCCCAGTCCGTCACGGTCCGGGCTTCCTCGGTGGGGGGAAAGCCGGCAAGCCGCGCGAGTCCCTCCAGAGCGGCGAGACCAATGGCCGTCCAGAGGAGAAAGGCCCAGAGCCTGCGCCGCGGCCAGGGCGGGGGAGGGGGGTGAACGAGGGGGCGGGGTGAATCCATCATCGGCTCAGAACTGGAAGTAGATGAACGACTGCGCCTCGCCGCCAAGGGCAAGGAGCAGGGAGATCATGCCGGCGGCCAGCAGTCCGGCCAGCGGCGCGGGCCAGCGCATCGGAAAGGGCTCCTCTGTCTTGGCCCGTTCTTGCAGGAGGTCGAGCGGTAGGAGGAGAGACGCGTAGAAGGCGGCCCGGAGCAGGTTGGTCGCGGAGTTGATGCCTTCGGGGTCGGCGAGGGTGACGATCTGGGTGAGCATGGCAAAGGCGCCGCCGATCGTCTCCGCGCGGAAGAAGATCCACGTCAGCGCCACGAGGTGGAAAAGGCAGAGGAGCTTCAACACTGCCGAGAGCCAGCGGAAAGACGGTGGCGATGCCGCCGGCAGCAGTCGCCACTGAGCCAGGACGCGCTCGACGGCGAGATAGATGCCGTGCAGGCCGCCCCAGACGACGAACCGCCAGTTCGCCCCGTGCCACAGTCCGCCGAGGAGCATTGTGGTCATCAGATTCACATCCGTGCGCAGGCGGCCTCGCCGGTTGCCTCCGAGGGGAATGTAAAGATAGTCGCGCAGAAACGTGGAGAGCGAGATGTGCCAGCGGTGCCAGAATTCGCGGATGTCGGTGGCGAAGTACGGCCGGCGGAAGTTCACCATCAGCTCGAAGCCCAGGAGCCGGGCCGTGCCGCGGGCGATGTCCGAGTATCCGCTGAAATCGCAGTAGATCTGAATGGAGAAGAGATACAGCGCTCCGAGCAGGGGACGCCATCCGAGATTGCCCGCGCCGTGGAAGGCCTCGTCGACGAACGGCGCGACGGAGTCGGCGATGGCGATCTTTTTGAAGAAACCCCAGAGCATCAGCCACAGGCCGCTCTGGATCTGATAGGCCGTCACGCGCCGGGGCCGCTCGATCTGGGGGAGCAGCGCCGCCGCCCGCTCGATCGGCCCCGCGACGAGCTGGGGAAAGAAAGAGACGAAGAGGGCGAAGTCCAGGAAGTTGCGCGTCGGTGCCAGCCGTCGCCGGAAGATGTCGAGCGTGTAGGTCATCGTCTGGAACGTGTAGAACGAAATGCCCACGGGGAGAACGATGTCCAGCGTCACGGACGACGGTTGGAGCCCGACTGCGCGGAGCACCTCGGCGAACGACTCGGCGAAGAAGTTGAAGTACTTGAAGACGCCGAGCATGCCGAGGTTGCCCGCCATCGAGCACCAGAGATAGAGTCGGCGGCGGTGCACGTGTTCCGTGTGGTGCATCTTCCAGCCGCAGAGGTAGTCGAGGACGGTGGACGCGAAGAGCAGCGAGAGAAAGCGCCAGTCCCACCATCCGTAGAAGACGTAGCTCGCCACGAGCAACAGGGCGTTCTGGGCACGAAACGGCAAGACGCGGCAGAGCGCGAGGACAACGGCGAGAAGGAGGAAGAACTCGACAGAGTTGAAGAGCATGGCGGCGGCTCGGCGCGGAGCGCACGACCCTCTGAGGGGTTCCGGGTGAATTCAAGGGAATTCGGGGAAGGCGGGGGGGCCAGAAAGAGAACGCCGCCGGCCTCGAAGACCGGCGGCGCGTCTCACCGCGTCTGCGAGCGGTTCAGTTCGTCGGGGCCGTCTCGGCCTCGGAAGCCGCGAACTGCGGGAGGCTCGCGAGGTACTGCTCGGGGTTGGCCTGGAAGGCCGCCGGGCAGCCCGCGCAGCAGAAGTACACGGTCTGGCCCTGATACTCGACGGAGACCTCCGGGTTGACCGGCCGCCCAGCCATCACGGGGCAGGTCTCGTTGATGACCTGCGCGGTCGCCTCGGACGAAGCGGCCTCGGGGGAGGCAGGCTCGGTGGCCGCGGGCTCTGTCGCGGCGGGTTCGGTGGCGGCGGGCTCCTGGGCCAGCGCCAGGGAAGTGAGAGCGGCCAAGGCCGCGGCGGCAAGGGAGAGACGGATCATGGGGGCAATTGCTCCTGAGGGGGTGTTGACCGGGTTGGACAACGGCGCGGTCAAAAAGTGCCGCCGCTTGTAGTCGAAAGGGTGCTGGCGTGTCAATCGGCTCCGGACGCCCCTTTTGGCTTGCCACCGCCGTGGGGGTTCTCTTCGCTGTCAGGCCGATCCTGACGGAACAGAGGCGCTGACCATGGCAGGGCAGTACATCTTCACCATGCTTCGGCTCAACAAGTCGTACGGGCCGCGCAAGGTGCTCGAGAACATTAATCTGTGCTTCTTCCCCGGCGCCAAGATCGGCATCGTGGGCGACAACGGATCGGGCAAGTCGACCGTTCTGCGTATCATGGCCGGGATCGACCGTGAGTTCGACGGCCGAGCTGAGCCGGACAAGGGCGTCCGTGTGGGATTCCTCCCCCAGGAGCCGGAGCTGGACCCCGCCAGGACGGTCCGCGAGAACGTCGAGCTGGCCTTCGCGGAGACCAAGCGCCTGCTCGAGGAGTACGACGCCATCACCGCCAAGATGGGCGAGCCCCTCAGCGACGAGGAGATGGACAAGGCCATGAAACGGATGGCCGAACTCCAGGATGCCATCGATGCCGTCAATGGGTGGGAGCTCGACCGCGCGCTGGACGTGGCCGCCGACGCGCTCGTCCTGCCGCCAGACGATCAGGACGTGTCGACCCTCTCCGGCGGCGAGCGCCGGCGCGTGGCCCTCTGCCGCCTTCTGCTCGAGCGGCCCGATCTGCTGCTGCTCGATGAACCGACGAACCACCTCGACGCCGAGACGGTCGAGTGGCTCGAGGAGCAACTGCGCGATTATCCAGGGACGGTGATCATCGTCACCCACGACCGCTACTTCCTCGACAACATCACGAAGTGGATCCTGGAACTCGAGAGTGCCCGGGGCATCCCCTTCGAGGGCAACTACAGCGCTTGGCTTGAGCAGAAGCTGGCGATCCTCGCCCAGCAGGAGAAGCGCGAGTCGTCGCGCCGCAAGTCCCTCGACCGCGAGCTCAAGTGGATCCGCATGAGCGCGAAGGACCGCCACGACCTGAGCCACGCGCGCATCAGGGACTACGAGCGCCTCCTCGTGGACGCGCGCGCCGTCAGCGACGACCAGCAGGTGATCGAGATTCCCCCCGGCCCGCGCCTCGGTGACACGGTCGTCGACTTCAAGTCCGTCCGGAAGGGCTTCGGCGGCAATGTCCTCATCGACGGTCTGTCCTTCACGTTGCCCCGCGGCGCCGTCGTTGGTGTCGTCGGCCCGAACGGCGCGGGCAAGACGACGCTCTTCCGCCTCATCACGGGCCAGGAGAGGCCCGACGCCGGCGAGGTTGTCATCGGCGAGACGGTCGAGATGGCCCACGTCGATCAGCACCGCACGGAGCTGAGAGCCGGCCGGACGGTCTACGAGGAGATCACCGGCGGGCAGGAGGATCTGATCCTCGGCACGAAGAAGATCAACGGCCGCGCCTACGTGTCGAAGTTCAACTTCCGCGGCACCGACCAGCAGAAGCGCGTCGGCGACCTCTCGGGCGGCGAGCGCAACCGCGTCCACCTGGCCAAGCTGATCCGCCGCGGGGGCAACCTGCTCCTGCTCGACGAGCCGACCAACGACCTCGACGTCAACGCGCTGCGCATGCTCGAGGACGCGATCAACTCCTTCAGCGGCTGCCTGATGATCATCAGTCACGACCGCTTCTTCCTCGACCGCATCTGCACCCATCTCCTCGTCTTCGAGGGCGATGGCCGCGTGCGCTGGTTCGAGGGCAACTTCAAAGACTACGAGGAGGCCAAGCGCGCCGAGCTCGGCGACAGGGCCTTCACCAACCGCCGGTCGAAGTACAGGAAGCTCACCCTGTGACCTGCTTCATTTCGCTCTTGACAGATAGCGGGGGGGGTAACTGAGAACAATGTGATGCGCGGGAGCATCGAGTCACATGAGACCTGCAGCCGCTGGATGGGCGATCCCGGCCGTCACCTTCCTGTGTTTGGGGGCGCGAGCACAGCTCGCCAACGACGCCTCCGGACAGGCGACCGGATGGTACTCAATTCGGCTGGGAACCCACTTCGACCAAGCGGGGGCAGAGGCGCAGCGGCGCGAGGTCGAGTCGGGTGGGCACACGCCTGTCTTCATTGTCGAAGACCCACCGGCATATCGGATCCAATTCGGCCGGTTTGACTCGCTGGTCGAGGCCCGGATGTATCGGCAAGGGCTCGCCGAGGCCGGGGTTTCCAGCGGGCCGGAGGTCGTGGACTTGGCAGTGAATGATCCCGGCGCGCCTCCGGACTACCGCGGAGAGATTCCTTCTGAATTTCGCCTGGGTGAGTTCTCCTTCGGTCCCCCGGCCCAGCTTTGGCATGGCGAGGTCAGGATGGAGGATCTGCCACCGCTGGGCGGCCTTGCAGGTGCCTGCGTCCGGCTGGCTGTCACGCCCGATGGTCCCGCCAGCTCGGTGCTGAGCCAGGGCTCTGGCATGGCGAGAGCGAGAGTGCGTGATCCTTCACTGCGCGATCTCCCCACAAGAGCGCTGATCGAGCTCCTCCCGGTGGCTCGCGGCGAGCAGCCCGTTGAGCCAGCGGAACGACTTCGGGCCTGCTGGAATGCCGCCGAGATGATGCGTTCCGCCGGTCGCCATGAGGAGGCCTACCGGGCATTCCGTGATCTGCGCGGAGCACTGCAGGATGACGACGACTTGGCGGTGTGTGACGCTGAGATCGTTCGGGTTCACCTTCGCATCACTCGCGGGGTCATGCCATTCCTCGTGCCGAACACGGCTGGGGCGGGTCTCGGGACGATGCAGGAAGCCCGGCGGGTTGCCCGGCGTGCTCTGGCAGGAATCCGTAGTGACACGGCACGGCAACGTCAGGCCCGGGCTTGGATCGAACTCGCAGTGATGGAATCACTCTTCTACGAAGGGGACGTGGATGGGGCGCTCGCCGAGGCCTGCCGGATCGACGCGGAGCTCCGCGATGACGAGACCCTGAAGCCCGAGCGGTGCGCGGCGCTCATCCGTCAGGGCATGTGCCTGATGATCCTCCAGCAGGACGATGCGGCCAAGGGCGTGCTGTTGCCGGCGATGGCTCTGGAGATCGATCCCAGTATCTGGATCGACGACCTTCAGCCCGATCTCTCGGCTGCGGTGTGTTACGCGACAGCGTGCGAGCGGACCAATGACTTGGAGGGATACCGCCTCGCTGTCGCGGCGTTGGAGAGCCGTCACGCGGAGGACCCGGACACTGCCCTCCTGCGGTCGCGGCTGGCGCTGATGGCGAACGGAGGTGCGACTCAATGAGAATACGAGCGGTGGTTGGGGTTCTCCCGCCCCAGGGTTTGTTTGGACACCGGTTTGGGGTAGAACCAAACCCATCCTGGAGGTGTCCCGATGCACTCATCGCCCAAGACCCCCAAGCCCC
>JABWBI010000038.1 GCA_013360565.1 Candidatus Sumerlaeia bacterium | reverse complement strand
CTCAAACCGTGTGCCGACGGTCGCCCCGGCGATCGGGCGTCCGTCGAGCGCCGTCACGCGCCCTTGAATCCGGGCCGCGGGTTCCAGGCGGATCGTGTAGTTGGAGATGTCGGCCGTGACGACCGCCAGCTCCTCACCGCGCTCGGTCATGTGCATCGGCGCCCGCGTGGTCAGATCATACTCGGCGGGTCCGACGTGCTCGAAACGGAACGAGCCGTTGGCCGCCGACATCGCCACGAGCGACTCATCGCCCGCGTCCATCCGAATCTCCGCTCCCGCCACCGGAGCCTGGGTTCGGCGATTGACCACCTGACCACTGACCGACACGCCGGGCACCAGCCGGAGCGCGATGCCCTCCGTCGTCTCGTTTGCCGCCACTTCAAGACCGCGCCGGGTCCGGCCTGCGTGGCCCTCAGCCGTCGCATGCAATCTCACCGCCCCGGGTTCCACGAAGTGAACCTGGAACGCGCCCCGGGCGTCCGTCACGGCCCGCTCGCGGCTGTTCGTCTCCTCGTTCGTGACGCGCACCGCGGCGCCAGCAAGCGGTCCGTCGGTGACCGAGGACTGAATCTCGCCGCGGAGGCTTGCACCGGCCGGCAGCGTGACCACCGCTGCGGCGCTGGCGCGCAGGCCTCGCACCTGCACGGAGGGCGCGGCGTCCGCGATCACCACGACTGCGCGCGACTCCTCCCGCCGCAGGTCGCCGAGCGTGAACGAGCCGTCTTCCGCAGTCCGAGTCCACTGGTCGGGACGGCCGAATGGCACCGAGCGGTTCGCCCAACGGGGGTCGCCGCCGAGGAAGGGGATCTGGAAGGGCAGGAGCCGGACGATAGCGCCGGACGCGGCCTGACCCGAAGCATCCACCACGCGCCCACTGAGCGAGTGGGCCTCACGGAGATTCAGCACGAGCCCAGCCACACGATCTCCAGCCACGGCAAAGGTCTGCACGGAATCATCCAGGCGCATCCCCGGCGAGGTCGCCCAGAGGTCGAGCGGGCCCCCAGGCAAGTCCACCAGATGGAAGACGCCGGCCGCGTCAGTCGTCACCGCTGCTCCAGCGGGAATGTCCCCATCGGCAAGGCCGCCGATGGGAAGGCCGAAGGGCCCCTCGGCGGGGCCTCCGGCCATCGTCGTGGCCCACACCGTTGCATTCGCCACGGGCTGTCCATGGGGATCGAAGACTGTTCCTTCGACGTTCGCCCCTGCCGCGAAGACGAGGCTCGGCGGGGCGCCGGTCTGCATGGCGCTGAGCTCCCAGCGTTGCCGGGAGAGCGGGGCATAGCCCGCCGCCCGCGCGAAGAGGTGAGACTCGCCAGTTCCCCGCGTGATGGGAAGCGTGAAACGGCCCTGGACGTCTGTGCCCGTCCGCGAGACCCACCAGCCGCGCCCGGTCTCGACGGCGAGATGGATGGCCGCGCCGGCGACCGCGGCGCCGCGCTCGTCGGCCGCGCTTGCGCTGACCGCGGTCACGGCCGGAAGAGTGAAAAGCAGGTCGGTCTGGCTGGCGCCCCTGTCGACCGAGACCGGAGCGGGGGGGATGAGCATCTGATCCGGAGCCGGCGTCAAGGCCACCCACCAGCGGCCGGGAGGGAGATCGGCCACCTCGAAGTCCCCGGCGTTGCCGGTCCGTGTCACGGCGGCCGCCGTCAGGTCCCAGAGACCTTCGCGCTGTGGAAACGCCACGGCGAGCACATCGGTGTGGCGGAGGAGGTGAACCTCAACGCCGGCTTCGGGCGATCCCGACGCGTTCAGAACGCGGCCCGCGATGGTGCTGAGCGCGTTTTCTGACTGGCCGGCGAGGGACTCCGTCGGCGATGTCTCGGCCACTGCATCGGCGGGAGACGGCGCCGCCTGGGCTTCAGGGGCGGGTGCAGGAGACGGCGTGACAGGCTCCGGCGCTTCGGGACCCGCGCACGCCAGCGCGAGGACAAGCGTGAGAATGACAAGACCGAGAGAGGGGGGGAACGTCCCTCGCCGAGTGAAGATCATCGGACGGCAACTCCAAGGGGCCGGGTGCTCACCGGCCGGATGGCCCACCCACCTTCTCGCCGTGGTATTCTAGCCGTGAGCATCTGCCCGGCGCAACCCCGAAGTGAACGTTCTCGGGCCTTGAAGTCCGCGCCGCTCCGAGGCAAGGTCTGGGGCTCCACACTGGCCTGCGCGGAGTTCGTCCCGTGTCTCGATTCCACTCGATGTGCCTTGCCGCCGGATTGACCCTCGCGGCCGGCTGCGAAGTCACCGAGCCGCTGGCACCGGTGACCGTTGTGCAGACGGAGATCTTTCGTCCATACGCCGAACCCGGGGCATGGGAGGGTGTCGATGAGGCGACGCGGCGCGAGGTCTGGGAGCGGGCAGCCGGGGAGTTCGTGTCACTGCGTGCGCGACGCGATTTCCGCGCTCTGCACCGTCTCGCCCGCGAGACGCATCGCTTCTTCCCGGACGAGCGCGCGGCGTGGCTGAATCTCTCGACGGCGCTGCTGATCAATGGCGAACTGGGCCGGGCCATCACAGCGGCCCAGGGGGCGCTCGACCCTTCGCGGGAGGAGGTCCTGGCCCCCGACCCCGGCACACAGTTCGCAGCCGCGGCATGGTCCAACATCGCCACGGCCCACCTGGACCTCAATGCGCTCCCTGAGGCCCTCGAGGCGGCCGACGCCGCCGTGGCCGCCAACCCCGGCTTCGCCCGCGCGCACCTCCGCCGGGGCGAAGTACTTCACCTCCTTGGCCGCAACCCCGAGGCGGTCGAGTCGTTTGCCCGCGCGCTGGCCCTCGATCCGCAGCCGCCCGAGATCGTCTCGTCCGACATCGTGACCTGCGCTCTCGCCCAGCGGGCCATGGGCGATGACGCCGCGGCCGAATCCACCCTCCGCGACGGCATCGCTTCCATGCCCCACGACTTCGGCCTGCGCTACCACCTCGCCCTTCTCGAACACGACCGGCGCAGTGACCTCGCCGCGCTGTTCGACGCGCAGCATGAGATCCTCCTGCGCGCCGACTCGCCCTACTACGACCGCGCCGCCGCCCTCTGCGAGCAGATCTTTCTCCAGAGCGACAGCCCCGATGCCGAGATGCTGCGGCGGATCAACGAGGCTCGCAGTTACACCGTCACCGGGAGCGGGGAGCGCGCGCTCACCCTTTTCCAGGAGGTGCTTGCCGAGCAGAGCTCGGACGAGCGCTCGATCTTCGTCCCCCTCATGGCCGCCCGGCTCCAGCGCGGCCTCGGCCGCGTCGCCGATGCCGAGGCGACGTACCGGCTGGTGCTGGAACGCGATCCGCTCTTCACGCCGGCCATGGTCGAGCTCGCCGAGCTCGCCGGTGAGGCCGGCCGGCCGGAAGAGGCCGAGCAGTGGATCGACGCCGCCCGTGCGTGCGACCCCTTCTCCTGGAAGCTCGCGGAGTACTTGACCGTCCGGCAGACCCGCGCCGCCTCCGCCAGCGCGGAGCCCGCCGGCCCCTGACCGCCCTCAGGGCTTGGCGTCGAGACTGTCGATCACAAAGCGCCGCTGCTCCACCGGCTTGATCACCTGCTCGACGTACTCCACGTGAAGCGGATGGATGCGGTACGCCGCCAGCGCGGCCTCGTCCTCCAGGCGCATGGTGAGGACCACTCTGTGCGGACTGTCGCGCTGCAGCGTCCAGCCCGCGTGGAGCTCGCTCACACCGGGGATCTGCGTCAGCTTCGACCGCGCCTCCGTCACCAGCCGGTCCACCGCCTCGGGGCTGGCATCGGGTCTCACCTCGAACATGACGATGTGCGTCAGGGGCATGCGCGATCTCCTCGCGGACGGGTCTGGCGACCCTCCCACGCCCGCCGTGCCGCGGTCAATGTTGACTGTTCCGTGTGGGTTCCGTATGCGCTGGGCCCCTGCCGTGGACCACAGCCCTTCTCTCGCACCGGCTCTGGAATCTCCGCCGCGTTACGGCGCCTTCGATATCATGCGCGGCCTCGCCATGGTCCTCATGGCGCTCTCGCACTCGCAGGATTTCTGGTACGCGTGGGACGACTCCGCCGAGCTCGGCCAGCGGTGGGTGACTCACTGGACCGAGCTCGCCACGCCCACATTCCTCTCGCTCGGCGGCATGATGATGGCCGTGGCGGCGATGCGTCGCCGTGAGCGAGGCCGGAGCCTGTGGTCCTCGCGTCTCTTCTACATCAGGCGCGGAGCGGTGCTCATCATCCTCGATCAGACCTGGGCCAGCTTTTGGTTCAGCGGCCCGCGGGACTACTGGGGGTCCTTCTGGCACCGCTTCCTCCACAGCACGTCTGTGTGGCGTCCCCTGGGGCTGCACTGGTTCGCCTGGGCCGCTGCCGGTCTGTTCGCTCTCTGGTTCCTCGTGAGAGCACTGGTGTGGACTTGGCGAGGGGGGATCGGCGCTCAGGCGCTCCGGTTTGCCAGCGTCCAGTTTCTCCTCGCGGCGCTCAGCGCGGGCGCGGTGATCGCCGGTCTCCGGCTGTATGAACCGCTGCCGTTCGTCAAACTCGACGACAACGACATCTTCTACTTCGGCATTCTCTCATGCACCGGCAGCAGCATGATCGTCGCCGCGCTGCTCTTCCGGCTGCCCGGCCCGGTGCTGATCGCCCTCGGATGGGCGCTTCTGCGCTGGTATCCTGATCTCGCGCGCCACTTCGATGATCTCCTCGACCGCTGGCCCGGCCAGATCATGCACAAGATCGGCACCGATGGCCGCCCCTGGCTGGTCAGCCAAGCCCGCCATGTCCTTTTCGGGGGCGACGCCGCCGTTGACTTCCCTCTCGCCGTTTGGATGGGCTTTCTGGTTCAGGGGCTCGGCTTCGGCCGCCTCTTCGTCTGGCTCGATGCCCGCCGGTGGCGCGCCTGGCCCGTGTTCCTCATCGCCGGCCTGATGCTGATGGGGCTCTTCATTCACGACCGTGTCCGCGTCACGGGCCTGACGGGGGAGACGCACAAGAACGTCTTTCAGGGAACCGGCCTGCAGGAGTGGGCTCTGGGTTTCCTCCATGCGCGCAAGTATCCCCCCAGCTGGGACTACTGCCTCGGGATGGGCGCCGTCATCTTCACGGCGCTCAGTCTTCTCATGATCCGGTTTCTGCACCGCGATGCCGTGTGGACGCCTCTCCGTGTCCTCCAGGCCTTCGGGCGGGTGCCCCTGTTCTTCTACCTCGCGCATCTCCCGCTCATCGCCTCGCTCGACCATTTCACGGATGTCAGCACGGACCTCAGCCTCTCGAGCGCCGTGTTGATCTGGCTCGCCGTGCTCGCGCTGCTCCTGTATCCCTGCCGGTTTCACCACTGGCTCAAGCGCACGCGCCGCTGGAAGTGGCTCCACTACGTCTGACCGGATTCGGCCCACTGCGGAGTGGCGAGGAGATCGCGCCCCCGCTATCGTCCCGGGCACTCATGGACCGGCGTGCCTCCTCCATCGTCCGCGTGCTGGCGATCACGCTGGTCCTCAACGTGGCCGTGGCCGCCTGCAAGATCGCCGTCGGGCTGATCGCGGGGTCGCTGACGGTTCTCGCCGACGGCTTCCACAGTCTCCTCGACGCCTCAAACAACGTGGTCGGGCTCACCGCCATCTACCTCTCGGCTCGCCCGCCGGATGAGGATCATCCCTACGGTCACCGCAAGTTCGAGCACGTGGCGGCCATGGTCATCGGGGCTCTCGTCATGTTTCTGTGCTGGGAGGTCATCGAGGGTGTCTTCCACAGCGTCCGCGGCGCCCTCCGCGGCGAGGGGGCAGCGATTGATCACCCCGTCCGCGCCGACGCCATCTTCATCGCCGCCGTTGGTCTCACGCTCGCGGTCAATCTCTTCGTCTCCTGGTACGAGCGCCGGGAGGGCGAGCGCCTCTCGAGCAGCCTGCTGAGGGCCGACTCCATGCACACGCTCTCCGACAGCGTCGTGACAATCATGGGGTTACTGTCGCTTCTGCTGGCCCACGTGGCCTGGTGGGTCGATCCCCTCCTGGCCAGCGGGGTCGCGGTCTTTCTTCTCCGCGCCGCCTGGAGCATCCTGCAGGACAACATCGCCACGATGACCGACCGCTCACGTCTCGACCCCGAGCAAGTGCGCGTGGTGGCCGAAGCCGTCTCGGGGGTTGAGAATGCGCACGCGATCCGCAGCCACGGGATGGAGAACGACATCCATCTCGACCTTCACATCGTCGTCGACCGGACACTGACCGCGGGCGACGTGGCGGAGATCGAGAGAGCGGTCGACGCAGCGCTGCGGCGCGCATTTCCGGCACTGACAATGGTCAGCATCCATCACCAGACGGAGGCCCCCGGCGAGCAGACGGCCCTCTGGCGAGATGCCTGAGGAGCGATTCCCCTCCTCACCCGGGGATGAGGAGAGGACGGCTCTTGCGGGGCGTGCCGGGAGACCGGGTCAGGCGGCTGCCTTCGCCGCGGCCAGCGCCCTGTCATAGTCGGGATGCTGTGTCACCTCGGGCACGATCTCGACGTACTTGATCTTGTCGTCCTTGCCGACGACGAAGATCGACCGCGCCAGGAGCTTCAGCTCCTTGATGAGGACGCCATAGTTCAGACCGAACTGGTGGTCCCGGTAGTCGCTGAGTGTCTGGAGGTTCTGAATCCCGGCCGTCGAGCAGAAGCGGTTCTGGGCGAAGGGGAGGTCGCACGAGAGCGTGAGCACCTTCACGCCGGGGAGCTTGGCCGCCTCCTCGTTGAACCGCCGCGTCTGCTGCTCGCACACGGGCGTGTCGAGCGACGGCACCGCGCTGATCAGGCGGACATGGCCGGCCGAGTCCTTCAGTGAGACGGGATTCAGCCCGCTGAGCGCCGTGAAGTCGGGAGCCGGATCGCCCACCTTCAGCTCAGGACCCACCAGAGTCAGCGGATCACCCTTGAATGCCGTCAGGCCTTTTCGCTCCATGGCTGTTCACTCCTTTTGGGTTCATGGCGAAAATGAGCCCCCACCCTCCGCCACCCGGCGCGACCGTGTCAAGAGAGCCCTTGTCCACGCGGCGAGATCTGATCAGACGCTCATGGCGATTCGCCGGTTGACGGCGGCACGCCGCTCTGGCCGTGTGGTCGCTCCGCCCTGACCGGAGGCCGATCTCATGAGAACCCTCGCCGCTCTGCTCCTCATCGCCGCGGGACTCCCCGCGACTGTGCCATCCCAGACCGCGCAGGGCCACGTCTTCGAGGACCTCGACGGCGATGGCCAGCGGGACTCCGGGGAGCCGGGCGTCCCGGGCGTCGCGGTGTCGAATCAGCGCGAGGTGGTGTTGACCGGCGAGGACGGACGCTATGAGCTCCCCGTCGCGGATGAGGCTGTGATCTTCGTCTCGAAGCCCAGCGGGTATGCCGTCCCACTCTCCGAGGACAACCTCCCCCGCTTCTTCTATGTCCATCGTCCCGGCGGATCACCGCAGTCGCACTATCGCGGTGTGGATCCGACCGGGCCTCTGCCGGAGGCGATCGACTTTCCGCTCATGCGGCGCGAGGAGTCCGGCCGGTTTCGCATCGTCGTTCTGGCGGACACTCAGCCTGAGACAGGCAACGAGCTCAATCACCTGCGCGACGACGTCTTCTCCGACTTTGCCGGGGCGGACTGTGACTTCGGCCTCGTCCTGGGCGACATCATCTTCGACCACCTCAATCTCTTCCCCCGCTACATCGACCTGATCGGGGCCACGGGGATCCCCTTCTATCACGTCGTCGGCAACCACGACATGAACTTCGACGCGCCGGACGACCGCCACGCGAACGAGACGTTCATCCGCCACTTCGGGCCGGACCTCTGCTCCTGGAATCATGGTCAGGTGCACTTCGTCGCCATCGACAACATCATCAAGGCCGAGGGCGACTCCTACAGCACCGGCTTCGACGAGCGGGCGCTCACGTGGCTCCGCAACGATCTCGCACACGTCCCCGAAGAGCACCTCGTCGTCATCTGCACGCACGCGCCCATCCGCTACCAGGAGGCGAGCGAGGGCCGGGACGGCCATCTCTCCACGGACAGCGCCGGCCTCATGGAGGTGCTTCAGAGCCGCGGCCGCATCCTGGCGCTCAGCGGGCACACTCACCGGACGTTTCACCACACCTTCGGGCCTGACGACGGGTGGACGGGTCCGGGCGAGTTCCGGCAGATCAACTGCGCAACGGCCTGCGGCGCGTGGTGGAGCGGTCCCACGGACTGGCGGGGCATTCCCGTCGCCGACCAGACGGATGGCACGCCGAACGGCTACACGTTCATTGAGTTCGACGGCGTCGAGTACCGGAGCGAGTTCCGCGCCGCCGGGTTCGGTCCCGGCCATCAGATGCGGATCTACACTCCGGGAGAGCACCGCGCCGAGGGCGAGAACGTCTTTCTGGTCAATGTCTTCGACGGCCATCCCGGCAGTGTGGTCACGCTCACCCTCGACGACGGGGCCCCAGTCCCCATGGAGCGAAGGCCCCAGCAGGATCCCCTCGCGCAAGCTCTGTACGGAGGCCCCACGGACAGCGGGAAGCCCTGGGTCAATCCCGCCCTGAGCGATCACATCTGGCAGGTGTCCCTTCCGGAGATTCCTCAGCCGCGCCGGCCGCACCGCCTGCGGATCGACGTGACTCAGCCGGACGGCCGGTTGTTCTCGCAGTCCCGCATCTTCGATCTGCGCTGACAGAGAGCACCCGTCAGGAGACGGTCGGGCGCCGCTCGCCCCTCGTGAGTTCGAGCACGCGGATGAGATCGACCAGCGTCTGATTCGTCCGGCAGGCGATCTGATGCGCCCGCCCCAGCCGGACGATCGCTCCGTTGAGCGCGTCGATCTCTGTTCGCTTGCCCTTCTGGATGTCCTGCAGCATCGAGGGGTGGTGGGCCGCGGTCGGCGGAATGAGATCTGTGTACAGGTGCTCGAGGTAATCCTCCGGCAGACGGTGAAAAAGCTCCGCGCCGCAGGCCCACGCCACCTGGTAGGCCTCGTCGATCACGCGCTGCATGATGTCGCGGGTCGGCTCGGTTGTCAGCAGGAAGCCGTAGGTCGAGCCCAGCACCGTGGCCAGGGGATTGAGAGCGCAGTTGTAGAAGACCTTGTTCCAGATGTACCGCCGTATGTCCGGCGAGTGCACGGTTTCGATGCCCGCCGCTGTGAGCAGAGACGCCAGCGCGTCGAGGCGCTCCGGGTCGACTGCACTCATCCAGTGGCCGATCCGGACCTTGTCCGCCTGCACCGTCACGGTCACGCGCCCGGGCCGGTGCTGCTCGACGCCGAAGATGATCATCCCCCCGACGGTGTGGCGCCAGCCCACCGCCTCCGCGATGGTCTCCGCATTGCCGAGTCCGTTCTGCAGTGAGATCACAAGCGTCTCACCGGTCAGCAGCGGCTGAACCGCCGCGGCGGCCGCCGCGGTGTCATAGGACTTCACGGTGATCAGCACGAGTTCGAACGACTCGCGTGCCTGGGCCAGTGCCTCGGGCGACGTGAGGCACCGTCCGATCGACACCTGGTGCTCACCCCAAATGCCGGTGATGAGGAGTCCGCGCTCGCGGATCTGGTCCATGTGTGGGGCGCGGCCCACGAGCGTCACGGCGTGGCCCGCCTTCGCGAGAAAGCCGCCAAACACCGAGCCGATCGCTCCGGCACCGAGGATGAGCACGCGCATGGCCGGTCACCGCCTGTCCGGAGTCTGGTGTGGCACAGTGCTGATCTGCGCGCAAGGATCGCCCGCGGGCCTTGACTTTTGCGCACTGCTGGGGCGGCTTTGCAGCATCGTGTTTCGCTCTGCCGCAAGCCTCGTCGCTGCCTGTCTGTTCAACCTCCATGCGGTCGCCGCGCCGAGCATCACTCTCCCCCCCGGGTTCGAGGTTCACCCGTTCGTCTCGGGTCTTCACACGAACACCAGCATGGTGTGGCTTCCCGGCGGGCGGATGCTGTGCAACGAGCTGGCGGTCGTCTCCTATCCGCTCGGCGGCGCCACGGGCCGCATCCGGGTGGTGGAGTCCGGCGGAGTGCTCCTGCCTCAGGCCCTGTACGAGACGTCCGTGGACCCAGGCAATGGGCTCTCGGGGCTCGCTCTCGATCCAGGCTTCGAGTCCAACCGCTGGCTCTACGTCTATGTCGCCCTGCCCGGCAATGAGACGCACGAGCTTCGGCGATTGACGGTCGCTCCGGACTTCGCGTCGGTCTCCGAGGAGATCACTCTCGCCAGCCTCCCGGCGCCGGCGCCGGCTTCCTCCTGGCACGGACAGACGAACATGGAGTTCGGGCCGGACGGACTGCTGTGGGTCAATCTCGGCGACGGCGCCTACGAGACGGCGAGCCCCGAGCTCGAGGAGCCGCCTCCACAGGATCCGGCGAGCCTCTTCGGCAAGGTCTTTCGCCTCGACGTCCATGCACTGCCCCTGGACCTGAGCAGCCCAGAGGCTCTGATCGTCGCAAGCGGATTCCGCAATCCCTTCGGGCTGGCCGTGCATCCGGCGCTCGGCACGGTCTGGGTCACCGAGAATGGGCCACTCGTCGATGACGAGCTGAACGTCATCGTCCCGGGCGGCAACTACGGGTGGCCGCTCCTCACGGGCAGTCAGTCCTCGCCCGGATACATCGCTCCCGCGCGGAATTACCCTCAGGTCATTGCGCCCGTCGACGCCGCCTTCTACACCGGCGCCCAGTTCCCGGCCACGTACGCGGGAAATCTGTTCTTCGGCGACTTCATCCGCGGTGGCCTCCGGCGCGTCGTGCTCGGGGGGCCGAATCTTGACGTCTATGTGAGCGAGGACCTCTGGTTCGACAATCGCCCCTTCGGGCACCTCACATCGGTCGCCGTGGCACCTGATGGGACTCTGCACTTCGGCGCTCAGACGGTGCCATATTCGACCGGTCCAGACACGACGATTCACCGAATCACCTTCGTCAGCGAGCCGGCGGGGCTCGCTCTGCGATGAGGCGCGCGGCCGCCCTCGCGCTCGGATCCGCGCTGATCCACGCGGCGCCGACGTTTCCCGTGTTTCCCTTCCGAATCCCCAACGGCACACTGGCGCGCTGCGCGAACTGCCACACCAACCCGGCCGGGGGAGGGCCTCGCAATTCGTTCGGTCAGGACTTTGCAGCCAGCGGCTTCACGTGGACGCTGGACCTCGCTCAGATCGACAGTGATGGGGACGGGTTCTCGAACGGGCTGGAGCTCCAGGACGTCAGCGCCGAATGGACCAGCGGCTCGACTCCGCCGGGAGATGAGCGAATGGTCAGCGTGCCGGGCCGCGCGAGCTCGACGCCGGGCGAGCGTGGCATTGTGCTGAGTGAGGTGCTCCTCTGGGGGGCCTCCTCCGAGCAGCGGATCGAGCTCCACAATCGGCTGGACGTCGCCGTGGACGCAGCGGGTCTCTACCTCTTCACCGGAGACTCCGGGTGGGTGATCCCGTCGGGCCAGCCGGCCAACACGACGATTCCGCCCCGCGGCGAGCTCGTCGTCACGGTCAACGGCACGGCACCGAATGCGCCAGGGCGCCTGAGCGAGAGTCCCAGCGGCGGCATCGCGTCTCTGGGGACGGCGGACTACATTCTTCTGGCCTGGACGCAGGATCAGGGCGGCACCTTCAACCTGCCCCAGATTCTCACCGACTTCGTGCAGTGGGGACAGCCGGCTCAGGAGCGTGAAGCGATTGCCGTCAATGCGGGCCAGTGGTCCGGGGGCGGCGCGGTCGCGGTGCCCGCGGTGGGCACGACGATCGAGTTCGATGGAGTGGGGGAGTCCGCGCCGGATTGGACGGCGGACGCGCCCGCGACGCTGGGGAGCGCGAACGTGAATCACATTGTGCTTGGGCTCCTCGGGCTCCATCCGCTCGATCTCGCCGAGGTGCGAGACCCGGATGCCAATGGCGACGGGATCATCAGTGCGGCAGATGTCGTCGTTCGCTTCAACCAGGTGCTGCCATGAGAATGCACCGTCTGCCAGAGCGCCGTCTCGTGAGGGACCTCGCAGTCACTGTCTCCGCGACTGTCCTCGGGGTGGCGGGTGCGCAGGCATTCCCCTCGTTTCCCAACGAGATCCCCAATGGCTTCGTCAATCGCTGCGCCAACTGCCACCTTGACCCCGCCGGCGGCGGTGACCGCAACGCCTTCGGGCTTGCGTTCGCCAATCTCTTCTTCTGGGATCCCAGTCTCGCCGCGGTCGACAGCGACGGCGATGGCTTCACGAACGGCGAGGAGCTCCAGGACGCCACCGGTCAGTGGTTCCCGGGCGACCCTCCGCCGGGCGAACAGCACCTCGTCAGCTCTCCCGGCTTTGACTTCAGCACGCCCGGCGAACGCGGCCTTGCTCTCAGTGAGGTCCTGCTCGAACCCACGAGCCCCGAGATCCACCAGGCCGTCGAGATCCAGAATCTCCTGCCATTCTCTGTCGACGCGGCGGGCCTTCTGGTCGTTGGGCTCGAGAGCTCCTTCGAGATTCCCGCCGGAACGGTGCTTTCGCCGGACGGCACTCTCCTGGTGGTGCTCGACAGCGAGTCACCGGACGTGGAAGAGGCGTCCCGCCTCCTGAGTCAGGCCCGGGAGGAGGGGATCCTCCATGATCCACCCCTCGGCGGTCTTGCGGCGCTGGCCACGAGCGGAGAGCTGAGTCTCCACTGGATAGCGGACGTTCAGGGGCTCTTCGACCAGCCTCAGACGATGACGGACTACCTTCAGTGGGGATCGACCGGTCAGCCGCGCGCGCCGATCGCCGCCTTCAACCTTCAGTGGACCGACGGCGGCGCGGTGGCAACCCCTTTGCCCGGGTCGACGATGGCCTACGATGGGCGGGGAGACGCCTCCACCGATTGGGGCACGGGAGCCACACCGACACTGGGGCGTGCCAATCCTCAGATCTTGGCTGAGGTCATCGTGCAATTCCTCTTGGGGCATCGAACCTCTGCGCAACTCGTATCGCCAGATCCCAATGGCGATGGTCAGAGCGACGCGGCCGATGCCGTGGTGTTCATCAACTCTTCACGTCCCTGAGCGTCCTGACGCGGGGCACAGCTCTTGCCATGGATTGGCAGGTTGGGGTGTCTGCACCACAGGACTGCGAGGTGATCTCATGCGTCTGAGTGTCCCCGTCTTCACCTTTCTTGCCACGACCTTCGGCGTCTCCGATGCGCTGGCGGTGTCGTCATATGTCAGCGATCTGCCTCACGGGAGCGTGAACCGCTGCGCCCCCTGCCACACGAATCCCAATCCCGGAGGCTCGGCCCGAACGGCGTTCGGCAATGCCTACGCCTCCAACAGCCGCAACTGGGGCCCGTCGCTCGCGAGCCTGGACTCGGACGGTGACGGCATCACCAACGGGGTCGAGCTGCAGGACCCAGCAGGTGCATGGACCCCGGGCCAGCCCAGCCCTGGCAACCCCGCCATGGTCAGCTCCCCGGGGCACAGCTTCTCCACCCCAGGCGAGAGAGCGCTTGTTCTCAGCGAGGTCCGAATCGACCAACCCCAGGTGATCGAGATCCTCAATCCCACAGCGACGGCCATCGATGCCGGCGGAATGTACCTCTACACAGGAGACGCCGGCTTTCAAATCCCCAGCGGCCAACCGGCCAACACGGCGATTCCTCCGGGAGGGACGCTCCGCGTTCTCCTGAACTCCTCTTCGCCGAACGTTCCGGGGCGCATCAGCGAGCCCGCGAGCAGCGGCCTGGGGACGTTCGGCTCTGCCGACTTTGTCTCGCTCCACTGGATCAATGACAACAGCAACACTTTCAATGTGTACTGGACGCTCACCGACTACGTGCAGTGGGGCGCCGCGGGCCAAGCCCGAGAGAGTACCGCCGCCTCGGCAGGCCAGTGGACGGCGGGGCAATTCGTCCCGGCTCCCGTCGCCGGACGGGATATCGAGTTCGACGGCATTGGCGGTGGTTTGGCCGACTGGCTCACCGACGCGCCTGCGACGCTCGGTGCACTCAATGCCGAGTGCCTGCTCCAGGGGCTTCTCGGCCAGCGGGCGCTCGACGCGGCCCAGGTCTATGCGCCGGACTCGAACGGTGACGGCGTCCTGAACATCGCCGACCCGGTGCGTCGAATTGCGGACGCCGCGGCCGCGCCCTGACGCCTGTTTTTCTCTGGCGCGTGTGCCGGGTGCTGTCCAATCTGCTCGGCCATGCCTGCTGTCACAACCACCCGGCCTCAGCGTGCATGGCAGCTCCTGCCGCAGAGTCCCGCCGCAGCGGCGGCGCTCCAGGGAGCTGGACTTGGGCCTGTCGCTGCGCGCGTGATGGCGGCGCGTGGCTGGCGCGACGCCGGGGAGGCATGCGCGTTCCTCTCGGCGGGTCTGGCCGCTCTGCATGACCCCGCTTCGCTGCCCGACATCGACGTGGCTGTCGAGCGTCTCGTGCGAGCCGTCCGCAGCCGGGAACCGATCTGCATCTACGGCGACTACGACGTCGATGGCACCACAGGCTCCGCCCTCCTGCTGCGTGTCTTCGCCTGGCTGGGCGCGGCCGGTGTCACCCACCGGACGCCGCACCGGCTCCTGGAGGGGTACGGTCTCCATCCTCAGGCCGTCGATGAGATCGCGGCCGAGGGCGTGCGGCTCATCATCACCGTGGACAACGGGTCGACCGCGCATGCCGCGCTTGCCCGGGCGCGCGAGCGCGGCGTCGATGTGATCGTCACAGATCACCACCAGATCGGCGCGGAGCGTGCTGACTGTCTGGCACTGGTCAATCCCTGTCGGCCCGGCTCGGCGTATCCCTTCAGCGAGCTCTGCGGCTGCGCTGTGGCGTTCAAGCTGGCGCAGGCCCTCGTCAAGGCAATGGGACGGTCCCCCGCGGAGGCGAAGCCATTTCTCACGTCTCTGCTCGAGTTCGTCGCCGTCGCGACGGTGAGTGACGTGATGCCGCTGCACGGTGAGAACCGTGCCATCGTCCGCTACGGTGTCAGCCGCTTGACCGAGTCCAGCTGTCTCGGCCTCCGGGCGCTGATCGGCGTCGCTGGCCTCGCGGGCAAGGTCAGCGCAGAGAACATCGGCTGGGTCATCGGGCCTCGCCTCAACGCCGCGGGCCGCACACGGCACGCCTCGATCGCCGTGGAACTCCTCACGACGGAGAGCGAGTCTCGCGCCACCGAGCTCGCCCGCGAGCTCGAGACCCTGAACCGGGAGCGGCAGGACATCGAGCGGGCCATGGTCGAGCAGGCGCTCGAGGAGCTCGACCGTCACCGTGAGGACCCCGTGATTGTGCTCGCCCGGCCGGGATGGCACCGCGGCGTCCTCGGAATCGTCGCCTCGCGTGTGCTCGAGCGCGTGGAGCGCCCCGTTCTGCTGATGGCCATCGAAGATGGTCTCGCCCACGGCTCCGGCCGATCCACACCGGGCTTCGACCTTCACGCCGCCCTGTGTGCCTGCGCCGGCCACCTCGCCGGGTTCGGCGGCCACCCCATGGCCGCCGGGCTCACGTGCGAGACCGGGAAGATCGACGGATTCCGCGCCGCGATCATCGCCCACGCGCTCGCGCTCGGGCCCGAGG
>JABWBI010000365.1 GCA_013360565.1 Candidatus Sumerlaeia bacterium | reverse complement strand
GGCTTTTGGGCGCGTTGGTCGGATCTGGCTGCGATCGGGGAGGTGAGGCAGCGTAGTCGATTTGCGAGCGCCGCAGCCTCTTCCGTTCCGCGCCGTGCGGCGCGTCACGGCGCGCAAGTGTAACCCGGGCACCTTCCGGCTCGCTGTGCAGCGACACGAGTTCTGTACTGCGCTCCACAGCCACGCCGAGTTCTTTCAATTTCGCGAGCAGGATCTGTTCGGTCGTCCTCTGCTCCAAGTTCAGGATGAAAGGAAACGCGCTGCCGAATGATTCGATGTCGTCGAGGCGTAGGCTGCCAACCGCACGACCCCGCACAAAGAAGCGGACTCCCGCGACGCGCCTTCCCTCCTGGAGGAAGGACCGGGCAACCCCCAGTTGCGAGAAGATCTCCAGGCTGCGCGCATGGATGGCCAATGCTCGCGACTCTTCGGCCGGGACAGCGCTCTTGTCGATGATGCGAAAGCTCACACCGGCTCTTGCCAGCGCAAGCGCAAGCGTCAGTCCGGTAGGACCCGCACCCACAATCAGGACATCGTGTCCGCTCATTGACTCTCACCTGGCCGATGCGGCCGGCGCGATGTCGTCCTCAATCGATGCGCAGGAATCGAAAGTAGACGTTGATCGACTCGACGCTCCCCACCTGGATGAGACCGGACACGGGACCCTGGTCGGTCCTTGCCAAGAGATCTCGCGCCGACAGGACCGGGCCGCGTTTGGCCATCTCCGGCAGCGAAGCTTCGTAGGTGAGCAGGAAAGGCAGGATGCCATCCAGGCAACTCAGCCGGTACGAGTGGCGAAATCCCCGCCGATTCAACATGGGGCTGCCGCGACGGATGGCGCAGGTGGTCGGGATCGTGTACACCTCTCCGGACGCGAACGCCCGCGCAATGATGGGATCGTTGTACTCCGGCGGCTTCGACGTGGTGAGCTTCTTGAGCAGCGCGACGTTGAGCGCCTTGGGCCGCTTCATCTTCTCCACGGGCAACGGTGGCAGTGTTTCCTGTTCCTTGACGACCACGACCTCGGCCGGTGGGGAGGTGCGGGCCGGTGGCGGCGAGGACGAGGACATGGCCGGGGATGTCGCTCTCCACCACTCGGCGCCGGAGGTGCCGGACCTCGCCGCGGTCCGCAAAGCCCTGCAGCCCGGGTGTCAGCCGCGGACTGATGAGCGTCACCTCGGCGCGGCACAGGACGAGCGCGCAGGCGCGGCCCTCGGCGATCTCGCCGCCGCCGATGAGGAGGACGGGCTTGCCCGCGAGGCGGAGATTGATGGGGTACTCGGGCGTCATGGCCGGGGCTCGGTGGAACCTCCTCTCTGCCACAGGCGCGTCCCAAAGTACACAGCGCACTTGCGGGCCCCCGGCGGGCGTGGCAGCTGTCTCGCTTCACAACCTTCGCAAGGGACGGCCCCGGTGGCGCCTCTCGACGATCTTCTGCCGGAACTGGCGCGCGATCTCCACTCGGTGACGGCCAGCGGCATCTTGCCCTCGCAGGAGCTGCGCGCACTGTGCGACCAGGGGGCGATCCGTGCCCAGCGGCCGTGGGAGGAGGCGCAGTTCCAGCCCGCCAGCCTTGACCTGCGCCTGGGGCCGGTGGGCCACCGCGTGCGCGCGAGCATCTTGCCCGGGCGCGGGGCGCGGGTGATGAACAAGATGGCGCCGCATGTCATCACCGCGGTCGACCTCACCCGGCCCGCCGTGCTGGAGCGCAACTGCGTCTATCTGATCCCGCTGCTCGAGTCGCTCGAACTTCCCGCGCCGCTGTGGGGCGTGGCGAATCCCCGCAGCACGACGGGGCGGCTGGACATCTTCACACGCCTCGTGGCGGACGGCGCGGAGGAGTTCGACCGCGTGCCGGCGGGTTACCGCGGGCCGCTGTACGTCGAGGTGGTGCCACGGACGTTCCCGGCCGTCGTGCGTGAGGGGACGCGGCTCAACCAGATCCGCTTCATCGAGGGGCAGGCGCAGACCGAGGATGAGCACCTGAGCCGGCTGGGGGCGGACGAGCCGCTGGTCTACCTCGACGCGGACACGCCGGGGGAGGCGAAGATCAGCGGGGGACTGCTCGTCTCGATCAACCTGCGCGAGACGGGCGGCAGCCCTGTGGTGGGTTACCGGGCGCGGACGAATGCGCCGGCGATCGATCTCGACCTGGCCGGGGCCTATGACACACGCGAGTTCTGGGATCGGGTCGAGGCGAACGACGCGGGGACGCTGATCCTCAACCCGGGCGACTTTTACATCCTCGCCTCGCGCGAGCGCGTGCGCGTGCCGCCGGGCCACGCGGCGGAGATGGTGGCGTTCGACCCGACGCTGGGCGAGTTCCGCATCCACTACGCGGGCTTCTTCGACCCGGGATTCGGCTACGGCGCGGGCGATGTCCGCGGGACGCCCGCCGTCCTCGAGGTGCGCGCGCACGACGTGCCGTTTCTGATGGAGCACGGCCAGGTCGTCGGGCGGCTCGTCTACAGCCGCCTGAAGGCGGTCCCGGACAAGGTCTACGGCGTCGACATCGGCTCGTCGTATCAGTTCCAGACGCTGGCGCTGAGCAAGCAGTTCCGGCGCGCGTGACGGGCGCAGGGCGATGGAGTTTCTCGACCGCACTCAGTGCGAACGCCGCCCCGGCGGGCTGACGCTGCTGGTGAACAAGCGGGTCAAGCATGAGGACTTTCTGGCGCAGCTGGCCCGGCCGGAGGGGCTCTTCGCGCTCGAGGAGATCGCGCTCGACCACGAGGGGAAGAACCGCTGGGGCCACGGCCGGCTGCGCGCGGGGCTGGTGGAGATCGATGTGCATCTGAAGGAGTTTCTGCCGAAGAGCGCGCTGGACACAGTGCTGAGCGCGGGCCGGGCCAGCCGGGCAGAGAAGGCGTTTCGCGCGGGGATCGAGATGCTGCGCCGGGGGCTCCCGACGCCCGAACCTCTGGCCGCGGTGACGCGGCGGCGGCTGGGCT
>JABWBI010000364.1 GCA_013360565.1 Candidatus Sumerlaeia bacterium | reverse complement strand
AGTGTGATCCCGCCGCCGGAGGAATCGGCGGGCGGTGTGTGGCGGAACCAGGGGGCCTCGGCGGGGGGCGGCTCGAGGCGGGCGCAGCCGGTCAGCCCGGCGAGAGCGAGCAGCGAGACGGCGAGGCGGTCACTCATTCGCCAGACTCCGCGCGAGCGCATCGAGTTCGAGGAGAACGCCGGCGGAGAACCCGCGGTTGTGGAACCAGCGGATCGTGCCACTGGCATCCAGGAGCACGACCTGCGCATTCTGCTCATTCTCGCGGCCGAGGCGGTCCGTGATCAGGCGGGCGTCCCGGTACACGGTCACCACGCTGCCCCAGTCCTCCTGGGGGATGCCCTGGCGCATGCCGCCGTCGATATAGCCGGAGGCCAGGCGCGGGGCCCAGCCCTCGATGGTCGGGATCTCAATGACCCTGGCGGGCGGCTCGACTTGCAGGAGGCCGATGAGCCAGCGGTCGATGTCGAACTGGGCGCGCTGGATATATCCGACGAGGAGAATGGCCGGTCCCCCCGCGAGGTCACCGGGCAGGGTCCACGGGCGGTCGTCCAGCCCGGTGCCGGCGACGGTGGGGAACCGCTCGCCGACGGGGCCATTGGATTCGGGCGGCGTCACCTCGCGGCGGCTGCACGAAGCGAGGAGCAGCGGGATCAAGACCGTGGAGGCGAGGTGGCGGATCAGGGGCGGAGACTCCGGCGAGGTGACGGCCAGAATTCCACATCCGCGACGCCGAGGCAATTCCCATGAGATGCGGCGCGCGTTTCCGCTTGCCGCGGGACGAGACCTCGGAGACGCTTCGTCCTGCACCGCTGGGGGTGCCTCGGGCAAGAGGCCGAGGCTGAGAACAGACCCCTGGAACCTGATCCGGCTCGCACCGGCGGAGGGAACGCGGGGCCGTCTTGCCCGTCCAAGGCCCCTTCCATCCCCGTCTGCTCGCCGCGCCGGACCCACGCGCAGGAGATCCCTCATGGCCTCATCGACGAAGAACGACCGCCCCGCGCTCGCCGCGGAGCTGATCACGCGGACACCGTTCCCGAACTCGCGGAAGGTGTATGTGCAGGGGACGCTGCACCCGGGCGTGCGCGTGCCGATGCGCGAGGTGGCGCTGTCGCCAGTGCGGACGGCGCGGGGCGAGGAGCCGAACGCGCCGGTGACGCTCTACGACACGTCGGGGCCGTACACGGACCCGGAGGCGGAGATCGACCTCCGCCAGGGCCTGCCGGCGATCCGGCGAGAGTGGATCTTGAGCCGGGGGGACGTGGAGGAGTGTGAGCCCACGGGCGCGCGTGCGCCGGGGCGCGCGGACATGGGAGGCCCAGAGCGGCGTCCACTGAGGGCGAAGAGCGGCCGGCGGGTGACGCAGATGCACCTGGCCAGGCGCGGCGAGATCACAGCGGAGATGGAGTTCGTCGCGATCCGGGAGAACGGCCGGCGCGAGCGGATGGCGGAGGAGCTCTCGCATCAGCACCCGGGAGAGAGCTTCGGCGCGTCGATCCCCGGGGAGATCACGCCGGAGTTCGTGCGGAGCGAAGTCGCGCGGGGCCGGGCGATCATCCCGGCGAACATCAACCACCCCGAGCTCGAGCCGATGGCGATCGGCCGCAACTTCCTGGTCAAGATCAACGCCAACATCGGCAACTCGGCGGTGACGTCGACGATCGAGGAGGAGGTTGAGAAGATGGTGTGGGCCACCCGCTGGGGAACGGACACACTGATGGACCTCTCCACGGGCAAGAACATCCACGAGACGCGCGAGTGGATCCTGCGCAACTGCCCAGTGCCCGTGGGGACGGTGCCGATCTACCAGGCGCTGGAGAAGGTGGGCGGCCGGCCGGAGGAACTGACGTGGGAGATCTTCCGCGACACGCTGATCGAGCAGGCCGAGCAGGGCGTGGACTACTTCACGATCCACGCGGGCGTGCTGCTGCGGTACATCCCGCTGACGGCGAAGCGGCGGACGGGGATCGTCAGCCGGGGCGGGTCGATCCTGGCCAAGTGGTGCCTGGCGCATCACCGGGAGAACTTCACGTACACCCACTGGGACGAGATCTGCGAGATCATGGCGGCGTACGACGTCTCGTTCTCGATCGGCGACGGGCTGCGGCCGGGGTCGATCGAGGATGCCAACGACGAGGCGCAGTTCGCCGAGCTGAGGACGCAGGGCGAGCTGACGCGGCGCGCGTGGGAGTTCGATGTGCAGGTGATGAACGAGGGCCCCGGGCACGTGCCGATGCACATGATTCAGGAGAACATGGCCAAGCAGCTCGCGTGGTGCCACGAGGCGCCGTTCTACACGCTGGGCCCGCTGACGACCGACGTCGCGCCGGGCTATGATCACATCACGAGCGCGATCGGCGCGGCGATGATCGGGTGGTACGGCACGGCGATGCTCTGCTACGTCACGCCGAAGGAACACCTGGGCCTGCCCGGCAAGCAGGACGTCCGCGAGGGCGTCATCGCCTACAAGATCGCCGCGCACGCCGCCGACTTGGCGAAGGGCCACCCCGGCGCGCAGCACCGAGACAACGCGCTGAGCAAAGCGCGCTTCGAATTCCGCTGGGAGGACCAGTTCAACCTCTCGCTCGACCCCGAGCGGGCGCGGGAGTTTCACGACGCGACGCTCCCGGCCGAGGGGGCGAAGGTCGCGCACTTCTGCTCGATGTGCGGTCCCAGGTTCTGCTCGATGGAGATCACGCAGCAGATCCGGGACGAGGCCGCGCGCGGGATGGCGGAGAAGTCCGAGGAGTTCCAGAGGGCGGGCGGAGAGATCTACGTGTGAGGAGAAACCCCCGATGCCGCCGGCTGCACCGGTTCAATCCCCCGCGTAGTCTGTCTTGAACCCCCCCGCATCGCGCCTCGCCAGGTCGAGCAGCCGCTTGGCGATCTGGCGCAGGTGGAGGGCGTCGTGCGCGGCCCAGGCGGCGAGGAGATCGCCGGCGCGGAGCGGCCCGGCCTTCGGGTGCCGGTGGGT
>JABWBI010000037.1 GCA_013360565.1 Candidatus Sumerlaeia bacterium | reverse complement strand
GGGCGAGGCGGTGGCCTCCGGCGACGCGCGGAAGGCGCCGGCGCGGACCGCGCCGAGGATCTGTTCGGCGTACATGTTGTACTGCGAGCCCGGGTACTCGAGCGCGACGCGCTGCGCCAGTTCGATGGCCGGGTCCTCACTGCCCTGCGAGGCGAGTGTCCCGGCCCAGCGCAGCATGGCGTCGGGGCGGAACTGATAGTCGAAGTACCGGTCGAAGGCGCTCATGTAGGCCTCGTGCGCTTCGGCCCGGTGGCCGAGCGCGGCGTGGGCGTCGGCGATCATGATGGCGGCGGTCGCCTGCTCGCTGGAGGTCTGGGCCGATGCCAAGCGCTCTTCGAGGCGGACGAACGCGGCGTCGATGCGCGGCTGGGGGTCACGTCCCATGCCGCGCTCGATCGCGGCGATCTCGAAGGGCATGTAGTCGGCCGGGTCGCTCCCGGGGAACATGGCGATGAACTGCTCCATCGTCGCGATGGCGGTCTCGGGGTCGCCCTCGGCGGAGGCGAGCCCGGCGCGCGTGCGCACCATGTTGAGGACGAGCGACCGGCGCTGGGCGAGCTGCATCTCCTCGTTGGAGGCGATGGCGGCGACGAGGCCGGGGAAGGTCTCGCGGATCTCGGGGCTGGCGCCCTCGGCGAGGAGGACTTCCCAGCGGTGCCAGTCGACCTCGAGCTGGCGGGGCGAGTCAGGGGGAAGCTGATCCTTGAGGGCGCGGATCTCGGCCTCGAAGGAGGCGAGGCCGTTGGTCATCATGAAGGAGTCCGCGTGGTTGAGCGCGGCGACGAGGCCGTTGTCGGAGTCGACGCCGGCGAGGTCGACGATCGCGCGGAACTCGCCGCGGGCCTGGTCGAGGTCGCCCAGCAGCATGGCGAAGTTGTAGGCGCGGATCATGTGGGCCTGGATGGCGACGCCGTCGTCGAGATTCTCGCCGGCGAGGACGCGCTGGAGGATGAGTTCGGCCTCGACAGCGTCGCCGCGCTGCATGGCGGCCTGCGCGTCGGCGAGTTGGTCCTCGGGGGTGGCGGGGCCGCAGGCCCAGGCCATCGCCGCGGCGGCGCACAGGGCGGCCCAGCGGCGGGCACGCACGGGTGCTCGCATGATCAGTCGTCTCCTCGGGTCGGGCAGTGGGTTCACCGGGCGGTCACGTGGTCGAGCGCAGAAGCGACCATCCCTCGGTGAACAGTGTCTTGAGCTCGTAGGCGCTGCGGACGCCGGCCAGGCGGCGCCACATGTAGCCGGGGCGCAGGTAGAACCGGCGGATGGCCCGGTTCCGGAGGCGCCACAGTTCCTCCTTGCTGAGCTCGGAGGTCTCCAAGATGGGGTAGCTGATGGAATTGTCCAGCAGATTGGTGTCCTCGGTGATCAGCCCGGCCTTCAGCGCGTCTTGGCGGAAGCGGGTGCCCAGGCGTGGCATCGCGATGTTGAACGAGGCGTAGGCCGGGTCGAGCTCGAGCGCGTAGTTGATCGTCCGCTCGATGCGCTCGGGCGTGTCTCCCGGCAGGCCGAGGATGAAGTGGGCGAGGACGCGGATGCCCAGGTCGCGGCAGACCCGGAGAATCTCGTAGACGGCCGGCTGCTTGAGCGCCTTCTTGTACTGGTTGATGAACTCCGCGTCGGCGCTCTCCAGGCCCATCTGGATGGTGTGGCACCCGGCGGCCTTCATCTTCTCGAGCAGCTCGGGCGTGAGGACGCTCGGGCGCGACAGGCAGATCCAGGTCAGGTTGACCTGGTCGGCGATCATGCGGTCCATCAGGCCCTCGGCGTGCTTTTTGACCGCGCCGAAGGTGAGGTCCTTGAAGCGGATCTCCCGCACGCCCAGCTGGTCCGTGAGGAAGTGGATCTCCTCCATGGAGTTGTCGATGTCGCGCGTGCGGAAACCCAGGTCTCCGCCGATGCAGTAGGTGCACTGGTAGACGCAGCCGTAGTCGGTGAGGATCTCCGAGTACGGCAGGCGGCGGCCGTGGGGGACGCGGTAGCGCGCGATGGGGAACATCTCATGCCGCGGGCGCGGCATCGCCCAGACGCCTTTGCGCCGGACGAGACCGCCGTCGATGATCCGGCCATCGGTGTGGCGGTAGAAGATGTTGGGGATGGGCTCGCCCGCCTGCGTCCCGAGGAGGTGGTCGAGGAGGTCGCGCGTCGTGAAGTCGGTCATGCAGCCCTCGAGCCACTGGTAGCGCTCGATGAAGCGGCCGCGCTCCTCCCAGAGGATGTCCCCGTTGCCGATGATGCGCAGGCGGCGCCCGGTCTCCTTCCAGACGCGCTCCATGAAGGCGAAGTCCTCGACCCAGGAGACGGCGCCGGTCATGAAGAGGACCGTGTCGCATCCCGACGCGACGATCCGCCGGAGTGTCTCGCCGGGCGAGAGGCGGTCGGCGATGGCGTCGATGGCCTCGACGTCGAACTCCGTGGCCAGCCAGCCCGACTGCGCGAAGAGATCGTAGGGGCAGTAGATGTAGTTCGCCTTGCTCGTGTGCGAGCAGTAGTAGTCCCGCAGGTAGATCTCGCTGCCCGGGGGATTGAGCAGCATCACCTTCTTGACGGGAGTGGGGCGAGACATCATCAGCTGCTCCGTCTCAGGGGTCTCATCATGGCGCCGAGCTGCGCCACGCCGAAGCGCACGTAGTTGAAGAGCACGCGCGGGCGCGTCGCCGCGCCGCCCAGACTCCGCGCGATGTAGCGCGGCCGCAGGTAGTAGCGCCGCAGCGCGCGGAGGCGCTCGCGGGCGAGGTCCTCGCGCGAGAGGGTCATGGAGGGGATCGCCGGCTGGCCGTAGGCCTCGACGGGCACCTCGCCGGGCGCCAGCAGCCCCGCCTCGACGGCCTGGCGGTGCAGCTCGGTGCCCGGGAAGGGGTAGACGTAGAAGAACTCCGCGACGTCGGGGTCCAGCTCGCACGCGAAGCCGATCGTGTCCTCGATCGTCTCGCGCGTGTCCCAGGGCAGCCCGAGCAGGAAGTAGGCGGAGACTTTGATCCCCGCGGCCTTCGTCAGCGCCACGGCGCGCCGCGCCTCCTCGGCGGTGGCCTTCTTGTCGAGCTTCCTCAGGACCTCGTCGTCGCCGCTCTCGACGCCGAATGCCACCATGAAGCAGCCGGCCCGCTTCATCGCCGCGGCCATCTCCCCGTCGATGGTGTCGACGCGCGAGTTGCACGCCCAGTCGATGGTCTTCTCCAGGCGCCGGTCACAGATCGCCTGGCACAGCTCCATGACCCATTTTTTGTTCGCCGTGAAGAGGTCCGAGCGGAAGAGGAACGACTTGATCCCCATGGCCAGGCACTCGTCGATCTCGGCGAGGATGTTGGCCGGGGTCCGCCGCCGGTGCTTGGCGCCGGCCACCTGCTGGGCCAGGCAGTAGATGCACGTGTGGGGGCAGCCGCGGTTGGTGACGAGTGTCGTCTGCATCTCGCCCGTGTCGGGGCGGCGATAGAGCCCGTTGTCGATGAGATGACGGGCCGGAAAGGGAAGGGCATCCAGGTTGGGCTCGAACGGCCGGTCCGGGTTGTGGACCATCCCCCGGCCGTTGCGCCAGGTGAGGCTCTGGATGGCGTCCCACGGCGCGCCCTCGGCGATCTCGCGGCACGTGTGCTCGCACTCGCCGCGCAGCACGCCGTCCAGCGCCGCGCACTCGGAGATCGGCCTGAGGTCGGTGGACTCGAAGAGCGCCCCCTTCGCCAGGACTCTGACGCCTGGGAGCACGCGCTTGGCGCGGCCGGCGGCCTCGAGGTCCTCCTTCAGGCTGGGGCAGGTGATCGAGATGACGACGAGGTCGGGAGCGAAGTCGCGCAGGTCACGCTCGTAGGCGGCCCAGCCGAGGTCCCTGGCCGGGTAGTCCTCGATGCGGCAGACAGCCCCGGCCCGCTCGAAGCCGGCGGCGGCGTAGAGCAGCTCGATCGGCGGGCGCAGGGCGACGGTCTTGAGGTCCTTGATGGGAGTCTGGCAGCGATCCTCCCGGATCAGCTTGCCGGTGGGCGGGACGGCGAGGAAGACCTTCATGACGGCGGCGGGTCAGTCGACGATGCGGAAGTGGCGAAGCGCGTCGGCTCGGCCATACCAGGCGGCGGCGCCCTCGGGGCCCCGGGCCAGCGCGCGCGCCGCCTCGAGGCCCATGAACATCGAGTGGTCCATGTTGTTGTGGCTGAAGAGCCCTTGCCTCCCGGTGGTCACGAGGTTCGGCCAAGCCCGCAGATGGTCGAACACAGTTCGCAGGTGCCCATCGGCATGGCAATCGTACAGAGGGTAACCGAAGGGCAGGCGCACGACAAAGCTCTTTTCGATCTCCTCGCGGCGAACGAGGCCGGTTCGGAGGAGGTCGGCTTCGACCTGGGCGGCCAGGTCGGCTTCCGCTATGCCGTGCATCGGCGTGTCCGGACGGGCCGTGATCTCCAAGCACAGCAGCGTCGAGCCGGTGGGCTTCCCGGGCCCGGCCCAGAATCGAGAGGGCTCATAGCCGCGGTTGAAGATGATCGACTCGTCGGGAAAGTAGAGCCAGTGGTTCTCACTGACACGGGGGCGCCGAATCTTGACGAAGACCAGGTCGATGGAGAGGAACCGCAGGGCCTCGACGGCGGTTTCCGGCGGCCGGGCGCGGTCGTCCCCGCAGAGCATGCGCGAGAGATGCGTCACGGGGATTGTTGCAATCACAGCACTTGACTCGAATTGGCCCTGGCAATGCTGGACCAGCCAGCGGCTGGACCCCTCGAGGGTCAGGCGCTCGACCGGGTGGTTGCAGAGAATGACGCCGCCCGCGCCGGTGACCTTCTCGGCGAGGCGGCGGACGAGGGCTTCGACTCCGCCCTGAATGTAGCGGAACTCCCGGAGAGCCGTCTCCTCGCCCCGGCGCTCACGGCCCCGGGCGAGGAGTCGCCTGGCGAGCTTGCCCATGCTCCCGGCGCTGACGCGGACCTCGGCTGCTTTGACCGAGATCTCGCGCGGGTCGAGTTTCCAGACTTTGGCGGAGTAGGGCCGGAGGATGCGGCCGTAGACCCGGTGGCCGAAGGCCCGAATCATGTGCTCCTCGAAGTTGGCCGGCGCGGGGCTCCAGATCCCGCGCGCCTTGGCCCAGGCGGCGCTGAGGCCCATGCGGAGAAACTCGACCGGGCCGAAGAGCGAGACCACGCTGCCGATGCCGAGCGGATAGGGAACGAAGCGCCCCTCGACGTGCATCGCGCTGCGGCGCTCGACCCAGACCATCTCCGGCCCGACCAGATCGCCGAGGAGCGCCTCGATCTCCGGCAGTTCGGTGTGGATGCGGTGGGGGCCGAGGTCGGATTGGAGACCGGAGGGGTCGTAGACCGAGCGCGCCAGGCCGCCGGGGCGGTCCTCGGCCTCGAGGAGGGTCACACGCTCGGCGGTGCCCGAGCGGAGCAGCTCCCAGGCCGCGGCGAGGCCGCAGACTCCGGCGCCGAGGACGGCCACGTGGGGGTGTCGGGCAGGCATGGCCGGAGTATCAACCACAGGCGGGTGCGGAAGCCCACGCTTTCTTCAGCGGGCGCGCAGGCGGTTCTCCAGAGCCTCGATCTGCTCGCGCAGGGCGGCCATTTGCCGCAGGAGGTCGGCCTCGGGCCGGTCGCGGTCCTGGCTCCGGCGCTGCTCGTCCTTGGCGGCGTCGAGGTTGTTGAGGACGACGGCGATGAACAGGTTCACGATGACGAAGACGCCGAAGATGATGAAGCTGCCGAAGTAGATCCAGGCCCACGGGTGGGTGTCGATCACGGCCTGCTGCATCTCCACCCATCCCTCGAGCGTGAGCATCTGGAAGGTGCTCAGCACGGCGCGGTCGAGCGAGCCCCAGTGGGAGGCGTCCTCCGCGCGGAAGAGGTGGAGCCCGATGACGGCGTAGACGTAGAGGAGGAGCGTGAGGAGCGTGATGACGTGGAGCATGGAGGGGATCGAGCGGAGCATGGTCGCGACGATGAGGCGCAGCTCCGCGGAGACGGAGACGAGGCGGGCGACGCGCAGAACGCGGGCGAGGCGCGCGACGGTCGCCGCCGGTCCCGCCGCGGGGAGCAGCGAGAGGGCCACGACGGTGAAGTCGAAGACGTTCCAGCCGTCGAGGAAGAAGCGGTGCAGCCGCGGGGCGCAGGCGAGGAGGCGGACGGCGATCTCGACGAGGAAGATGACCTGGATCGCGAGGTTGGCCGCGTGCAGAGGACCGGCGTGCCGCTGGACGACCCCGTCGTAGGTCTCGACGCCGATCAGGACGGCGTTGAAGAGGATGATGGCGAGGATGGTGAACTGGAAGAGCGCGCTCTCGGCGACGGCGCGGCACAGGCGGACCATGAGTGCGGATGTCCTCAGACGGCGGTGGGGTTGGAGTCCTTCACAGAACCAGGCAGGTGACGGTGTGGCTGATGCCCTCGATGTTGCGGATCTTCTGCAGCAGGGGGCCGAGGATGTGCTGGTAGTCGGGGGCCTCGACGACCGCGATCAGGTCGTTGTCCCCCGTCACCTGGTCGCACGCGATGACCTCCTCCAGGCCGCGGAGGGCCTGCTGCACCTCCGCCTCGCGGGCGGCATGGACGTTGACGAGGAGATAGGCGCGGTTGGGCATCGCGGAGGCCTCCGGGCGGGCTGAGTGGCGCGGGGACTGTCGCAGAGCGAAGCGCCGCGGGTCAACCGCTCACGCGGCTGGGCCGATGATGAAGCGGTCCTCGCCGGTGCGGGCGAAGACGATCTCCCCCAGGGCCTCGGGGTGGTCCGCCGTCGCCGGCTGCACGGGGAGCGGTCCGCGGAAGACGCCGTGGTCGAGGCGGGTGCGGATTTCGAAGAGGGCCTCGATGAAGCGGGAGAGGTGGGCACCGGCCCAGGACATCAGCTGCTCGCCGTTGAGGCGCACCGTCCCGGGTGTCGAGACATCGCCGTCGATGATGGGGAAGCTGTCGAGCAGGCGGAGGAAGACGGCCTCGCGGATGTGGATGGGATAGGCGGCGTAGGCCTGGAGGAACTTCTGGCGCTCGTCGGAGGAGTAGAGGGGCCAGCCCTGGATGGCGCCTTGGATCAGCTTGTCGTCACGGTGGCGGATGTCGCGTGTGATGCGGCGCTCCTTCGTGCGGTCATAGAAGAGGGCGGGGTGCCACTCGACGAAGAGCCCCATGAGGTAAATCGCGAGGCACGAACCCAGACCCAGGCCGAACCAGGCGGCGTTGGCCGCGCGGAAGCCGCCGAAGATCAGGAAAAACCAGGGTGCGAGGAAGGCGAGGAGGGCGAGGAGAATGACGGCGACGAGGAGCACGCGGAAGGACCGCCGGGTGTGCTTGCCGTCCCGGTAGGTCGCGTAGCCGTAGATGAACCAGATGTTGGCCTCGAGGCACAGGGACGAGAAGAGCAGGGCAAACGGGGCGAGGAGATAGGGCCAGGCGGCGGACATGAGAGCGGCGACGGGGAGGCGTGGTCGCCGCTATGTGCCGTCCCAGCAGCCGGGATGTCCAGCTCAGACGAGCGCTGGGGTGCGTTCAGCGCCCCGTGACCTTGGCCAGCAGCAGGAGCCGGTTGAGACGCTCGAGGTTGGGCGTCAGCGAGGCGGCGACATGGCCGGGGCGCTCGCTCAGGCGCTCTTCGAGCCACTTGGCCCAAGGGCTGGGCCGGTTGCGCGTGGTCATCGTCAATCCTCCACTCGGCGGTTCATGATGGCGGTGTTCCCTTGACTATCTGGGGTATCGGCGTGGGGTTGGCTATCTTGAGCGGAATCACGGTCTTGCACCTTTCGCTGGAAGATTCCCCTCTTGGGGGGCAGGGTGGCGGCGTCACGAATTCCCCCCGAGGAGGAGTCTTCCCATGTCAGACCAGCCGTTGAACCCCGCCGTGATCCAATCCTCGCTGGGGCAGGGGGTGCATGCCGCCCTGGACCCCGATGGACATCTGGAGGGCGCCGTCCGGCAGCCGGGCTTTCTCTTCGCCGGGATTGTCGCCGGCGCCTTTGCGCTCGTGGGGATGCTCACGTTTCTCCTCGGGACCAAGCTCGGCTTCGAGATCTGGCCGTCGTTCTCCTCCGTGCTGCGTGAGCTGATCGCCCTGATCCTCGAGGCGGCGGTGATGGCCGCGGTGGTGTTTGCCATCGTCAACGTGCTGCTCAAGCGGCCGGAGGTGAAGCCGGAGAGCGCGGCCAATGCCGTCGCCATCGCCCTCGTGGGCCGCATCGCGGCCGATGTGGTGCTGTTCATCGCGGCGGTGATCCATGGCCGGCTGCTCGCGCTCCTGAGCCCCCTGGAGGTGCTGGTGCCGATGGGGCTTCTGGTGCTGGCGGTCCAGCGCGGCCTGGGCGGCTCGCTGCGGGCCAGCCTCTGGACGGCCGTTGCAGCGGTTCTCGCGGGAGGCATCATCCACAGCCTCGTCGTCGGGACGGGCGGCAGCCCGGCAGCCCAGACGCTCGAAGCGATCAACCAGCTGCAGCAGGCCTGGGGCGCGGTGCCGCGCTGAGCCCGCGCCTTTCGTTGACGCCGGGTCCCGCCAGCTGGGATAAAGGGATATGATGCTCTCGTTTCGGCCCATTGGCCTCGCCCTCACCCTGGTCTCGGCCCCGGCCCTGGCGGTCCCGGGCCAGCCGCCGCAGTTCTCGGCCGGCACGGGCCGCTACGCCACGGCGCAGTCGGTCGTGATGACGGCGGGGCCGGGGGCGACGATCCGCTACACCACGGACGGCTCGACGCCCGAGGCGACGAGCTCGCTCTACACCGGTGCGGTGGCCGTCCCGTCGTCTCGCCCGCTGCGGGCGCGGGCGTTCTACGCCAGCCTGGACCCGAGTCCGGTGACGACGGCGTCGTACTTCATCGGCGAGACGACGGCGCTGCCGATCATGGACCTCGTGCTGCCGCCGTCGTACCTGTTCGACCCGGTGACGGGGATCTACGTGAACTACGAGGAGAGCGGGGACGCCTGGGAGCGGCCGTGCCACGTCGCTCTGATCTCCCCCAGCGGCGCGGATGTGCGCGAGGCTGACTGCGGCATCCGCCTGCACGGCGGCTCCTCGCGGGACTCGGCGAAGAAGTCCTTCCGCCTCTACTTCCGCTCGTCGTACGGCCTGTCGAGCTGGAATCTCGCCCCCTATTGGACGCATTCGCCCGACCCGACGGTCGACACCCTGGTGCTGCGCGGTGCGGCGAACGACTGCTTCCTGGTGCCGAGCAGCACGCAGCGCGACGAGGCGACGTATCTGCGCGACCAGCTGATGCGCGACTGGCACGCGGCGCTGGGCCACCGGGCGGGCGACGGGTTCTATGTCGCGCTGCACATCAACGGCCAGTACTGGGGCCTCTACAATCCCAACGAGCGGATCAACGACAATCTGTGCGAGGACACCTTCGGCGGGAGCGAGTGGGACGTCGTCAAGGGCACGTGGAACTCGACGATCCGCTATCACACGGAGGTGGTCGACGGTGATCTGGCGGCGTTCAACGAGCTGATTGCCTGGGCCGACAGCCATGACCTCTCGGTGCCGGCGAACTACGCCGAGCTGCAGCAGCGGATCGACCTCGACAACTTCCTCGAGTGGTTCGTGCTCAACATCTTCGGCCAGAACCACGACTGGCCGCAGAACAACTTCGTCGCGGCACGGCGCCGCGACCAGGCCGGGGCCCGGTGGCGCTTCTTCGAGAACGACGCGGAGTGGGCGATGGGGCTGCGCGACACCGGCTGGCAGCGCGACTCGCTGGCCTGGGCGCTGGACCCGACGTTCTACAAGACGCACAACCCGGGGACGGGGAGCGCGCCGCTCTCGCGCCTGTTCGCCAACATCGTCGGAGGCACCATCTACGTGGGCCAGGGCGGGGTGAACGTGCCGCTGGTGCGGGCGGGGAACCCCGAAGGGCGCAGCCGCTTCGTCCGCCTCTTCCAGGATGCGCTCAACTTCGAGCTCGCCCCGGAGACGACCCGGCCTCAGTTGGCCGCGGCGGGCGCGCTGGTTCAGGCGGAGATCACCCGTGAGGCGAACCGGTGGTGGAACCAGTCGCCGCTGAACCCCGACAAGCCCGCCGACCAGCTCATCAGCGGCTGGAGCAGCGCGCTTGGCCGGATGGACCTCTTCCTGGCGAATCGGCCCGGGTACGTCCGGGGCCTGATCCGGGACCGTTTCGGGCTCGCGGGCATGCAGACGCTGTCGATCTCGCGCTCGGGCGGCGGGACGGGCCGCGTGTCGGTCAATGGTCACCTGGTCACGCCGCCGTGGAGCGGGGTGTTCTTCGCGGGCCAGCCGATCGAGCTCGCCCCGGTGGCCGATCTCGACTCGCACTTCCAGTCGTGGACGGGTGCCGTGTCGGGCACCGAGCCGTCGCAGACCTTCTTCGCGGGCAGCGCGGGGACGGCCACGCTGACGGTGACCTTCGGCGCGGGTTCGACGGCCAACAGCGCGGGGGGCGTGATCTTCAACGAGTACTGGGTCAACGACGATGGGACGGCCTATCCGTCCATCGGTAACCGGACGATCCACGGAGACTGGATCGAGCTGCTCGTGGTCGACCCGGCCGGGGTGGACATGCGCGGCTGGCGCCTGACGAACAATGACACACGCGACGAGCTGAGCCCTCTGAACATCGACAACGGGTCGATGATCTTCCCCGCCACGGCGGCCTTCGCCGACATCCCGTATCTGACCTGCATCCTGATCGTCACGAGCTCGAACGCAACGAACGACGCGCAGTTCCCGGCCGATGACCTCGACCCGAGCGACGGCCAGATGATCATCTACGAGCGCAATGAGACCCTCGACCGCCTGACCGACCCGGGCTTCGGCGTGCGGACGGGTGACGAGGCGCTCACGCTGCTGGCGCCGGGGCCGACGGCGATCTTCGCCGATGACGCCGGCGTCGACTTCATCGCCGAGGGGACACGCGTCACGCCGGCGAGTTTCGGTGTCCCGCTGACGTGGACCAACCCGTTCAGCGGCATCGGCGGCAACGATGGGGCCTTCTTCACCGGGAATGCGTCGACCAACTTCCACAACGACGACGGGGCCGACCCGAACACGAGCGACGACCAGCCGGGGCCCGGCGGGTGGGTCGTCGATCCCCCGGCCCAGTTCACCGGTGACAGCCCCGGAGCGATCCAGACCCTGACGCCAGGGGCCATCAACACGGGCCAGGAGCCGGGCCTCTCAGGCTACCTGCTGCGGTGAGAGAGGGGGGGGCCGTGAGGCGCCCCGCGGGCGCAGCGGGATCGTGGGGGACCGGTCCCCAGCCGATTCCAACCCGGCCAGGCGCCCCGCGGGCGCAGCGGGATCGTGAGTTCCCCGGGTGCGATTCGCATTGTCTTCGGCCTCCATGGCGAAGGGGGGGCCGCCCGCGCCTTCCCACGCAGACCGGGTCCGCGTGAGAGGGAGGGGTGCCGGGGTTTTTCGCCCGGCCGGGCTCTTCCGCCTTGACGCACTCCCGCCCGATCCGGTCTGATGGCGCCAGCTATCAGAGTCTCCCGCACCCCACGCGTGAGGCTCCCGTGAGGGGTACACCCATATGCGCGTTGTCCTGTGCAAGGTTTACGATGATTTCTGCTACGGTCTCCGGTGCCTCGGTGCCTACCTGGAGAAGCGGGGCCATGAGGTGCACTACGTTCTCCTGAAGAGCTACCTGGTGCGCAATGTCGGCTTCCCGGCACTCGACCCCGAGGCCAAGCGCATCGCCGACTCGCACCCGGGCATGCTCGAGGTGTTCATCGACGGCGAGGTGCTGCTGCCGGACATGAAGCCGATCACCGAGTTTGAGTACGAGCTGTACCTGAACAAGATCGCGGCGCTGCGGCCGGATGTCATCGGGTTCTCGGTGACGGTGGTGGAGATGCCGTTCACGGCCGATCTCACGGCGCGGATCAAGGAGAACATGCCGGGCGTGCCGGTGGTGTGGGGGGGGACGATGCCGACCTCTCACCCGGCCGAGTGTCTGGAGTACTGCGACTACGTGTTCCGCGGCGAGAGCGAGACGGCCTTCGCGGCGTGGCTCGAGGACATGAAGAACACGAAGGCGGCGAACCTGACGTGGCGCTCGGCGGGCGGCGACATCAGCCACAACCCGCTCGAGCCGCTGCTCCAGGACCTCGACGAGCTGCCGTTCGCGCACTACGGCCAGAACGAGTGGCTGATCGAGTTCAACCAGCTGCGCCAGATCACGGTCGAGCGGGACCGCAACCACCTGCGCGACCGCTTCATCATGATGTCGTCGCGCGGCTGCCCCTACAACTGCTCGTACTGCTGCCACGAGTCGTTCCGGAAGAACTACCGCGGGCAGAAGTACGTCCGCCGCCGGTCGATCCGCCCGATCGTCGACGAGATCAAGAGGCGCCAGCGCGAGCTGGACCTGGACTCGTGCGTGATCTGGGACGAGATCCTGCTCAAGGATGAGGACTGGGCCATCGAGTTCGGCGACGTCTACGCGCGCGAGGTCGGGATGGACTGGGGCGGCTACGGCCACCCCCGCTTCACCACCGAGCGCATGCTGCGCGAGCTCCAGGACACAAACCTCGTCATGGTCGCGCTGGGCGTCGAGTCGGGCTCGAAGCAGATCTCGACGAAGGTCTTCCGCCGCGCGTTCATGAACAAGGACATCATGGCGCTGGCGCAGACGTGCGAGAAGCTCGGCCTCGCGATGACCTACGACATGATCAGCAACAACCCCTACGAGACCGAGGACGATCTGCGCGACTCGCTCCAGCTGCTCTGCGACCTGCCACCGGCGTACAACGTGCTGATCAAGCGCCTGAAGTTCTTCCCCGGCTCGTCGGTCTGCGAGCTGCCGCCCGAGGACCGCGTCAACCTGCCGGAGAAGACGTTCCTCTTCTACAATCTGCTGATGCACATGACGAAGGATCCGTCGATTCCTCGCGAGCAGATCCTCCAGATGGCCAACGACGCGCACCTGAAGGAGCACCCGGAGGTCCTGGCGGCCCTCGTCAAGTCGACGGTTGGCCGCTATGAGGTCGAGCAGCGTGAGCGCGAGGCCGACGCCCGCGCCGGCGGCGAGCAGGAGGACGGAGAGCAGGAGCGCGCCGCGCATGCCGTGGACGAGCGCGGGGAAGCGGGTCGTGACGAACGCGCGGGCCTCGCCGAGGAAGCGCCGCTTGGGGCTGTAGACGCAGACGTACGCGCGCGCCGAGAGGCCCTCGAGGTACTGGAGGAGGTTCTTGTCGAGCGAGATCGCGCGGGCGACCGAGAGCGACGAGAGCGCGCCGCGGTAGAGGAGGGGGAGGCGCCGGAGCTCGTCCTCGCGCAGCGAGCCCACGCCCTGCTTCTCGACGCGCGCGACCAGCTCCTCGAGCTCGGTCCAGGCGGCCTCGCGCTCGCGGCGGAACTCGAAGGATCGGAGGGTGTAGGAGGCCATGCGGTCCGCCCGGGCGGCGGGGGCATCGTCGCCGGGCCGCGCGCCGGGGGCAAGCGCGGGACGCGGATCGCAGGCTCCCGCCTGCCGCTGCCGGCGGCGATCAGCTCTCCGCCAATACGATCACCTTGTCCCCGGCCGTGAACGTGACCTTCTCGGCCTTGTCGGGGTTCACGCAGACGCCGTAGGCCTGGTCCACGTCGCCCGCGTGCTCGTGGAGGCGATAGCCGATCGCCACGTGGCCGCGCCGGCGCGCCGCCTCGACGACCGTGTAGAATGACACCGGCGCGTCGAGCTTCACGTACCCCTCCGCGGGCTTCAGGTACACCTCGCTGCCCTCGGGGGAGAAGAGGTCCGCGAACACCGCGCCGAGCAGCTTGTTCTCCGCGATCTGCGACAGCATCAGGCTCACCAGCCGGTCGCTCACGATGAAATCGTCGGCCTGCGTCACCTCGGCGAGCTGGCGGTTCCGCACGTCGAGCATCTCGCTCACGATCGAGAACGACCGGCCGGCGCGGGCGGCGATGTCGCGCAGGTGCAGGAGCGTGACGAGCGTCCGCGCGTCGGCCGCCTGCGGCGCGAGCCGGTCCGAGCTGCTCAGCGTGATGATGTGGTCGTACGAGCCGAGCTCCAGCCGGTCGAGCACGCGGCGGCTCGTCGTGTCGCCCTCCTCGACCGTGACCGTCAGGTTCTGGAGCTTCACGCCCCGCGCGTCGAGCGCGGCCTGCACGTCGTCCCCCTCGGCGACGATCTTGACGACCGATCCGGGGGCGACGTAGCGATCGAGCTCGCCGATCATGATGGCGCCCCTGCGGTTCCAGCCGAGGAAGAGCGCGCGCTCCGGGGCGCGCTCCTCCGGCGCCGCCTCGCCGATCGCGTCCTCGTCGATGTCCGGCTTCTCCCCCTTCTTCGCGAGCTCGATGGCGCTGTCGTCCTCGGCCACGAGCACGACCAGGTCGCCCTTCCGGATGACCGTGTCCATCGGCGGGTTCAGGATGGTGCGCCCGTCCTTCTTGCGGCGCAGGCCGATGAGCGACGAGGTGCGGTACGCGAACAGGGCGTCGCCGAATTTCTTGCCGGCGAGCTCGGGCTGCTCCTGCGTGTAGATCTCGTCGCCGTCGAAGTCGAGCAGCTCCTGATAGACGACGGAGAGGCCCGACTGGCGGCAGGTCTGGACGGTGATCCCGGCGATGAGCTGGTTGACCGGCAGGAGCTCGGCCTCGGTGCCGGCCACGATGCGGGCGGCCTCCATGTTGGCCTCGTCCCGGATCTCCGCGACGATATGGTACGGCTCGGGCCTGCGATCGCGGGCGTTGGTGAGCGCGAGGATCACCTTGATCACCTCCGCGTCCGGGTTCTCGTCGTCGTGCGCGAGCACGACGATGGCGCGGGAGTCGCGGGGGTTCACGATCGCGAGCTCGGCCGGATCGATGGGGCTGCCGGTGCGGCAGACGATCCGGATGCCGGGCGGGGCGTCGATGCGGTCGCGGATCTCGTCCTCCATCTCGACCTTGTCGCGGTCGGCCAGGATGACGATGGCCGCGCGCTTGCGGCTCTCGTTCGCGATGATGAGCTCGCTGATGATCGCGAAGATCTGCGGGGACCAGCCGAGGATGATGATGTGGTCGCGCTCGCAGACGAATGAACGGCCCTTGCGGAGCTCTTCGATCTTGTCCTCGATGCCCTGCGTGAGCACGCCGATCAGGATGCTGACGAGGAAGATGCCGCCGAGGGTGACGGCGAACAGGGCGCCGAGGTACGCGTAGCTGCCCGTGTCCCCTCCGAGCGTGCCGGGGTCGAGGGTGCGGTTGAGCGTGACCCACAGGACCGACAGGAAGCCCGGCCGCTCGCCGTCCTCGCCGTCGGGGGCGAAGCCGCCGAGCGTGACGAGGGCGGCGGAGGCGGCGACGAGCACGGCGGAGGCGAGGAACAGCCAGGCGATGAGCGCCGCGGTGCCCTTCGCGAGGGTGTTGTCGAAGCGATAGCGGAGCTCTTCACGGAGAGTTATCTTGCGCATGGAATCCTGACCCGGCGTTCTCGTCGGATAGACGCGCCGAGTCAAGGACAGTCAGCGGCGGAGCTCCTCGGCGGCCACGGTGTCCGCCCAGTCCTTGCCGGCGCGCGGGATCCAGCGCTCCAGGCGCTCCACGCCGGCGAGCACCATATCGTGCACGATCCCCCCCACGGCGGAGTGGCCGGCGCGGTCGCCGTCGACGCCGATCAATGCG
>JABWBI010000363.1 GCA_013360565.1 Candidatus Sumerlaeia bacterium | reverse complement strand
TGCGGGTCGGAGGCCGCGCCCGCCCCGGCCAGCGCGTCGAACAGTGCGGCTGCACGGCTGCGTTCGCGGTAACCGGCGAGCAGCGCGGTGCGCTGGAAGTTCTCGAACGCGAGATGCCGGTTCGACACCAGCGTCACCGCGCTGTTGCGCGCATCCGGCCAGCCGGCCAGGTACAGCGTGTTGATCCACAGCATGCGCACCGTGCTCACGTCCGGCAGCACCCGCGCGTGATACGGCTGCGTGAGATCCTGCAGGTAGTGCATCGCCCAGCCGGCGAAGCGCCAGCCCCAGTAGTCGTGGCCGGTGCGCAGCGCGTGCAGTGCCAGCGTCTTCCACAGGTGCACGCGGTACTCGGGGTAGGTGCGCTTCAGGAAGCCGGCCGCCGCGGAGCCACCTCGCACCTCGAAGCGTCCACTAACCTCGGCCTCGTCGCAGCCCGCACGCAGGTCGTCCGTCGAGGCCCGCTCGCCGAGCAGCAGGTTCAACGCGCCGAGAATGATCGACTTGCCCGCCCCCGTCTCACCCGTGAGCACGGTCAACCCCGGCCCGAGGGACAGCGTCAACGCGTCGATGATGGCGAGGTCCCGGATGGCGAGCTCGGTGAGCATGGCACGGGGCGATCCAACGCCGGAAGGCCGGGAGCCGTCAATCCCGGCGAGACCTCGACAGGCTCTCCGCCGCATCCGGCGGCACACGGTTTCCCCTTGCAGCCGCCACTCCGCTCGCCTCTTCTGGGCCGTCTTCGGGGATGAGCGACATGGACGCGCCGACCGGCCCGCACCGCCCGCCCGCTTGGCCCGCCAATGCGGCCTTCTGGTCGCTGATGGTCATCATCTCGGCGATCAACATGGGGCTCTTCCTCCGGATCGGATTCGATCTCTACGAGCCCGCGATGTTTCTTGACATGGTCCGCGGCTCCGCCCACCGGCCTTTTGTCCACCGCACGCTCGTGCCGTCGATCATCCACTGGATCCACGAGCTGATTCCCAGGGGCCTTCGACTCTCCTGGGACCGGGCGCTGATGGAGACCCCGTGGGTCATGGCCGTGTTCCGCAACTACCGGTGGAACGCGCAGTTTCCGGCTGTGCACGTGATCGGTCTGGCCGTCGTCTACGCCACCATGTGGGCCGTCCCGCTCTGCCTGCGCGCGCTTCTGCGGTCGCTCTACGTCGTTCCCCGCGGTTTCGAGCGGGCGGCCGTGCTCTTCATCTTCGCCGGCCTGCCGTCGTGCTTCCGCTACAACGTGTTCATCTACGACTTCGCGACGCTGGCCCTCTTCGCCCTCGGCCTGACGATGATGGTCCGGCGCCGCTGGGTCTTCTACCTTCTCGTCCACCTGCTCGCATGTCTCAACAAGGAGACGGCTGCACTGCTGACGGTGATCTTCGCGATCCACTTCACGCGCCGGCTGCCGCCGCGTGTCTTCTGGGGTCTGCTCGGGGCGCAGGTGGTCTCGCAGGCGGTCATTGTCGCCTACACCCTTGTCCGTTTTCGTCTCAACCCCGGAGCGCCGCTCGAGTTTCACCTCTTCGACCACAATCTCACGCATCTGCCGACGCTGCGCTTCAGCGACACGCTGGTGGCCGTCGCCGTGGCGCTCGGGCTCGCGCACGACTGGCACGCCAAGCCCCGGCTCATGCGCGACGCGCTCTGGGCGGCACCGCCGCTGCTCCTGATGAGCCTCATCTGCGGGTACATCGACGAGTGGCGAAGCTTCTGGGAGCTCGGGCCCGCCGTGCTCATGCTGCTGATCCCTCCGGTGGCCAAGCTCGCCCAGGTGGAACTGACGATCCGGCCGGAGGCCTGCGTGCGAGACAGGCCTTGAACTGTCTCCCGCCCCACGGGATAAACGCGGACGGGAGAATCCGATGAGCGACTCGGCCCAGCCACGCCGCCGCATCCGCGTCGGCATCGACGTCGGAGGCACCTTCACGCACGCCGTCGCCGTCGACGCCGACCACTTGGGTCTCCTGGCGACGGTCAAGGTCCCCACGACCCACAGCGCGCGCGAGGGCGTCGCCCGGGGCATCGTCGACTCGATCCACCGCATGCTGGAGGAGGGCCACCTCGCTCCGGAGGAGATCATCCTCATCGCTCACTCGACGACCCAGGCGACGAACGCCCTGCTCGAGGGCGACGTGGCCCCCGTTGGCATCGTCGGCATGGGGCGGGGGTTCGGCCGCGGCCGGGCGCGGGGCGAGACGCGCTGCGAGCACATCGAGCTCGCGCCGGGGCGGTTCCTGCGGACCTTCCACCGTTTCCTCTCGACCGAGCAGCCGCTGGCGCGCGAGCGCGTCCGGGAGACGGTCGAGGCGCTGACGCGCGAGGGCGCTGAGGTCATCGTCGCGAGCGAGCTCTTCGGCGTCGACGACCCCGCGGGCGAGGACCTCGTCGCCGGCGTCTGTGCCGAGATGGGCATCCTGGCCACGGCGTGCCACGCCATCTCCCAGCTCTACGGCCTGCGTGTGCGCACGCGCACAGCCGTCATCAACGCGTCGATGATGCCGAAGATGCTCGAGACGGCCAACATGACCGAGAAGGCCGTGCGAGAGGCCGGCATCGCGGCGCCGCTCATGATTATGCGCAGCGACGGGGGCATCATGGACATCGCCGAGATGCGCCGGCGGCCGATCCTCACGATGCTCAGCGGCCCGGCCGCGGGCATCGCCGCCGCGCTGATGTATGCCCGGATCAGCGACGGCATCTTCCTCGAAGTCGGCGGCACGTCGACCGACATCGCCTGCATCAAGAACGGCAAGGCGCAGGTCCGCAGCGGCGTCGTCGGAGGCCACCGCCTGCACATCCGCACACTCGACTCGCGGACGGTCGGCGTGGCCGGAGGCTCGATCCCGCGCATCGCCCACGGCCGGGTGATCGACGTCGGCCCGCGCTCGGCGCACATCGCCGACCTCGCCTACGCGTCGTTCCTGCCCTCGGCGGCGGCGACGGACATCGAGGTCGAGCGCATCGCCCCG
>JABWBI010000362.1 GCA_013360565.1 Candidatus Sumerlaeia bacterium | reverse complement strand
CGCGCGGCGGATGGAGGCGGCGGCGTGGATCACGCTCGAGGCGGGCAAGCCCTGGCGAGAGGCGGACGCCGACGTCTGCGAAGCGATCGACTTCCTGGAATACTACGGGAGGCAGATGATGCATCTGGCGGCGCCGGTGGCGCTGCAGACCGAAATCCCCGGCGAGATCAACGAGTGCGGCTTCCGTGCCCTGGGGCTCGTGGCCGTGATCGCGCCGTGGAACTTCCCCCTGGCCATCGCGATGGGGATGACGTCGGCGGCTCTCGCGGCGGGCAATGCCGTGATCCTCAAGCCGGCGGAGCAGACGCCGCTGGCGGCGTCGCTTCTGTGCGACGCGCTCCTCGCGGGCGGCGTCCCGGACGGCGTCTTCTCCTGTCTGCACGGACCGGGCGAGACGGTCGGCGCCGCGCTGGTGCGGCACCCGGAGGTCGGGCTCATCGCCTTCACCGGCTCGCGGGCGGTGGGGCTGGAGATCCTGCGCGAGGCCGCCACGGTGCGCGAGGGCCAGCGGGGCCTCAAGCGCACGATCCTCGAACTCGGCGGGAAGAACGCGATCATCGTCGACGCGACCGCCGACCTCGACACCGCCGTCCCGGACATCATCCACTCGGCCTTCGGCTACGCGGGGCAGAAGTGCTCGGCCTGCTCGCGGGTCATCGTGCTCCAAGAGGTGCTCGAACCGCTGACGGCACGTCTGCGTGACGCGACCGCCTCGGTGATCGTCGGCCCCGCGGAGGAGCCGGAGGTTCAGATGGGCCCGCTGATCGAGGGCGAGGCGCAGGCGCGGCTGCGCGGGGCCATCGAGCGCGCACGGCGCGAGGGCGAGCTGATCTGCGCGGGCGAGACCGGTCCGCTGGGCGAGCGGGGCTTCTTCGTGCCGCCGGCGCTGGCCGCCGGCCTGTCTCCGTCGCACCCGCTGGCGCAGGAGGAGCTGTTCGGCCCATTCGCGGTGATCCTGCCCGTGGTCTCGTTCGATGAGGCGATCGAGGTGCTCAACGCGACACCGTACGCGCTGACGGGCGGCATCCAGTCGCGCACACTGCCGAACATCGAGCGGGCCAAGCGCGAGTGCCAGGTCGGCAACTTCTACATCAATCGCCCGATCACGGGGGCGATCGTCGGACGCCAGCCGTTCGGCGGATTCCGCTTCAGCGGCATCGGGTCGAAGGCGGGTGGACCCGACTATCTCAGGCAGTTCCTCGTGGCGCAGACGTGGAGCGAGAACACGATGCGCCACGGCTTTGCGCCGCTGGACGAGGCAGTCTGAGAGGCCAGGGCGTGTGGATCCGAGTTTTTCTTGGCTCATTCCAAGATCCACTCCGTGCATTGCGCGGGCGGCTCATGCTCATCTCCCGTGCCAGCACGTCTGCTTCGAGACCTGTGCCGGCTGATCGGGGAGGGATGAGCGCATGCGACGACTTCGTCTGGGCTGGGCCGCCGCGTTGGGGCTATCGGTGATGAGTGCACTGGCCGCGCCGCTGGACTGGCCTGCGGATCACCGCGGCCGAACCACCCCGCTGACGCACCGCCAGGTCTGCGATCTCGTCGCCTGGGCGGATGAGGCGGCCCACGTCGAGACCGAGGAGATCGGCCGCAGCGCCGAGGACCGGCCCCTGTTTCTCGTGCACCTGCGCGGCCCGGGCGAGCCGTCCTGGCGCGTCATGTTCATCGGCCAGCAGCACGGCGACGAGCACGCCGGCAAAGACGCCCTCTGCCACCTGATCCGCGACCTCGCCGAGCACCCCGAGCGGCTGGCTCCGGGCGTGGACCTCTGGATCGTGCCCCAGGCAAATCCCGATGGCTCCGAAGCCGACCGGCGCACCAACGCGAACCGCATGGATCTGAACCGCGACCACCTTGTCCTCAGCCAGCCCGAGACCCGGGCCATCCACGCGGCCGTCCAGCGCGTCCACCCGGATGTGACCGTGGACTGTCACGAGTTCGGGCGCGACAGCGGGGACTACACGGCGCGCGGCTGGACCGAGTGGCCCCAGATCATGATGGACGCAGCGAACCATCCGCTGTTCGGCGCAGACCGTCTCGAGGCCGCGCTCTGGTGGGTTGACAGCGCGCGGCCCGCCCTCGAAGCGGCCGGCCACAACTACATGAGATACCACGTGGGGGCTGCCCCCGGCGCCGGCGAGATGCGCCACAGCACCCTCGAGTGCAACGACGCGCGCAACGGCCTCGCCATGCACGGCGGGCTCTCTTTCATCATCGAGTCCGGCGTCCGGCGCGGCCTCGACAACCGCCACGCCGACCTCGGCGCAAGGGTCGACGCCTACTTGGTCCTGCTCCGCCGCTTCCTCGACGTGACCGAGCGCCGCGCGAACGACCGTGCTGTCATCGACGCCTCCCGCACCGCCCCCCTGCCCGCCTTCCTCCCCACCAACGTGATGTGGGGCAATCACGGACTCCGCGTGACCGCCGTGCCCGTGATCGACCTCGAAACCGGCCAGACACGTCACATCGAGACGGCGAACTTCCTCCACGACGTCATCGTCAAGAGCACCGTCACCACGCCCCGGGCGTACGCCATTCCCCCGGACGCCGCGTCGGCGGAGGCGCTCGTGGAGATTGTCGAGCGCCATGGCCTGGCCCACGAGCGCCTGCTGACTCCGCGCACTCTCTTGGCCGAGCGGACGCGCCTTGTGGAGATCCAGGAAGACGAGGAGCCGATCCACTCACGCTACGGGGGGCGCCAGATCGTCGAGCGGGACTTCGCCGCGCGGCGCGATTTCCCCGCCGGGACGGTGCTCGTCCCGCTCGATCAGCCGGGCGCCGTGCGCGCGGCCCTCGTCCTCGAGCCCAATCAGCTCTACGGCCTGTGGGGCGGCGAGACCGTTCGGATCGGCGTCGACGGCGACGGCACCATGCCGGTGTGGAGGGTGATGGAGTGAAACGCCTGGCTCTCACCGGACTCCTCCTCGCGGCCGCCGCGTCCACGCCGGCGCAGCCCATCGCGCACGAGGTGGCCGCGCTGGCCGCC
>JABWBI010000036.1 GCA_013360565.1 Candidatus Sumerlaeia bacterium | reverse complement strand
TGCGCCGCGGCCGAACGCCTGTACGCGGGGTACGCCATGCGCGAGCGCCGCGCGGCCGAGCGTCTGCGCGCCCTCGAGGAGAAGGTGATCCCCGGGGCCCTCGACTATCATCTTGTCCATGGACTGTCGCACGAGGCCCGCGAGAAACTGGCCGCCGTGCGACCCACGACCCTTGGCCAGGCTTCGCGCATCCCGGGTGTCCGCCCCCCGGATATCGCGCTGCTCGCCATCGCGATCCGCGCCGGTGCGCCTCGGGCCGTCGCCGCCCTGACCTCTGGAGGAGAAACCAATGAGTGAGACCGCCGCGGCTTCGCCGCTGGACGTCCCTGCGGACTGGACGCCCGAGCGCAAGTTTCAGGAGATCATGGCCCGCGCGCTGGCCGAGATGAACCTGCACCTCTCCCCAATGCAGGCCGAGCAGCTGCGCAGCCTCTACGAGATGCTGGCCGAGGCCAACGAGACAATGAATCTCGTCGGCGAGGCCTCACCCGAGGCCATCGCACTGCGCCACGCGGCCGACTCGCTGCTGCTGCTCACCACCGGCGCCCTCGACGGGATGGACGTGCGCTATGCCATCGACGTCGGCTCGGGTGCGGGTTTCCCCGGGCTGCCGCTGGCGATCGCCATGCCCGAGACCACCTGGCTGCTCGTCGAGTCCACCGGCAAGAAGTCCCGTTTTCTCGAAGAGGCCGTCCGTTCGCTGGGCCTCACGAACACGTCGGTGAGCGGGACACGCTCGGAGGCCCTGGCCCACAACGCCGTCAAGCGCGAGTCCTACGATCTGGCCGTCTTCCGCGCCGTGTCCACCTGCGCCACGATCTGCGAGCTGGGATTGCCGTTTCTCAAGACCGGCGGCCGGCTCGTGGCCTACAAGGGCCCCGACATTCAGACCGAGGTCGACGAGGCTGCCGTCGCCGCGCGCACGTGTGGTGGCGTTCTCCGCACCGTGGTCTCGACCCGTCTGCCGCTGCTGCACCATGGGCGCTCGATTGCCGTCTGGGACAAGGTCTTCTCCACGCCGGAAGAGTACCCGCGCCGGGAGGGCATCCCGCACCAGCGGCCCCTCAGGTGACTGCGCGGGCATGAATCTCTCTCCCAACGCCTACCGGCGCGCACCGCGCCCGCAGGGGCTGTTCCGCGCGCTTCGCCACCGCAACTACCGTCTGTTCTTCGCCGGCCAGGGCATCTCGCTGGTCGGCAACTGGATGACCACCACGGCGACCTACTGGCTGGTCTACCGGATGACAGGCGACGTCCGGCTTCTCGGCCTCGTCGCCTTCGCCAACCAGATTCCCGGGGTCCTCGTCACCCCCATCGCCGGAGTGCTCGTCGAGCGGTGGAACCGCCGCCGCGTGCTTGTCGCGACGCAGGTCTTCGCGATGATCCAGTCACTGGCGCTCGCCGCGCTGGCGCTGAGCGGCGCCATCCGCGAGTGGCACATCCTCGTGCTCGCGGTCTTCCAGGGCCTGGTCAATGGCTTCGACATCCCCGCGCGCCAGGCGTTCGTGCTGGACATGGTCGAGAGCAAGCAGGACCTCGGCAACGCCATCGCGCTGAACTCCTCGCTCTTCAACGGCTCCCGTCTGATCGGCCCCGTCATCGCCGGGGCCATCATCGCCCGGCTCGGCGAGGGGCTCTGCTTCCTCATCGACGGCGTCAGCTACATCGCCGTCATCGCCTCGCTCCTGGCCATGCGCATCCACCAGGCGACCCCTCAGGCGCCGAGCGGCCGGGTCTGGCATGGGCTCAAGGAGGGCTTCATCTACGCCCACCGCTTCCTGCCCGTGCGCGCGATTCTCCTCCTCGTGTGCGTCATGAGCTTCGCGGGGATGCCCTATTTCACGCTGCTGCCGGTGCTCGCCAGCGACGTGCTGCACGGAGACTCGAACACGTACGGACGGCTCCTCGGCGCGGTGGGCCTGGGCGCCCTCGGCGGCGCTGTCTACCTCGCCTCTCACCCCGGTGTCCTCCGCTTCGGCCGCAAGATCCCCATCGCGGCGTGCATCTTCGGCACGGGGCTGATCGGCCTCTCGCAGTCGACGCTCCTGTGGCTCTCCTACCCCATGCTGCTGCTCACCGGCGCGGGGATGATGGTCACCATGGCCTCCTGCAACACCGTCATTCAGACAATCGCCGACGACACCAAGCGCGGACGCGTGATCTCGCTCTACACGCTCGCCTTCATCGGGATGATGCCCGTCGGCAATCTCGTCTACGGTCAGATCGCCAAGATCATCGGTGCGCCGGCGACGATTCTGCTCGGCGGTGCGGTCTGCGTCACTGCCGGGCTCGCCTTCTATCGTCAGGTCCCGCGGCTGCGTCTCATCGTGAGCCCCATCTACGCCAAGCTCGACCTGCCCCTCACTTGACCCGGTCGAGCCGGGCCGCAACCGGCCATCGCCGCACCTGTCCGCTCCTCACAGAGTCAGACCATGACGGCAGACCGTCTTCAGTCCGCACCCGCAGCAGACAACGGGATCGATCCGCGTCGGGCAGATCTGATCGATGCCGAGGCGAGCCAGAGCGAAGTCGTACAGGGTGGGGTCTTCAGGGCGAATGAGCCGGAGCGATCCGGTGATCTCCTGAACCGTCTTCAGCGAGGCATCCCGCCGGCGCGTGAGACCCAGATTGAGGGAAATCCGGTGAAGGTGGGTGTCGAGAGGAATGAGCAGATCGGCGGGCGCGATGCGGTGCCACAGCCCCAGGTCCACGCCGTCGCGGGGCCGGACCACCCATCGCAGAAAAAGCATCCACCGCTTGCATGCGCTGCCCAGTCCGGGAAGAGGCAGGAGGTGCTTGACCCCTCGCGTCTCACGGCCGGCGAACTGCCTGAGCGAAGTCGCGAAGTGCTCCAGACGTGCGATGAGATCGAGATGCGGTGGTCTCGCCGCCGGCTTGCCCATGAAGAGTCCCTCGAGCGTCCCGTGTCCGCGGAGAGCCGCGCCGGCGGCGAAGAGAAGCGCCGCGAGATCCTCACCCGTGGCCGTCCGGTGGACGATGCCGCGCGTCAGGCGGAGGCACGTGGAGCGATCCGCGCTGCGGAGCCGATCAGCGGGGTGGCCGCCCAGACGCGAGAGCAGGCGCTCGAGGACGCTCGCGATCTGTGAGACCCGCCCCCACGCCACGGCCGCCGCCATGAACGCCACCACCTCCTGATCGCCGGGAGCCTGGAAGCGGTGGGAGAAGCCGAGGGGGTCGCTGCGGATCTCCTCGGCGCGGTGAAATCGCTCGACAAGACTATCCAGGAATGGTGCCAGCTCGCCAGGCGAGAACCGCGGCGTCCCGGAGACGCGCAGAGCACGGGCTGAGAGGGCTGCCGACATCGCCTCCTCAGTGAAGCAGGCCCCGGCTCAGCGGATCAACGGCGATATGAGGTCGAGGCACCGCGCGGTGCTCCCCTGATTGCGGAGGACCGCCTCGCGCCCCGCCTGGCCGAGCCGCAGGCACTCGCTGGGGTCCGCGAGGAGCCGTGTGAGCGTCTCCGCCAGCTTGTCTGCCGTCACCTGATGACCGCCCCCCGCCTCCAGCAAGAGCTTCACGAGGCCGCGCTGGGCATGGGTGTGAGGGCCGAAGACGACGGGCACTCCGAACTGCGCGGGTTCGAGGATATTGTGCCCGCCCACCGGGACGAAGCTGCCGCAGACAACCGCGACCGTGGCGAGGCTGTAGAGCCCGAGCAAGACGCCCATGGTATCCACCACGGTGACACTCACCGCCCCGCTCGCCGGAGAGGTCCACCGCTGCGCCCCCAGCCCGGAGGCGTCCGCCATCCCGGCCACCTCTGCGAAGCGCTCGGGATGCCTGGGCACGAGCAGAAGGTGGACGCCGGGGTGCGCCTGACGCACCGCGGCAACCGCCGACAGGAGAAGAGCCTCCTCGCCTGCGTGCGTGCTCCCGGCGACGATCAGCGCTTGATCCTCCCGCACACGCAGTCGCCGCCGCCACGCGGCGCGGTCCTCTGCGCTGATCTGGGGCGACGGGAAGTCGAGCTTGATATTCCCCGTGACATGGATCGCCGCCGTCTCCGGGACGAGCGGCGCCATGCGCTCGCGATCCAAGTCGGTCTGGACACACACGAGCCGCAGCGGACGCCACATGGCGTGAATGAGCGGCGCCAGGGGGCCCCGGAGCAGTGACTGGTATCGCCGGCACGAGCGGTCGGAGAGCTTCGCATTGACGGCGGCCACGGGGACTCCCCGCCTCGCGGCCAGGCGGACAACGTTCGGCCAGAGATCGAGTTCGACGATGATCACGATCACGGGCCTCAGCCGGCGAAACCAGCGCCGAACGTTCACCGACAGATCGAAGGGAAACCACCAGACGAGGCTGCCCGGGTAGAGCTCACGCGCCGTGTCGAGACCGGTCTCCGTGGTCGTCGTGAGGACGACCGAGTGAGAGGGGAATCGCCTCGCCAGCTCCGCGACGAGAGGCTTGGCCGCGCGCACCTCGCCGACGCTGACGGCGTGGACCCAGATCGAGGGTCTCGTCACCCCGCGCGTCGCCCGCGCGAGACCGACGCCCCACTTGCCCGGGAAGCTCCGCCGGTGCCTTCCGCGGACCGCCATCGACCACAGTGCGTGGACCGTCAGGAATGGGAGAATCAGCAGATAGGCGGCATCGAAGAGCAGTGTCCCCGCCGCGCTCGGGCGGCGACTTGCGGGAGTGTCCTGTGCCGGCCCCATGCGAAGACTCTGCCGACGTGCGCGGCCGGCCTCAAGCCACAAGTGCCCGCGTCACTTGCTCAGGCGCTTGCGCGTCGAGATGTGCTCGCGGTCCTGCGCCGCCTTGTCGATGACGCCGTTGACGAACCCCGGCGAGTCCTCGTCGCCGTACTTCTTCGCGATCTCGATGTACTCGTTGATCGTCACCTTCGTCGGCACGTCCTCGCAGCACATGATCTCCGCAATGCCCAGCCGCAGAATGTTGCGGTCGATGACGCTCAGGCGGTCGACGTGCCAGTTGGTCATGTGCTCCTCGAGGACCTTGTCGATCTCCTCGCGCTGCCGGTTGGTCTCGTAGACGAGGTACTCGGTGAACGGGTCCAGCGGCTCCTCGCGCTCGCGCAGGAAGTCCTCGAGCACCTGGTGGACCGGTGCGTGCGCGATGTCGATGGCGTAGAGGATCTGCAGCGCCTCCTCGCGGGAGCGGCGGCGGCGGCCCATCAGTTTGCCCCGCGGCTCTGGTGCCGCGAGGCCTCCTCTTCCTGGTCGATGTAGTAGCGCACGATGCCGTCGACGATGTTCTGAGCGACGATCTCCTGAAACTCGCGGGAGATGAGCAGGGCGCACTCCTGGCTGTGCGTCATGTAGCCGGTCTCGACCAGGACGCAGGGCATGGCGAAATTCCGGAGCACGTGGAAATTGCGGTCCTCGATGAAACGGAAATGGCCCTCCCCGCCGCGGGACCGCTCGCGCCAGTAGCGGTGGCGACGGAACGCCCAGCGCAGGTACTCACAGATCGTGTAGCTCTGGATGACCTGTTGGCGGGCCCGGCTCAGGACCACTTCCTGAAGATCCCGGCTGCTCCCGCCGCGGGACTGGGAGAGCTGCTCGACCAGGGCGCCGGTGTGGTTGGCGACCCCGCGGTCCGACAGGTAGAAGAGCTCCAGGCCCCGCGCCTCCTGGTAGCGGTCCGGATTCCCCGCGTGATTGGCGTGGATCGACACGAACATGTCCCCGTCCATGTGCACAGCGTAGGCCACGCGTTCGCCGAGGCTCATGTGGCGGTCTCCGCTGCGCGTCAGGACGGCCTCGAAGTGGCCAGTCTCATTGAGCCGCTGCTGCACGAGGCGCGAGATCTCGAGCACCACGTCCTTCTCCCGCCGGATCCGCCCGCCGATGGCCCGGGCACTCTGCGCTCCCCCATCGCTGCCGCCGTGGCCGGGGTCGATCACCACCACGCGCCGCGTGCCCGAGGTGAGCTGCCGCGTCGTCGTCTCCGCAATGGCGCTCGTCGTCACGTTCCGCCGCAGGAGATTGATCACCAGACTCCGCCCGTCGGCGCGCGGCGTTTCGTACCGGCTGAACTCCGACAAGTTCTGCAGATAGAAGATGATCCGGATGGCATTCTGCGCGGGGTAGTTGCGCACCTGAACCCGCTGGAGAAGGCCATCGTCGATCTCCAGGTCCTGATCGGCGAAGTAGGGCCGGAGGTTGTAGAAGTCGATGTAGAAGACCCGCGGGTTGCTCTCGTAGACGTGATCCTCCCACGTCACCTCTTCGGCCATCCCCGTGAACTGAACGACGAAGCGGGTGTAGTCCGACCGCGTGTAGCAGAGGAGGTCAGCCATCCGCGGTCGGCGCTCACGGGTCTGTGCCCCCGTGGCCGGCACGAGGGCGAGGAGGGCGAGGGCGATGACCGTCGCGGAGCGCAGCGTCACATGGAGCATCGGGGCCGGGACCGGCGCGGAACAGCGGCGAGCAGGGGCAGGCAGATGAAACCGCGATTCGTCATGGCAAAGAGCCTGTGGGGCCTGCCCATCTCTGGGGCAAGCCAGGGCCCAGTGTCAACCCTGAGCGTCACGTCGCTGAGGGAGGTCAGCCGAGCGAGGCGAGGTGCTCGCGGATCCGCTCGCGCTCGTCGTCCGAGTGCGCAAGGTCAAGCGCCCTCTTCCACTTGGTCTTCGCCTCTGCGGACTTGCCAGCCCGTTCCAGGGCGAGGGCGTGGTTGTGGACGGCCTCGAAGAACTCGTTCTCCTTGACCGCCTTGCCGAACTCGGCGGCGGCCTCCTCGAAATTCTCTTGCAGGGCCGCGACGCAGCCCAGATTGTAGTGGTCGATGCCATCCTGGGGCGCAAAGCCCAGCCTCTTCAGATGCGCGACCTTCTCCTCGGGGGAGAGCGAGTGAAACAGCGTGAAGCCGTGGCGCTGCTGAGCACTCTCGAGGTTCTCGCCGAGCTCCAGCCGGTACTTGGCCATCGCATCGTCAAGGAGCGCCAGTCCGGTCGGGGCGTTGCTGTTGTCCTGGGGCATCGATTCTCTCCTCGGCATCGGGGTGCGCAGAGCCGGTCCGCACCTTGCCGGAATCGCCGGCTTCGAATCAAGACCAATCTGTCCCCCGGGGGGACACCCTGAGGATGGCTCGTCCCCCCAAGCGCACGCTCCCCCCGGCGCCGCCCCCCCCTCCTGGCGACGCTTACCTTCGGCTGATCAACCGGATCAACTCGGTGATTCTCTCGGGGGGTGAGCTGGAGACTGTTCTCGGACGGGTTGTCGACGTGATCAGCGAGGTCCTCGAGGTCGAGCGTGTCTCCATCATGCTCGCGGACTCCTTGACGGGGCACCTGCACATCCGGGCGGCCAAGGGCATCTCGCGAGAGGTCTGGCCCACCATCTCCATCGCCCCAGGCCAGGGCATCGCCGGCCGCGTGGCACAGGAGGGACTGCCCCTCATGTCGCGAGACATCGGGAAGACCGGGCTTCCGGCCAAGGGGGGTGAGCGCTACCGCGACAATTCGTTTGCGTGCGTTCCGCTCATCATCCATGAGCGCATCCTCGGAGTGCTGAGCATCAACAATCGCTCCGACGGCGCCCCCCTGGACGAGGCAGAATTCCAGCTCGCCATGGCGGTCGCCGCTCTCGTCTCCCTCGCCGTCGAGAACGCCAACCTGCTGTCGAGCGCGGTCACGCTGCAGCAGCATTTCCGGGACGTCCTCAGCCAGATGATGCACGGCGTCATCTGCACCGACCGCTCGGCCAGCGTCACGCTGTGCAATCCCGCCGCGGCGCGGCTCATCGGGATCGCCCCCGATCAGGCCGTCGGGCGCGCCCTCCACACCGTCCTCCCGGGCGAGCTCCGCGCCGCGATCAAGCCCCTCGTCGCCGAGTGCCAGGCGCGCGGGCCGCATGGCAGGCGCGAGATCGAAGTCTCGGCTCCGGGCCGCAGCGGCACTGTCCCTGTGGACGTGACGCTGACGACCCTGTGCGACGCAGGCGGCGACGTGGATGCACTCGTGCTCGTCCTGGAGGACCTGTCTCTCCGGCGCGAGGTGGCCGAGCTCCGCCGCCTCGACGAGCTGAAATCGAACTTCCTGGCGATGGTGAGTCACGAGCTGCGCACGCCGCTCACCTCGATCAAGGGGGCCGTTCACCTCCTCGCCTCCGGCACCTTCGAGGAGTCAGCCGATCAGCGCCGCGCCATGTATGAGCTCCTGCGCAAGAACACCGAGCGGCTGATCCTCCAGATCAACAACATCCTCGACGTCAACCAGCTCGAGCACGGCAATCTGAACCTCTTCCCTCGCCGGCTGGACTTGGCGGGGCTGCTGCGGCGGGTCCAGCGCCAGCTGGAGGGAGAGTTCGTCGAGAAGGGCGTCACCCTCCAGGGGCAGCTCCCCGAGCGGTTCGACATCGTCGGGGACCACGAGCGGCTGACCTCGACGTTCATGCACCTGCTCGACAATGCCCTCAAGTTCACCCCCGCCGGCGGCCACGTGACCCTCTGGCTCGCCCCCGGGGAAGAGACCGTCGAGGTCCACGTCCGGGACACCGGCGTCGGCCTCGAGGCCCAGCACTTCGACAAAGTCTTTGCCAAGTTCTACCAGCTCGAACACACTCTCACGCGCCAAGCCGGCGGAAACGGGCTGGGACTCTTCATCGCGAAGGGCGTCATCGAGCTGCACGGCGGCACGATTGCCTTCCAGCCTGTCGACGGACCCGGAGCAGAGGTCGTCGTCCGCCTGCCCCGCGGCGCCCCGCGCGAGGCATCATCGCCCACGCTGACCCAGGAGGTCGTGGATGTCTGACAAGAAGAAGATCCTGCTCGCCGACGACGAGGAGGACGTGAAGACCATCGTCGAGGTCTTCCTCCAGAGCAAAGGCTTCGAAGTGGTGACCGCCTTCGACGGCCTCTCTGCCCTCGACCTCGTGCGCACCGAACGGCCAGACCTGATCCTCCTCGACGTGATGATGCCCGTCGTCAACGGCTTCGAGGTGTGCACTCGCCTCAAGTCGGACCCGGCCACACGCGACATCCCCATCATCATGCTCTCGGCCATGGGACAGGCCGAGTCCGTCGACCGCGGCCTCGCCGCCGGCGCGGCCGACTACATGGTCAAGCCCTTCGACCCCGTGCAGCTCCTCGAGATGATCCAACGGCACCTCGCCGCGTGAGTCTCAGCTCAGCGGGACGCGGTCGAACAGCTTCTGGTACTCGTTGAAGAGCTGGTCCAGCTCGCCCTCGAGAACCGTGATCTGGGACGTCTTCTGCGTCACCTCCGACTGCAGCTCGGTGACATTCGATCTCAGCAGCGCGTTCTCTTCGAGCTTCTCCCGCAGGGCGTGCCGCACCAGGTTGATGTCGGGACTCTCCAGCGCACGCATCGTCTTGGCGTCACTGATCGACGCCCGCTTGGGCTCCACGCTGATCGACCGCGGGCCATTCCCGCTCTGGTACTTGTCCAGCAGCGCCTGCAGCCGGCGGATCTCCGCTTCATTCTGCCGAATCGTCCCCTGCGCCGAGCGCAGCCGCTCGTCACGCTCCTCCACCTCGGCTTTCAGCTTGCTCAGGCTCCGCAGAGACCGCTCGTACAGCACCTGCGAGTGCATCATCTCCTCGACCTGACGCTGCAGATCCAGATTGATGATCCCCAGATTGCGCAGCTCCTGCCGAACGCGCTGGCTCGTCTCCTCCATGTTCTCCAGCTGCTGCAGGCGCTGCGTCAGCGCCTGCAGCTGCTGCCGTGAGGCCCCCATCGCTTCCCGGGCTCGCTGGCTCTGAGCCTCCACCTTCTCCACCTCGGCCAGCACGCGGCTGTCGTCGCCGGTGACCGTCTCCAGCACTTCCACCTTGCGAGTGAGTTCCTTGACCTGTGACTCGGCCCTGCTGTGCTTGACCACACGGTCGATGACACCGCGCTTGAGCCGCTTGAGCCGCACTCGCTGGCCATGACCGTGCCGCATCAGGTCGTCGCTGGCCGTCTCGACCTCACTTGCGGCCTCGGCCTCCTGGTCCGCAATCGCCTCCATCTTCTTCTCCAGCTCCTGGACGGCCTCCTCGTCCAGTCCGCTGAGCATCTGCCCGCTCTCGTCGAGCAACCCCTCCTCCAGCTCATCGATGTCGCGTTCGATCTGTGCCAGCAGCCCCTTGGCCCGCGCCAGCTCCTCGGAGTCGCTCATGGTCGACATCCGCCGCTCGATGCCCTCCTTCTCACGGGCGAGCTTCGACAGGCGCGCGTTGAGCTGGCTCTTCTCCCGCTCGCTGCTCTCTCGCAGCTCGCCCAGGTCGGTCTTCAGTTTCTCATACTCTTCCTCGGAGACACTCCGGACGAGCAGGTCCGCCAGCCGTGCCATCGCCTCATCGCACGCGATCATCTCCTCGCGGTAGATATCGAAGTCCAGCCTGAGCCGGTTCTCCCCGTTGAGTTGGCGCAGCAGTGATTCCCGGATCGATCGCAGTCCCTGGACCAGCCGCAGGCTGACCATTTCGGCCTGGGCGCGCTTGAGCTGGGGGACCTCTTGAATCCGCTGGGCAACGCCCTCACACAGCGTCTTGCGGCGCTCGAGCACCTCCTTCAGCCCTGTGACGCAACCCTCGTAATTCGCGACCAGCAGATCGTGGAACTCATCGCGCTCCCGGCCGATGCGCCTCGTCTTGAGCGCCAGCAGGGCGCAGACGACTGCCAGCGCGGCGGCGACGCCCGCCGTCAGCATCACGTGTGAGGAAAGCCACTCGGGCATCACGGGTCTCCCAATGGCTTCTCATCGGCATCGGCGGTCGGTTCCATAGCCCCCGATGGGTCAGAGACCTCCGTTTCCGGGGCCGGCTCTGGCGATGAGGATTCCATCCCCGGAGGAGTGGCCTCAGACGCCGGCGGGGAGAAGTCCGCGCTCTCCGGATGCGCACCCTCAGGCGGAGTGGACACCGGCTCCTCCGCGGTGGGCAATGGGGATGCCTTCAGCTGAGACTCGACGGACATCGCGATGGCTTCGATCTCCATGTTCAGGCGGTCGCGCGCTGAAAGCCCCGGCGCACGCCGCCGGAGGCGGGGCATGAGCTGGTACACTCCCACCACCAGGACAGCGGCAACCAGACAGGCCAGGGCACGGGCCCATGTGTTGCCCCCCGCGGCATCCACCGCGACAGCAGTGGCGCCCAGCGCTGCCGGCGAGGTCTCGGCGGCGACGACGATCTCGTCCGGTGAGAGCGGCTCCGCCGCTGTGGCCATGGCCGCCGAGGCCGACTCAGGGGTGGTTTCGATCGGTCGCGTCTCTTCCGGGCCTGGAGTGGGCGCCTGCTCAACGGCCTGGGTCACTTCCAGCAGCAAGGGTGGCGCGGCGAGTGCGATTGGCGAGCCATCAGACCCCCGGGCTTCAGCAACCGCTTGCAGAACGTGCGGCCCCGGCGCAGAGAAACCGTGCCACTGACTGGCGAACAAGCGGTCGCTGACCGCCAGGAGCTCCACCTCCTCACGGCTCACTCCCTCTGCGGCGATTCCCACCCGGATGCGAAGCCCCGAATGCGGAGGCGCGCTGGCAAGCACCTCGGCTTCCAGGACCACTGGCTGGCCAGCAAGAGGATGGGAAGGGTCGGTGCGCAGGCGGAGCCAGTTCTCCGAGGCGGTGACGAGAAACGTGCGCTGCCGGGCGAATGTCGCGCCCCGCGCCTGCACAGTGAACCGGTGGGTCCCGGCCTGGCGCAGGCCTGCGTGGACCGCGCCGAAGACGAAGTCGCCGCCTTCGAAGTCATCGCTCTCGCCGTCATCGCGCATGGTCAGTTCCTCGGACAGGCCACGCTCGTCCGCCACCAGGACACGCCAGTCCGTCGTCGAGGTGATCGCCTCCTCCGAGATGGGGCGTCCGCCGTGAGCCAGCCAGGCCTGAATACTGAGCGGGCTTCCCCGCTCGACGTGCCGGGGCAGGGGGGATGATTCGAGCGTGAGATCGGTCACGAGCACGACGCGGTCGTGCCCACTCACGGGCGCGATCCGCCACTCACCCGATGCGGGGTTCTCGACGGTGATCAGATCGAACTCCGGTGTAGTCATCCAGCGGACGCCGCGGCGCCCTTCGACCTCCTCGCGGGTCAACACGTCTCCGGCGGGCGACACCAGCTGGACGCTCGCATCCGCCTGCCCCGCGTGGCTGATCAGGAACGTGGCGTCCCGGACAGTCGAGTCGATCGTGACCGTGTCTCCGTCGATCGGAGCCATCTGGGGGTCATCCACCGTCTCAAAGAGATCGGCGAACACCTGATGCAGCTGGCTGGCATCGGTCACCAGACGATGCTGCCCCTGCGTGGCGCGGGCGATGCCCCTCAGCACGCCGTGGGCAGACTCATCGGAGAACGCCACCGTGTGAACAGTCACCTGGCCAGCGAGACAGGCGGCCAGGACTCGGGACTGCAATCTCTGAAGCGAGCCCGCGTTGGCGGTCGCGCCGCCCGGGAGATCGATCGCGCCGTCTGTCAGGAGCACGACGCATCGCCTCCCGGGGACCGTCAAGTCGAACTCCGCGAGGGCGGCTTCGAGAGCCGCCGTGATGTCAGTCCACCGGCCATCCGCCCCCACCGCTTCGATCGCCGCGAGGCTCGCCGCGCGCGCCGAGCCGTCCAGCACCGTCAGCCGCTGCAGCTGCTCGGGCGAGTCGGCAAATCCCAGCACGGCGAGCCGATTGCTGGGCCCCAGAAGCGTCGTGAAAAGATGGGCCGCGCGCAGCCTGAGATTCCCGGGGTCCGTGCGCCGCATCGACCCCGAGGCATCCAGCACGAGAGCGATGTCGGTCTGTGCCGCCGCCGAGCTGCCGGAGAGGGCAAGCCCAGCGGCCGTCAGGGCACACGTCCACCGTCGCATGGGAGAACCTCAGAGATGCTCATCGGCTCACGCGCCACGACGTTGAGCCGGAATCGACGTCGGGAGGGGATGGGCGGTCAGAGCTGGCCGGAAAAATCGTACCGGCCATTGTTGTCCGTGTCGATCCAGATCGGGTTCGTCAGCGCCATCGGCAGGAAGGTCTCGTTCGACGCGTTCAGCGCGTTGACCGGGCTCAGCGGGCGCCGGCTCCCGACCTCGATCGTGAAGATCTCGTCCGACCTCACTTGGTAGAGCCTCCCGTCCTCGGGCGGTGACCAGTCGTAGACCGGGGACGTCACCGGCTGCACGAACATGTGCCGCCGCGCGAAGAGGCCGTTCTTGTTCACTTCGACGTACTCCAGCCGCTGCTCGACAGGGGCGATGACGCGCAGGTCGATCTCGACGGGCTCTCCGACCTCCCACTGGATCATCGAACCGAGCGGATGCCCCATGACCTCGAAGTGGACGAACGGACCTGTCGAGATGAAGGCGTTGCCCGCCCTCAGGTTCCGAAAGACCTCCTCGGGGTCGATCTGCCGCGGATCCGAGTCGTCCGCCGCGACATAGACCCGGGGGACGCCGATCTCCTCAACGCCGGCAAAGCGGCTGTTTGGGCTCGCTGAGACCATCACCCGGTGCCCCTCGCGCAGAAGGGTGTACCAGAGATCCCGCGAGGCGAGGTAGTCGCCCCGGTCCCTGTTCCCAAAGACCTCCATCAGGTCGAAATTCACGTCCTCGGGCGAAGCAGGCGTCGTCCTCTCCCAGCCGAAGTCCTGGGGCACGTGCCGGTAGCCCATCGCCGGAAAGATGCTCTCGTCCGGATGGGAGGGGGCCAGGCAGGTGATGAGCGAGTCGGGCAGACGGTGGCGCAGGGCCGAGAGCAGAGTTCTGTGCGAGGCTCCCTGTGTCTCCGCGTGAAAGGCCGTCACATCGAAGTCCGGCGGCACCGGAAAGGCGGTCCATGTCCCCCGGGGACTCAGCTCGGGCGGCGGGATGCGGAGTCCGCTGGCGACCGTCAGCGGGAGATCGAGGCCTGCTTCCGCCAGAGGCGCACCGAGATCCGTCACGTGGTTCACATCGGTCGAGACAAGGAACTCCAGGCCCTCGCAGGCGGCGGTGCGCAGCCGATCGGCCGGGGCAACAAGCGACTGATGCGAGTGATTGGTGAGCAGACCGAAGTCCGCCGCGACATAGCCGGCCGTGTCGACCAGCCGCTCGAGCTCGATTTCGAACCGCCGAATCGCGCCGGCGAAGAAAAAGACCTCCTGCTCCCACCGGCTGTACTCCGGCCCGTGGCTGATGACGATGTTGAACTGACCCGGTGGGACCTCATAACGCCCTTCACCGGTGGGGACGAAGATGTGCGGCCCCGCTTGAATGCCCGAGTCCAGCGGCCCGAGATCGGCGGGCCGGCCCTGGGGATCGAGGATCGTCGCCCGCACGGGCAGGCGCTCCCCCGTGGACGAGTCCGTCACGTGAAACTCGACCAGGGCCGGAGGGTTGAGCTCGTACCTCTGATAGACGACCTCGCCGGAGGCCACCTCGACGCGCGGGACAGCCTGAGTGGGGCGGGTGCGCGTGTACGCGCGGGGGATGCCCAGGACCTGCATCCCGGCGGGCAGCGGCACGCTGAAACGGCCACGCGCATCCGTCAGAACCCGGAGCAGCGGCCGTGGTCCTGCTTGGCGCTGATTGACAAGCAGCTCCGCCCCGGGGATCGGATCGAGCCGTATCGCGTCGACGATCTCGCCCTCCAGTGTCCCTGTCTCATGGCCGAGCGCAGACCACAGTCCCGGGGCAACCGTGTCCATGCTCTCGAGGCCCATGAAGAGGCGGCGTGTCGCCGTGAGCGTCTCGCCCGGTGCGACATCGCTGCGCCCGTAGAAGAGGCGCGCGTACTCGGTGTGACTGATGATCTCCGTGGGGACTCCCTCGCCTCCTGTCATCGCCAGGGAGAACTCCCGGCCAAAGGCGATGGCCGCAGGGGTGAACGTCTGAAACCCCGGCCGGAAGACGATGCCCGCGGTCTCCATGAGAAAGAGACGCGTCGATCCCCAGTGAACGAAGTCGCCGGCGCTCCACCCCTCGAGGCTGCTCTGAGTGCCGTTGACGAGCTCGGACGTGATGATGAGGCCCGCGAACTCCGGATCGAGGCGGTACGTCGTCCGCACAGTGATCTCCGGGCTGGTCTCGTCGTGGCCCTCGACCACGACGGCGCCGCCGTCCTCGGCCAGAGTGATGGAGGTGTTGACCGGGAACCGGGAGAGCGATGGACCGATCGCCGTGCGGATCTCTCCCAGGCGGTCGAAGGCTGAGCCCGAGAGCGAGGCGTCGATCAGCGCGCCGCCCTGGCGCGCACTGTAGAGCGGGTGATCGAGAGCACTGAAAATGAACGTGCACCGGCCATTGTCGAGGCGGATGTCTCCGACCCGTCCATCCGCCTGCGGCCCGCGGAGCAGCTGACTCGGCGCGGTGACCGGGCCGGAGTGAATCAGCTCCGGCGTCGACAGGTCCGGGAGCATCAGGGGCGCCTCGACCGGATTCGTGGGGTAGAACTCCGCCGGGTCCAGGGCCGCGGCCTCCTCCACGGCCGTGAAGATCTCCTGAGACACCTCGACGGCGCCCGCCTCGGAGGGCACCTCCTGCGCGGTGACACGGAATGAAGTCATCAACAGCAGAGACACACTCGCGGAGAAAACTCTCATGGCCGCATTCACATTCCTTGGCAGAGTCGTGAGCCTCTCATCATGCGCGAGAGAGGGGGGGGCTCGTCAACGTTCAGAAGCGCTGGGGGCCGTCGTGAGGGCGGATTCGATTCGCTCGGCCAGCGCCGTGAGATCGCGCGCGCCACGCGAGCCCTCGCCCAGCGCTTCCCCCAGCC
>JABWBI010000361.1 GCA_013360565.1 Candidatus Sumerlaeia bacterium | reverse complement strand
CCAGCCGCGGTCAGAGAGCCCCTCGGGCCGCTCCCCCCGCGTCTCGAGGTGGGCCATCATCGGCTCGATGCCCGCCGTGTACTCACCCATCAGCGCCGTGCCCAGCGCCTCGAAGCGCGCGCCGTGCCGGGAGGCCATCAGCGCCGGGGGCCGGAAGAAGCGGCCGCTGGAGTAGACCTGGTAACGTGTGGACTGCTCGGTGTAGGAGGCGAGGCGGTTGTCCTCGATCACCTTCGTCGCCAGGATCGACACGTTCTCCACCGCGATGTGGAGCACGGCGTGCTCGGCCACGGAGGCGTGGCCGTAGCCCACGACCCACTTCTCATGGAACTTCGCCGATGCCTCCTCGCTCAGCTCCGCCGCGATGGTGTCGAACGAGTCCGGCACGCGCGAGGTCTTCGCGAACGCGACGGCGATGACTTCGGGCGAGTGGCCGCTGAGGGTGTAAATGCGGCGAGGATGAGGGGACGGGGAGCCCTGGTGCATGAAAGGCATAAGGCTTCCAGCTTGGGTCAGGGGGGGGCGACAAGCAACACCAAAGCGTCATCCTGAGGCCTATCTGTCAATCAGCATATTTTGCGTGAATGTTATTGACACAGCAACATTCAGACATGACTGTGTGAGTGTGCCAAGACGTCTGAATCCCTGGACCCCTGGTCCTGACGATTACCATCGCATCTTCCGCGAGCAGAACCCGTGGGATCTGGAGGGCCGCGTCCCGGATTCTCTCGCCTTCGCCGCCGAGCGTCCCCTCGGTCAGGCGCTCTGGAAGCGCCTGATCACGGAGGCGCCGAGGCGCTTCCAGATCATTCTCGGTCCACGCCGCGTCGGCAAGACCACCTGCATGTATCAGACTGTCAGGCACCTTCTGGAAGCCGGGGTGCCCGCGCGGCTGCTCCGGTGGTTTCGCCTGGACCATCCCCTCCTCATGGAGTGGCCCCTGGACGATCTGGTGCGAATGGCTCTGCGCGTGAGCGATGCCACAGCCCAGCGACCGCTCTATCTGTTTCTCGACGAGTTGGTGTACGCCAGGGACTGGGATCTGTGGCTCAAGACGTTCTACGACGAGGGCTGGCCGGTGCGGATCGCAGCGGCTTCGAGCTCCACGGCGGCCCTGCGCAGACGCCGGCTGGAGAGCGGGGCGGGCCGCTGGGAGGAGCAGGCACTGTCTCCCTATCTCTTCGGCGAGTTTCTGGACCTGCTGGGAAAAGGGGTCAGAGTGCCCGTCGGCGCCTCGCTGTGGCACACGGTGGAGGCGAGCATCGGAGCGGAACTGAATCTCGCCGGTCTGGATGCGCTGCGCCGCCGCTTCCTCCTCACGGGTGGCTTCCCCGAGCTCTTGGTCGACCGCCAGGGTGTTCCGGCCGATGAGTCCGAGGAGCTGCTTCAATCCCAGCGAGTGCTCCGGAGCGACGCTGTCGAGCGGGCGATCTACAAAGACATTCCCCAGGCCTTCGAGATCGAGAGTCCGCTGATGCTCGAGCGCCTGCTCTATGTGCTGGGCGGCCAAGTGGCAGGGGTCCTCTCACCGAACAGCGTGTGCCAGACTCTGGGCGGGATGTCCCAGCCGACGTTCGACCGCTACCTGTCCTACCTGGAACGCACCTTTCTTGTGTTCACCTTGCCGAACTACTCCAGCACCGAGGAGTCACGGCAGCGGCGGGGCCGCAAACTGTACTTCGTCGACGGGGCGATCCGAAACGCGGCGCTCCAGCGGGGCCTCTCGCCCCTGGACGATCCCGCGGAGCTGGGGCTGCTCACGGAGAACCTCGTGGCCGGCCATTTGCACGCTCTGGGCCTGCAGACCCAGGTGCGCGTCTATCACTGGCGCGACAGGACACATGAAGTCGATCTCATCTACGACCATCCGACCGATCCTCTTGCCTTCGAGGTCGCTCTGTCCCCCAGCCACTCGCGCGCGGGCCTTCTGCGATTTCGGGAGCGATATCCACGCTTCCAGGGCCGGTGTTTCCTGGTGGCTCCGGGCGCATCTGCGACGAGGCCCGACCCGGTGTGGAATCCCGTGGGATCGTTGCCTCTGGACCTGCTTCTGGCCGCCATCAGCGCCCAGGCCGATCTCGCGCTTCGCCTTCGGCTGGGGCTGTGATGAGAGACCTGCGGCCTCGTCTCCTTGTCGCCGCCGGTCTCCTCGCCGCCACGCTGGCGACGCTGACGCCGCTCTTCCGCCCCGGCCTGTGGGTCTCGGACGAGGAGCTCCACTGGCCCATGCGCCTGGCGGAGTTCGCCGAGGCCCTGCGCCAGGGGCAATGGTGGCCACGGTGGTTCCCGGACTTTCAACTCGGCCACGGCTATCCCTTCCCGCACTTCTACGCCCCCGGCGCGCTCTGGCTGGGCCTTCCGCTCCTCCTCGCCACGGGGTCACCGGTCCTCGCCGTCAAGCTGGCCTATGGCGCTGCGGCCTTTCTCGCGCCGTGGGGGATGTACCGGTTCGTCCGCCTCCACCGCGCCCCGCGCGGTGCGGCCTTCGCCGCCGCGCTGATTTACCTCTTCGCGCCCTACCACACGCTCAACATCTTCGTGCGCGGAAACCTGGCCGAGACTCTCGCCATGGGTCTTTTCCCCTGGATGCTCTGGGCTGTCTGGCGCGCGGCCCACCGGAGTGACCTGAGCTCCGTCGCCCTCGCGGCGGTGCTCACCTGCGCGTATCAGCTGAGCCACAATCTCTCGGCGCTCTTCGGAACGGGGATTCTCGTGCTGCTGCTCATCGCGCGGGGCTGCTTTCACCGCTGGGCGCCGCGCGTGTGGCTTCGTCTCGCCCTGGCGCTGACGCTCGGCACGCTTCTCGGGACGGTCTACTGGCTCCCGGCCCTGTGGGATTCGCGGAGCGTCCGCGTCGCCGAGGTCGCGCAGACCATCGTTGCCGCCGACCACGGCATCCACTGGTGGCAGCTGTTCGATCCACGCTGGGGCTGGGGCTACAGCGTCCCCGGGCCCGCCGACGAGCTCTCGCTCCAGCTCGGCGCCGTCCAGTGGCTGGCCCTCGCCGCCGGCGCC
>JABWBI010000035.1 GCA_013360565.1 Candidatus Sumerlaeia bacterium | reverse complement strand
CTTCGGGCGAGCCCTGGACGGGCGGAGCGTGGTGGGCGAGTGGACGGTGGACCCCGCCACACTGCCCTTCCCCTCCACCCGCTCGGAGCCGCTGCACCTGCAGACGACGGCGTTTCGCCTGACCGCGGGCGCCGCGCGCAAGCCGCTCGTCGTCCTGGTGCTGTGGGACATCACCGACCGTGTGCGGGCGGAGGCGGCGAAGGCGGCGGCCGAGCGGGAGATGGAGGAGCAGCGGTCGCTGACGATCCGCGCCGATCGCCTGCGGTCGCTCGGCCAGATGGCGGCGGGCATCGCGCACGAGCTCAACCAGCCTCTGGTGGGAGTGCGGGGCCTGGCCGAGCACCTGAAGCTCGCGCTGGACCGCGGCTGGGAGGTGCGGCGAGAGATGATCCACGACAAGGCGGAGCTGATCGTCGCGCAGGCGGACCGCATGGAGCACATCATCGAGCATGTCCGGATGTTTGCCCGCGAGGCGGGCCGGCCGGTGATGAGCACCGTGGCTGTCAACGAGGTGGTCACGTCGACCCTTGCGCTCGTGGGGGCACAGCTCGCCCACCACGGGCTCGAGGTCGATGTCGATCTCACGGAGGGCCTGCCGCCGACACTTGCGAACCCCTTCTCGCTGGAGGAGGTGCTGATCAACTTGGTGCTGAACGCGCGTGACGCCGTCGAGGAGAGGATCAGCGGCGAGTCCGATCTCGCGGGGCCCCACTTGATCATCGCCACGTGGCAGGACCCGGCGGACGAGGTCCGCCCGCTGCGCATCGACGTCCGCGACCGGGGCACGGGGATCCCGGGGCGGATCCTGGAGACCGTCTTTGATCCCTTCTTCACGACGAAGGGTCCCCAGCACGGGACGGGGCTGGGACTGTCGATCGCGCGGGCGATCATCGAGGACTTCGGCGGCGTGATCGAGCTTCACTCGCGCGAGGGGGAGGGGACAACCGTGACCATCGCGCTGCCGGCCGCCGCGGCGGCCGCCGCCGTGCTCGCCTCATGACCCGGCCGCTGCGCATTCTGCTGGTCGACGACGAGGACATCGTCCACCAGACGCTCGGAGACTACCTGCGCCACGCCGGCCACCATGTCGAGCCCGCCCACGACGCCACCGGGGCCCTGCGCGAGGTGGCGGCCCGCGAGTACGATCTGGCGCTCCTCGACATCCGGCTGGCGGAGGACAGCGGCCTCGACCTCCTGCATCAGCTTCAGTCCGTGCGGCCCGACATCGCGGTGGTCATGATCTCAGGCCACGGGACGATGGAGACCGTCATCGAGGCGCTGCGCGCGGGCGCGGTCGACTACCTCAAGAAGCCGATCCGCCTGGAGGAGCTGGACGCGGTCGTGGAGAAGGCGGCGCGGGTCAACCTCCTCCAGCGGCGCAACCGCTACCTCGCCGAGACGATCGCCGACCTGCAGACGGCCGATCCGCTTCCCCATCTCGTCGGCCAGAGCGAGCACACCGCCGAGGTCCGGCGTCAGATTCAGCAGGCCGTCGAGGCCGCGTGCCCCACCGTGCTCATCACCGGTGAGACCGGCACCGGCAAGGAGGTCGTCGCGCGCGCGTTCCACCAGCTGGCACACCCAAAGGCCCCGTTCGTCCCGGTGTGTTGCCCCGCTCTGCCAGAGACGCTGGCCGAATCCGAGCTGTTCGGTCACGTCCGCGGAGCTTTCACGGGAGCCGCGGGGCCCCGCCCTGGCCACTTCGAGCTCGCCGACGGGGGGACGCTGTTCCTCGACGAGATCGCCGATCTGACGCCCCCCGTGCAGGCGAAGCTTCTGCGCGTGCTTGAGACGCGGGCGGTCCGGCGCATCGGCGCGCCGCAGGAGCTCACCGTCAACGTCAAGGTGCTGGCGGCGACCAATGTCGACCTCGAGCTCCTCGTGGAGCAGGGGCGGTTCCGCCCGGATCTCTTCTACCGCTTGAACGTCTTCCAGATTCACCTGCAGCCGCTGCGCGGGCGGCCCGATGACATTCTGCCGCTGGCGCACCACTTCCTCGCGCTCGCCCTGGCACGGCGACCGATGCCCGTGGCCGGGTTCTCCCCCGAGGCCGAGCGGCGGCTGCTGGCGCACCCCTATCCCGGCAATGCCCGCGAGCTGCGCAATCTCATCGAGCGGGCCGTCATTCTGTGTCGCCATGGCCACATCCTGCCGGAGCACCTCGCCCTCTCCAAACGCCCTGAGGCGCCGCCGCCGCCTGTCCCCGCAGGCGCGCCGGCCGAGGCGGCGAGTGACGAGGCCGCGGTGATCCGGGCGGCCCTCGAGGGAGCGCGCTGGAACCGCCGTCAGGCGGCCATCGATCTCGGGATGCCCTACTCCACGCTTCGGTACAAGATCATGCGGTACGGAATCGAGTGAGAGGCGGGGAGCTTGGCAACAGTCACTGACACCTCGCCGGGCGCGACGCCCCACGCCCGCGCCAAGCCTCGCCAGGACAGGCCCAGAAGCGACCGCCGTTCCGTTGCTCGCGCGGCACACCGCTTGCCCCGGACACCAGTCCGCAGGCCCCCTGAGGGCAGGAGGTGATGGCATGAGCATGTCCGTGATTCCCGAACGTGAGAAATCGGCGGCGGCGACGCGCGGCCGATCGGTCATCCGTGTGGTGCAGGTGGGCCTGGGGCCGATCGGGTGCCAGGCCGTGCGGTACTTGGCCGAGCGCCCGTCGCTGGCGCTTGTCGGCGCGGTCGACATCGACCCGGCCAAGCACGGGCGCGACGCGGGGGAGATCGTGGGGCTCGAGAAGCCGCTCGGCGTGGCCGTGGACGAGCGGCTGGGCGAGACGCTCCGGGCCACCAAGCCGGATGTGGCGGTGGTGACCACCGCCTCGTCGGTCGTGAAGGTGATGCCGACGCTGATGGAGATCGTGACGCAGGGAATCAACGTCGTCTCGACCTGCGAGGAGCTGGCTTGCCCCTGGCACCGCGCGCCCGAGGAGTCGCGCCAGCTCGACGCCGCAGCCCGCGAGCACGGCGTCACCGTCCTCGGAACCGGTGTGAACCCGGGTTTCCTCATGGACGCGCTCCCGGCGACTCTGACCGCAGTCTGTCGCGAGGTGCACCACATCACTGTGGAGCGGCTGCAGGATGCGCAGCACCGGCGCCTCCCCTTCCAGCAGAAGATCGGTGTGGGGCTCACGCCGGACCAGTTCGCGGCAAAGGTGACCTCCGGGACGCTTCGGCACGTGGGCCTGGCCGAGTCGATGCACATGGTCGCCGCGCAGCTGGGCTGGGTGCTCGACGAGGTGCAGGACGTCATCTCACCCGTCACCGCCCAGAGCCGCGTGACCGCGAGTGGCGTGACCGTCGAGCCCGGGCAGGCGCTGGGCGTCGAGCAGATCGGCACGGGCACGATGGGCGGGCGTGAGGTGATCCGTCTCGTCTTCCGGGCCGCGCTCGGGTTGCCGGAGACGCGGGACCGCATTCTGATCAAGGGAACGCCGGTCATCGAAATGGTCATCCCCGGCGGGGTGAACGGCGACGTGGCCACCTGCGCGATCACAGTCAACGCGATACCGGCGGTCCTCGCAGCCGCACCGGGCCTCAAGACGATGACGGAGATTCCCACCGTCTCATGGTTCTGCTGAGAGGGACTCTCACCGCGGCGGTGCTTGTCTCCGGCTGGGCGCCTCTGGCCCCGGCGGCGGCGCCGTTCAACCTCATCACCCAGGTCTCCCACCGCGCGGAGGTGCTCGCTTTCACCGGCCAGAGCGACACGGACCCCCGCTGCCTGGAGCGCCTGAGCGACGGGCGGCTTGTCTTCTTCGACTCGCAGCCGGGGGCCGATGCCCTGATCTTGCTCGACCCCGCGGTGACGGGGCCGGGGCGATTCACGGTGGTCGCCACCGAAGCCCAGCTGCTGGCGCTGGCGCCGAACACGGGCTCGCCGGCGAACGCGTCGGTGTCGGACATCTGCCGCGACGCGGCAGACAACCTCTATGCCGTGGTGAGCGAGACGACAGCGTATGACAACTACGTCGTGCGTCTCACGCCGGGCGGCGGCGGCTACACGGCGCCGGTGCTGGCGACGGACCTCTTCGACGGCGGCATGGCCGCCGGGGGCGACTTCACCTATCACCGCGTGCAGGCGACGGGGACGCACCTGTTTCTGCTCTACGACAACCTCTCGAATGCGAACGACACGTCCTCGGCACCGGGCTCGAACGGGATTCACACCTTTGATCTGACCCTCCTGCCCGGGACCACCGCCAACCTGCAGATGCTCACCTCCTGGCAGTCGCTCGCGAGCGTCCTCACACCCGCGCCGGTGCCGGGCACGGACGCCATCGGCCTCTTCCAGATCGAGCTCTCTCCCGACGGGTCGTGGCTGTACGGTGGCAACACCAACGGCTCGGGCGGCAGCGACGGCGACATCGTCCGGATCAGCACGGCGACGGGCGCCGCGACGCTTCTGATCGAGCAGCCGGCCATCGAGGCGGGCACCGCCGAGAGCGGACACGGGACGACGCAGACGGCGCTCGCGGTGAATCCGTCGAACGGCAACCTGATCCTCCTGGAGAACGGCACGTCGACGACGACACGCGAGCATCTGCTGGAGTTCAGTCCCAGTGGCCAGTTCCTCGGCCTGGTCCACTCGCACGACCAGCTCCGCGCAGCTCTGCCGAGCTTGGGGAACAACTTCGATCTGGACTCAGCGAACTCGATGGCCGTCGCCCCGGACGGGGAGATCTTCCTCTGGATGGCTCAGACGACCGAGACACTGGTGCGGGCCGCCTCCACGCTCACGCACCCGGCCGCGCCGAGCGCGGGGTTCATCTGGCCGGTCATCGCCGAGACCTCGCCGAGTCTGACGAGCTCCTTCGGCCCGCGGCAGCTGAGTCAGACCGACCCGCGACATGACTGGCACCGCGGGCTCGACATCCCGCTGCCCATCGGCTCGCGCGTGTACGCCCCGCTCGACGGTGTCATCCGCCTCGCGGGGCCCACGGCTGGGTTCGCCGACCCCGTCGTGCAGGTCCGCCACGGCAGCGGGGCAACGGCGCTGTACTCGACGAACCTGCACATGAGCGGATGGCCCGTGGCAATCAACACGCCGGTGAATCAGGGGGACCTCGTCGGCCTGAGCGGCACGAGCGCCTCCGGCTTCGACCACCTCCACTACGAGGTCCGCGATGGCGGCACCACACAGGACGACTGCCGCCATCCACTAGGCTATTTGCCGACAGCCGACTCGCCCCCGCCATTCCCTGTCCTCGTCGGCGCCAACCTCGATGCCGCGGGCCATGTCCTCGTCTTCGACGTGAGCACCCCGCGCACCGAGATCGACATCGACGGCATGCGCGTCGCCTGGGGCGGCGACGTGATCAACTTCTCGTTCGACTTCATCACGAGCATCAACCCCGGGGCCGCCACGGACCTCGACGACCCGGCCCTCGACCTCGGCGGCGGGCTCGTCTCCGGTGTCATCCCGGACCGCACGTCGACCGACTACCTCTGGCGCTTCGCCTTCGCGGGGCTCGACCCCATGGCCTCCACCGGCACCGCCTCGGTCCTCGACGTCAACACCGTCGGCACCCCGCTCACCGTCAATCCGTCCCTCCCGGACCTGGCGCTGACGCCCGCGCTCCAGTTCTCGGCCACCCCCGCGGGGGGCACGGCGATCTTCAATCACACGGTGCAGAACACCGGGGCCGCCTCTCTCTCGCTCACGCTCAGCGCGACGAGCGCGCACGAGAACACACCGCTCACCGTCTCGCCTTCGTCCTTCGGCCTCAGCCCGGGCCAGTCGCAGGCCGTGACGGTGACGGTCACGCACGGCGCGGGCTTCCCCGCAGGCGTCGGGGACGCCATCGTGCTCACCGTCGACGCGGGTGCGCCCCACCGCCTCGTCGCGCTCGATGTCATCGGGACTCCCTTCGCCCTGCCGGCGGGTGTTCCGGTCGGACTCAGTCTGCTCGGGGAACTCTGACGCTCTTCTTCGGTCCGGTGAAGTGGCTCACAGTGCCCGGGGGGCGGTCCGTGAGATCCCTGCGCCCAGCAGCACTGGAAACCGACTGCACGAGATTACCCTTCAGGAGCACTCCGACCATGAACCGCACTCTCCTCGCCGGGGCGCTGGCCCTGGCCCTCTCCTCGGGCGCCATCGCCGAGGCCCTGCCCTACAGTGACCTTCCCGAGAACGTCCGCGCCGCCTTCGAGTCGCATCAGCCGGGCGTTCAGCCCACCCAGGCCAAGGTGGAATTGCGCGGCGGCGAGACAGTGTACGTGATCGACGACATCGAGCACGAGGACATCCTCTCGGGCGCCGGTGAGATCGTTCAGTGCATCCACCCCACCGGCATCGACAACCTGCCGGCCTCGGCCCACGCGCTGCTCACCCGCGTCTACGGCGACCACGAGGTCACAGCGGTCGAGGGCGTCTACACGCACACCGACGCCGGTCTGGTGATCGACTACCTCGTGACGTGCACGCACGGCGGCGAGTCGCACACGACGCTCATCGCAGGCAACTGATCTTTCTCCCGGGGCGGCGGCGTCCGGTCCCTCCCCTCCCCCTGCAAGCGCCGTCGCCCGTCCCCCTGCCCCCGGCGGGGAGAGCGCCCCCTCTCGCTCTCCCCGCCTCTCTTCGTTCAAGGCCTGACCGAAGCGCTCACTCGCGGGAAATCCCGTCCCTGCCGCGCCTTGACTTTCCGCGTGCCGCTGACAGGCTGGGCCTATTCAGTCCCCACGGAGGCGCAAGAGACGACATGGGCGTGATCGAGGACCTCAAGCGGCGCGCGGCCGCGAATCTGAAGACGGTCGTCCTCCCCGAGACCGAGGACGAGCGGACCATCGCGGCGGTGGACCTGATCCAGGCCGAGAAGACGGTCAGGCCGCTTCTGATCGGCGACGCCGCGAAGATCCAGGCCTTGGCGGCGAAGCTGAAGGTGGACCTGAACAGCGTGGAGATCCGCCAGCCCCAGAGTGACCCGAAGCTGCCGGAGTACGCCGAGGCCTACCGTGAGCGGCGCAAGAAGGACAATCTCACCTCCGAGCAGGCGCGCGAGCAGCTGACCGACCCGCTCTTCTACGGCGCGGCACTCGTCAACGCGGGCATCGCCGCGGGTATGACGGCGGGCGCGGTCAATTCGACCGCGAATGTGATGCGCGCCGCCATCCGCGTCATCGGCACCGCGCCGGGCATCCGCACGGTCTCTTCGTGCTTCATCATGGTTCACCCTGACAGGGCGTGGGGCGAGAACGGCGTGATGATCTTCGCCGACTGCGCCGTCGTCCCCCAGCCCGATGCCATGCAGCTCGCCGACATCGCCCAGGCCTCGGCCAACACCGCCCGCGCCCTCGCCGGCTTCGCCGAGCCGCGCGTCGCGATGCTCTCGTTCTCGACCAAGGGCTCCGCCGAGCACCCGGACGTCGACAAGGTGCGTGCGGCCGTCGCCGCGCTCAAGGGCCGCTGCCCTGACCTGCTCGTCGATGGCGAGCTCCAGGCCGATGCCGCGCTCGTTGAGAGCGTCGGTGCGAAGAAGGCCCCCGGCTCGCCGGTGGCCGGGCGGGCGAATGTGCTCGTCTTCCCCGACCTCGATGCGGCGAATATCGGCTACAAGCTCACGCAGCGCCTCGGCGGCGCCGAGGCCATCGGGCCGATCATCCAGGGCCTCGCCAAGCCCGTGAACGACCTCTCCCGCGGCGCGAGCGCCAGCGACATCGCCAGCGTCGCGGCGATCACGAGCCTGCTGGCGGGGTGAGGGAGAGGCGGGGGCTCACAGCACCGCCTCCGCCCCGGCCTTCGCCCTCAGCGCCTCCAGCACCCGCTCGGGTGTGAAGGGGCTTCGCCGCAGGCGAATGCCGACGGCGTCGGCGATGGCGTTGGCGATCGCCGGAATGGGGCCGTTGATGCAGATCTCGGCGATGGACTTCGCGCCGAACGGGCCAGTGGGCTCGTGCGTCTTGACGAGGATCGTCCGGATGGGCGGCGCGTCGAGTGAGGTGAAGATCTTGTAGTCGGCGAAGGAGTCGTTTCTCAGCTTGCCGCGCGCATCGAATACCATCTGCTCGCACAGCGCGTAGGAGATCCCGTTGAGCGCGGCGCCCTCGACCTGGCCTTCGGCCTGGAGCGGGTGAATCGCCACGCCGCAGTCGACGGCGGCGACGTAGTCGAGCACGCGGACGTTGCCGGTCTCGGTGTCGACCTCGACCTCGGCGAAGTGGGCGCTGAAGGGCGGCGGCGAGGTCGGCGAGGTGTGGCTCGCGTGGCCCTCGAACTGACGCTGCATCCCGCCGAAGCCCATGAAGGCGCGGAGGACGAGGTCGCTGAACGCGATCGACTGCCCCTGTGCGGAGAGGACCTGCCCCGCTTCGAGGTGAAGCGTCTCCGGCGGGACGTTCCACATCTCGGCGCAGTAGTCGAAGATCTCGGCGCGCAGCGCCTCGGCCGCCTTCTTGACGGCGCCGCCGGAGATGTAGGTCGTCGAGCTCGCGTAGGCCCCGGTGTCGAAGGGGGTCACGTCGGTGTCGCTCGAGAGGACGTTGACCATGTGCGTCGGGACGGTCAGCACCTCGGCGGCGATCTGCGCGAGCACGGTGTCCGAGCCCGTGCCGATGTCCGTGGCGCCGGCGAAGAGGTTGAAGGAGCCGTCTTCGTTCATCTTGATGCGGGCGGCGGCCATGTCGATGAGGGGGATGCCGCTCCCCTGCATGAGACAGGCCATGCCGACGCCGCGCTTGACGGGGCCGGGCCGGTGACGCCCCTGGCCGCGCTTGTGAGCCCAGCCGATCGCCTCGGCGCCGCGGTCGATGCACTCGCGCAGGCCGCAGGACTCGATGACCATCGGCACGCCCTCCTTGCCCTCGCCCATCGCGGCGAAGACCGGCGAGGTGTGGCCGGTGTCCAGCGCGTTGCGCTTGCGGAAGGCGATCGGGTCGAATCCGCCCCTCTCGCAGACCTCGTCGATCAGCGTCTCGAGCGCGAAGGCGCCCTGCGTGCCCCCGTAGCCGCGGTAGGCGCCCGCGACCGGGAGGTTCGTGTAGACCGCGTCGCCGTCGAAGCGCACGTGCTCGGCGTGGTAGAGCGGCAGCGTCTTCGCGCCCGCGTTCGTCAGCACGGTGAGCGAGTGCGTCCCGTAGGCGCCGGTGTTCGACAGCGCGCGCATGTCGAGCGCCGTGATGTCGCCGTTGGGCTTCACGCCGATCTTGACATTGACGACCATCGGGTGGCGGGTGCGTGAGGCGTAGAATTCCTCCGCGCGCGTCAGCTCCCACTTGACGGGCCGGCCGGTCCGCAGCGTGGCGAGCGCGCAGACGTCCTCGAGGAGGATCTCCTGCTTGGTGCCGAAGCCGCCGCCGACGCGGGGCTTGATGACGCGGATGCGCGAGACAGGGATCTGCAGACACTGCGCGAGGATGCGCCGGCAGTGGAAGGGAACCTGCGTGCTGGTGCGGACGACAACGCGCCCCTCCGGGTCGAGATACGTGAGGCACACGTGCGGCTCGATGGGGCAGTGCTGGGCGTAGCCGTTCTCGATCTCGGTCTCGACGATCAGGTCCGCCATCTCGAAGCCCATCGCCACCGAGCCGTGCTCGAAGTCGAAGTGGGCCGCAACGTTGCGCCTGGCGTCGTGGATGCCCGTCGCGTCGGGCTCGTCATGGATCACCGGCGCTCCGGGGCGCTTCGCGTCGCGGACGCTGAGGATCGCCGGGAGCACCTCGTAGTCGACCCTGATCCTCTTGCGCGCCTCGCGCGCGGCCGTGGCCGTCTCCGCCACGACGGCCGCGACCCGGTCGCCCACGAACCGCACCTTCGTGTCGAACATGAAGGCGTCGTAGGGCGACGGCTCGGGATAGCCCTGCCCCGCCGTCGTGTGGGGGACGCGCGGTGTGTTCTCGTGCGTCAGGATCAGCTGGACACCCTTCACTCTCAGGGCCTCGGAGACGTCGATCGACCTGATGCGGGCGTGGGCGTGCGGCGAGCCGAGCAGCTTGACGTGGAGCGTGCCGCGCAGCTGGAGGTCATCGACGAAGAGCGGCGCGCCCGTGACGAGGCCAATGCCGTCGACCTTCCAGGGGGAGGTGTTGACGACCGTGGTCTGTCCGGTCTCGGGCTGCGTGCCGGCGGGACGCGAGGTCTTGGGCGTCATGCGGAAGTCGCTCCTTGCGGTGAGCCTCTCCAGGTTCCCCCGAAGGGACGACGCTAATGAGAGAGGCGCCGGGAGCTCAACGGTTTTCTAAACGGCCCGCGCCCCGCCGGGGCTGGCGGGGCGCGGGAAGGAGAGAGGGCGGAGCGGGGGGCGGGGCGTCAGAGGGCGCCGTTGCCCAGGTTGGTGATGTCGTCCTCGTCGAGGCCCACGTCGGGGACGGTGAACGTGAGGCCATTGGGCCCGAGTGAGACGATCTGGAAGCGGCCGAAGTTGAACCAGGTCTCCGTCGCCTGGAACGGCGAGGTCGAGGGGAACTCCGTGCCGCCGAGGTTGTTGTAGTCGTCCGTCGCGCCGACGCCAGGGCCCGAGCGGATGTAGCGGAAGGGCTGTCCCCAGGCGTCGAGGAGCTGCTCGGTGGCCGCCGTGGAGCCGCCCGAGAAGCCGAGGTTCATCGGCGGGCGGTTCCAGAAGGTGTTGAGCTCGGCCACGTCGCCGATCTGGCGCGACTCGACGTCGAGCAGCGGGCCCTGGAAGCGGTCGTCGAGCGGGAAGGCGGCGCTGCCCGAGAGCGAGTGCAGCACGGTGAGCAGGAAATAGCCGTTGCCCGTCGCCGGAGACGTGGGGTTGGGGGTGGAGCCGGCGCCGAACTGGGTGCCGGTCGAGCTGAGCGGGAACTCGCCGAAGTCGATCTCGTAGCGGTCGGCGGCGATCTCCATGGCGCGGATGGTGCCGAACGTGGCGGAGATGCGCGCGCGGGTCGTCAGGCCCGTGACCGTCACCACCGCGATCGTGGTGAGGATCGCGATGATGAGGCTGACAACCAGGAGCTCGATGAGGGTCAGACCCCGCTCGTGATGGCGGTGGCGAATCATGGGGTGTCCGTCCTTTCTCCAAGGAAGTGCTCTGGTCAAGATCGGGGGGCGGGGGCGCATCAGAAGGGGAACCTCACGAGCGATCCCGTCTCGAAGCCGACGACACTGAAGAGGTGGACGATGTCGTCGCCCTCGATGAGCGTCAGCTGGTCGTCGAAGCGCGTGTCCCGGCCCGTGCTCATCACCGCGTAGCGGTCGAAGTGGTCCTCGACGGTGGTGAGAGCGCCGTCGCCGAAGCTCGTGGACGAGAGGTTCTCCGGGTCGTCGATCGCCTCCTGGCCCGCGCCGGTGCCGATGACGCCGATGGGGCTGAAGAAGCGATAGGGCTGGCCCCACGGGTCGAGCGGGAAGTCGTTGCGCTGGTCGCCCTGCGACTGCGGATTGGGCGTGTTCGTGGCCCGGCGGAAGTCGATGAAGGGGCCCGCCCAGTTGTCGCGCATGTCGAGGACGCGCCCGTTGTTCGACGCGCCCGAGAGCGTCGGCTGATTGCCCTGCTGGTCCGTGGGGCGGATGAGCGGGTCGATGAGCAGGATGTTCGCCTCGAGGCCGATGCGGTCGGCGTCGTTGTTGAGCACGCTGTCGCCGGGCAGATCATCGAGGACCTGGAGAGGGACGTAGAAGCCGTGGATGGCCGCGCAGGCGTCCTGCGCCTGCGCGAGGGCGCGGCAGTCGGCCTGGGCCGAGGCGATGCGGGCGCGCTCCATGTGGCCGGTGACCGTGGGGATGGCGATGACGGTGACGAGCGCGATGATGGCGAGCACGACGAGCAGCTCGGCGAGGCTCAGCGCCCGGCGTCGGAGCCGGAGGAGCGGAGGGCGGGCGGGTGCGATCATGGGAGCCGCGGTCCTTTCGTCTCGCATCAGTTCAGCTGAACCTGAAGATCGTCGTCCTGGCCGAAGCGTCCGGGGATGCCAACGCCCGAGCCATCGCCGGGGAGCGCATTGGGCCCGAAGCTGAGAATGGTCAGGCGGTCGAAGATGAGCGCGTCGAGCCCCGTGGGGCCGCCGGCCATGTCGACGGAGGTGAGCTGGGCGGGCGAGAAGCTCGAGGCATTGCCGGAGAAGAGGGTGTCGACGTCGTTGATGAAGCCCTCGCGGGTGATGATGACGTAGGGCTGGCCCCACGGGTCGCGCGGGACGCCATAGCTCTCGCCGTTCGTCAGGTCAATGTACTCGCGCTGGTAGGTGATGTAGGGGAGCCCGACGCCGATGAGCGTCTCGTTGCGCAGGAGCGCCGTGATGTCGACGAGGCGTCCGCTCTGGCCCGTGGTGGAGGTGTTGGTGGGGATGGAGCCGAAGTCGGGAACGATCCCATAGACGTCGCCGTCGGGGTTGCGCGTGTTGTTCTGCTCGTCCTGGAGGCCGTCGACGTTGTCGTTGGGTGTGGCCGGGATGGTCGGCGGGATGCCGTCGCCGCCGGTGACGTCGTCAAGGACATAGAGCCGCAGGAAGTAGCCGATGTCGATCGAGGCCTGCTGCTGGGCCTCGGCGATCAGCCGCAGGTCCGCCTGGGCGGTGCGCAGCCGGGCCTCCGAGGCGCGCTGGGAGGCGATCAGAATGACCATCGCCACCAGAATCGAGATGATGATCAGCGAGATGAGCAGCTCGATGATCGAGAAGGCGGCGCGGCGTCGGGTGCGGTGCATCGGGGCGAGGCCTCTCAGTGGGGTCGGCATCAGAAGAACCGGTAGATGTCGTCGGAGTTGGGCTGCTGCATGAGCGTCTGCAGCTGCTCGCGGGCCAGCGTGAACGGGCTCAGTCCGGCCGAGCCGTCGCCGGGCAGGCCATTGGGACCGAGGCTGACGTACAGGGCGTTGCGGTAGCGTGTCTCCTGGCCCGCGGCGCCGCCCGCCCCGTTGGGCAGATGGTAGTAGTCCGGGCCGTAGAAGAGGTAGGGCTGGCCCCAGGGGTCGAGGGGAACGTGGTCGTTCTGCCAGTTGACGGCCCCGATGGTGGGGTCGGTGGTCAGGTTGAGCGGACCGTTGTCCCCGTTGGGCAGTCCCCCCGTCAGACTGCCGCGGAACCATGTGTTGGGCTGGAGCAGGTTCAGCTCCGGGGGCGTGAGGTAGTGGCGGATCGACGAGTAGGGCCCTTCCCAGCGGTCGGCGATGGCGCCGCGCTCGGCCGCCGTCAGCTGGTCGTTCCACGTGTTCACGGGGACGTCGAGGGTGGCGTCCACCGTCGCGATGTCGTAGTTGTCGGTGTTGTCGAGCGTCGACAGCGTGTAGAAGTACCCCGTGTGGGCGTTGGCCAGCTGCATCGCCGTGGCGAAGACGCGGATGTCGTTCTCGGCGGCGGCAATGCGGGCCTCCTCGGTCTGGCTCTGGAAGAGAGGCAGGATGAGGAGGGCGAGGATCGCGATGACGGTGACGACCATCGAGATCTCGACGGCGGTGAAGCCGCGGCGGAGTGGGACTCGGGCGGTCACGCGCGGGGCACCTCTCATGTCAGAACTGGCGGACGAGATCATCGCTGTCCTCGTCGACGATCGCAAAGTAGCCGTTGATGCGATTCGCCGTGTTGTACTCGGCGGGCTCGAGGGCCTCGTACAGGCGATTGCGGATGTCGATCACCTCATAGAGGCGGGCGCTCTCCTGGGCCGCGCGGTCGGGCAGATTGGCGTTGGCCGGCGGGTTCTGGCCTCCGGGTACCTGGTTGGGGCCGTACGAGACCACGGCGTTGAAGAAGTTGCCGTGCTCCTGCCAAAACTCGGGCTCGGTCACGCCGTCCTGGCGCCGGCGGTCGTTCGTGTTGAAGGAGACCAGCCCGTTCTCGTCGATGTTCATGATGTAGACGCAGTAGGGCTGGAACCAGACGTCGCCGGGATACTGCTGGTCGGCGTCGTTCTGCGGCGTCGCCGGGTTGTCGGCGACGCCGGGCATCCGCATCGTGACGACCGTCGGCCCGCCGGTGCCCCGGCGCCCGGGGCTCATGCCGATGTAGGGCCCGGCCCAGCCCTGGACGATCCGCGAGGTCAAATTCGCGACGTCGTTGCCGTACACGGCGAAGTCCGGGTGAATCGGATTGCTCAACGCGTCGATCTCTCCCAGGCCCAGCCCGATCTGGTTCTCGCCGTACAGCAGGAAGTTGATCTTCGGGTAGAAGCCGAGGTCGTCCCGCGCCAGGCTCAGCCCGGTGGCGATCTGGTTGGTCTCGCCGATGACGATGCGCAGCTGGTTGCGGGTCATGAACGAGCGCACGGAGATAAGGCCGATCGCCGAGAGAATGGCGATCAGGAGCGCCACGACCACCAGGAAGATCACCACCTCGGGCGGGATCGTCAGGGCCGTCGGGCGCCGCCCCTCCTGAACCGCCGCCGGCGGGACAAGCGCCGTGTCGAGTGTCACCCCCAGACCCGACGCGAATCGATCCGCCAGCGCAGTCACCATCAGGAGCACGCCGCCGCCGTAGTCCCGGCGCTGGAAGTACGGGATGGCCGCGCGCTGGATGTCCCCGGCGACCGCGTCGGTCACGAACCCCTCGACCCCGCGCCCGGTCTCGATGCGCACGTGCCCGCGCCCGTCGGACGACGTCTCCTTCGGAACCAGCAGGACCACGACGCCCGCATTGCGGCGCGCCTCGCCGACCGCCGCCGCCGACCCCACGCCCCACGCCCGGCCGATGCGCAGCGCGACATCCGCGACGTCACGGCCCTCGAGATCCGGCAGCGTCACGATCGCCATCTCGCCGCCGGTCCGGGCGCGCACCTCGAACGCGATCCGGTTGAGACGATCGATCGTCGCCGGGTCCAGCACGCCGGCGGCATCGACGACCACTTCGGCGGCCGATGTCCCGTATCCGCGCGGTGGTGCCGGGATCTGGAGGGCCCGCGGCGGCAGCGCCGCCAGCAGGAGACCAGCCAACACCGTTGTCAGGACCATCGACCGTTATCCGCTCCCGGAGTCACCGGGTGGCGAATCCGGGCAGCGCAGCCGCCCATCTCCCATCCCGGGTCTCCCGTCTGTTTATTGAAACTTACGTGACCTCTTCCCGGGGTGTTTCCCGATGACACGACCGATCGCGCTCCCTGCGGTGGCGCTTCTCCTTGCGTTTTCCCTCGCATGTGGCGAAAGGGCCGTCCCGGTTCGCGAGGGCGACGCCGAAGCGGTCGCCCCGGGCGCCGCGCCAGCCTCCACGGACCCCAGGGTCACTGCCGCCGACCTCGCGCGCATCCAGGGCGACTCGACCTCCCCCGTCTGGCTCGTCATGGTGAGCGACTTCCAGTGCCCGGCCTGCAAGTACTGGCATGATGAGCAGGCGGCCGAGATCGTCCGCGACTACGTGGCGACGGGGAAGGTCCGCTTCGCCTACATCAACTATCCCCTCGGCCAGCACCTGAACGCGGTTCCCGCGTCGGAGGCCGCGATGTGCGCGGCGGCGCAATCGAAGTTCTGGCCGGTGCATGACGGCATCTTCGCCACGCAGGCCGAGTGGGCCAACGCCGCCGACCCGGTCCCCCACTTCCGGCGGATCGTGGCCGCGGCCGGCGTGGACACGACGGCCTGGAACCAGTGCCTGTCCGACGATGTGATGCTCCCGCTCATCGAGGGCGACCGCGACCGCGGGAACGCGAGCGGCGTCAACCAGACGCCGACGTTCTTCGTCGGAACGCAGGTGGTGAGCGGCGCGGTCCCGGCGTCGCAGCTTCGTCCGCTCCTCGACTCCGCGGTCGCTCGCGCCGGGGGCGGCCGCGGCTAGCCTCCTCGCATGAACAGCGCGCTTCGCCTGGCGTACGGGGTCGTCGGGCAACTGGCCCGCACGGC
>JABWBI010000360.1 GCA_013360565.1 Candidatus Sumerlaeia bacterium | reverse complement strand
GGGCCGCTCGAGCAGCTCGCGCTCGGCGGTTTGAGTCTCGGCGGCCAGCGCCTCGGCGGCCTCGGCGAGTTCGCGCCAGGCGGCGCGGTGGAGGAGCAGCGGATAGGGCGCCAGGACGGAGACGTCCTCGACCTGCGGGTCCCACTTGCAGCAGTCGAAGATGGCGCGGCGGCGCACCTCGGTGAACGCCTCCGGGGCGAGGCGGGGCAGGGCGGTCAGGTCCACGGCCCGGCCAGCGCGAGGAAGATGGCCGATCCGCCGAGGGTGATGGTGGCGGGGATCAGCCCGTTGACGAGGACGGAGGGGCGCGGGGCGCTGGGCGAGGGCCGCGTCATCCACTCGAGCGCCATGGCGACGACGAGGAGGATGACCACCGGTGAGGCGTCGCGGACGAAGTCTTCGATGGTTGCGGTCACGGAGACCCAGTTGCCGGCGACGGCGCGGCCGAGGATGAGGCCGGCGCCGAGGAGGAACCCGGCGAGACGGACGCCGGAGGCCAGGTCGCGGTCGATCGTCACGGCGTCGGAGACGCGCAGGATCTTCTCGAAGACCGCCCAGAGGAGAAAGAGAGCAGCGGTCGAAAGCAGGGCGCAGAAGACGACGACCCACCAGCCGGGCCCGTCGCCGATGTTCGCGCCCGCGTAGCAGGCGAAGAGGGCGAGGATGGCGCCGGCGAGGGCCCAGGCGGCGGCGGCGTTGCGGCGCTCGTGGACGTCTTCCCGCGCGTTCAGACCGAGGAGGACGATGAACGGCCGTGCGAGTCCGACCCAGGCGGCACCGAGGACGACGTAGAAGATGGTGTACTTCCAGCTGTCTCGCACGTCGAATGACGCCCAGAACTTGAGGACCAGCATGAGGGCCAGCGAGCCGAGGAGGGGGGCGTGGATCAGCGGTCCACGCGCGCTGGGCCGGCCGAGCGCCCTGATCCCCGTGCCGCCGAGAAACCAGACGAGCCAGGTGACCAGCGCGAGGATGGACGAGACGATGAGAATGCCGACCTCGTCCTCGGACATGGGAACGCTCCCGGCGTGAGGCGCCATCTGCGCGATGCCTTGGCTGGCGAGCTCCTTGCCCATGGCGCGGCTGCCGGCTTCAGGGGCTAGGGCCGTTCGCCCGGGAGAGAGATGACGCGGCTCTCGCCGGGTTGACCCGCGGTGGTGAAGGGAGCGCTGCGGAAGGGCGGACGCCCGGCGTCCTCGAAGAGCACGTCAAGCGTCCACTCGCCCTCGGGCAGATTGCGAAAGAGGAGCGGGCCCAATGGGGGCGGCACGAGGACCGCGCGGGGGCGGCCCTCACCGGTGGGGGTCAACTGCGCGCGGCGGATGGGCATCCGGTCGCCGTCCGGACGCTGAAGAGTCACTGTGAGGTCCCCGTCGCCTTCGATGGGAAGTGTGAACCGGAGGTCGGACATCTGCTCGGGGTCGGTCACGCGGAAGACGGTGAGAGGATAATCGGGGTGGGTGACGGTGAAGGACCAGACCTCGGCCGAACGCGGCGCAGCCTCGGTGTCGAGAAACCAGCCCTCGAGATCGGTGAACATCCACCGCTGCGAGCCGGGGAGGACGACGGCGCCGCCGACGGGGTCGTCGCGGCTGTCCTCGATGCGTCCCTGGACGGGGCGGACGAAGCGCAGGCGGGCCTCGGCGACGGTCGCCTCCCAGCGCCGCTGCTCGTCCTCCCCCTTGGGGGGCACGCTGGTGAGGAGCGTGACGAGGGAGAGGCCGGCCTCGGTGTCGGCGCGGGCCTCGGTGATGGGAGTGCCGATGAGCACGTCTGTGCCGGAGGCACGCCGCTGGGCGGTCATCCCGTCGAGCACTTCGGCGGTGCGGCGGAAGGGGGCGGTGACCGGGTCGGGGAGGATCGAGGTCTCGCGGCGGGGCTGATCGGGCGTGACGGTGGAGCAGAGGATCTCACCGTCGATGGCGAGGGAGACCCAGCGGCCGTCGTCGAAGATGTCGATGGTGGCGGGGTCGGGGAGCGGGTTGACGCGGGACCGGTCGAGGGGAATGAGGAGGCCGCCGTCGAGCCAGACGACGGCGACGTTGTACGGTGTGTTGTCGAGCAGCAAATCGTCCCAGACGATGAAGGCGACGCCGCTGCGGGGCAGGCCGAGCGGGCCGGAGGAGTCGGCGGAGGAGCGCGTGACGACGCACAGGCCGCTGTTGGGGCCGCGCGGTGAGACCTGAATGTGAAGGGCGACGGGATAGTCACCGGCGTCGACGCGCCGGACCAAGAGCGAGCCGGGCCTGAGGACGAGCTCGCCGTTGCCGGGCAGGGCTGGCGTGCCGAGGCTCTCCCAGCCGGGGAGTGCCGCGGCGTCGAGAGCGAGGTCGACGCGGTGTACGCTGGTCGGCTCGGGGCGGAAGAACTTCCAGCAGCCGCCGGCGAGCACGGCGAGGGCCAGCACAGGTGTGAGGCGCGCGGTCATGGGAGGGAGAATCTCGACAGACAGCGCCGGGTTCGCAAGCGTTTCGTGCCCGCCTTCGTGGTCGACAGCCCGAGGCTCGGGCGCCACGATGGGTCGACACCACGACCGGGGGACCGGGAATGACGATGAGCCAACAGCGTTCCCTCCGCATCGGGATCATCGGCGCGGGAATGTACGCGGCGACGAGCCACCTCCCCGCGCTGCGGGAGAAGGCGGGCGTGGAGGTGACCTGCGCTTGCCGGACGCGCCGGGCGAAGCTGGAGCACTTCTGCCGGACCTTCGGTGTCCCGCGCGGCTACACCGACCACCGCGAGATGCTGGAGAGCGAGCGGCTTGACGGTGCCGTGGTGGCCTCGACGCACGATCTGCACTTCACGCACACGGTCGACTGTCTCGAGCGGGGGTTGCCGGTCCTCCTGGAGAAGCCGATGGCGCTGACCCTCGCCGACGCCGACGCGTTGCGGGCGGCTGTGGAGCGGACGGGCGTGCCGGTGGTGGTGGGCTACAATCGCCACTGGTGGCCCGCCTATGTGAGAGCCCGTGCGCTGCTGGCGGCCGGCGGCATCGGCGCGCCGCGGCTGGCGGTGG
>JABWBI010000359.1 GCA_013360565.1 Candidatus Sumerlaeia bacterium | reverse complement strand
GCGGGTCCACCGCCAGCGCGTGGCCCGAGTCCTGGCCGAACAGCTCGCTCCCCTGCCTCACGGCATTTCTCCCACGAGCATCGCCACCAGCGCCTCGAGATCATCCTGGTCCACATCCACATCGCTGTCCAGGTCGGCGTTGGCGAAGTTCGGAGGGTAGAGGATCGGCTTGTCGTCGGGCATCGCCTCGTTGACGAGGAAGACGATGTCGGCCGCATCGACCACGCCGTCGAGGTTGGCGTCGCCCGCGAGAGTCACCGGCGTCGGGTCGGGGATGAAGCGCAGGTCGGCGTGTTTCCAGGGCCGGGGGAGGGAGTGGCCCGTCGGAGTCAGCGTCCCGTCGGCGGCGAGATAGAAGGAGAAAAGCGGAAACGTGAGACCCGGCGTCTGATCATCCATCAGCACCATCGTGCTGTCGGGCGAGACGGCAAGACCCGAGGGCACCCCCAGCCCGGGGTCTTCCATGTCGAGGACTGCGCCGATCTCCAGACTCGGCGAGAGGTGCACCGTCACGAGGCCATTCGAGCTCGCGACGGCAATCCCGCCCAGACTCGGCCAGAGTTCGGGCACGTAGGCTGTTCCCAGCCCCGCGGGCGAGGCGCGGTCATGCTCGGAGACCTCTCCTGACGCCGAGATGTGATAGAGCACCAGCGGGTAGGTGCCGTTGTCCCGGCCCGACAGAAGCCACTGTCCATCCGCGCTGAGATCCAGCGCAGAGGACAACACGTCTGGCGTCTGGATCGTCGCGCCCGTCAGGCTCATCTCGCCCTCGGGCGTGATGTGCATGATCGTCAGTTGCCGGCTCGGCTGGCGGTTGAGAAGCGCCGTGTACCGCCCCCGGTCGGAGATCACGAAGTTGTGGAGCCCCGGCACGGCCTCCGTGAACCGGTGGCCCGTGTCCACCAGCGACAGACGGTTGTTCACCACGAACGTGCGGAAGTCTCTCAGGGGCGGGTCAACCGATTGGTCGCTGTGGCGCACCAGCAAAATGCGCCCGTCCTGAGACAGACCCAGCGCCGTGAACCCCACTTGGTCCTGGCTTGCATTGACGGCCTCCACCGACGAAGCCAACTCGAGATGCCTCGGAACGCTGACTCGGAAGAGATGGATACGGGCGCTGGAGTAAGTCATGACGAAGCGTCCAGCTCTGTCCGCCGGTGCTTCGCCCTGGGTGCTCGTCTCGGCGGTCTGTTGACGCTGGGTGATCTCACCGAAAGCGGTCACCTCGTAGAGATAGAGCGGCCCGGGCCGGGGAGTGCCCACGCAGTAGTGGACCTGGGCGGATGATCCCGAGCAGGCGAGCGTGAGCAGCAGACATGCCTTGCGGCGCACAGGGAAGCCCTCGCCCCAATGCCCCGATCACGGATCAAGCCGGATGATCGCCACGTGGCCGGGCCCGGAGTAGAGCACGCAGGGGTCGCGCAGCGACTCCGCGTTGGTCGTGGCCGACAGCTGGAGGAACTCCGTGACCGGGATCGCCTCGGTGTTCGTGGCCAGATGCTCGCTCCCGTCGGGGCCGGCGTAGGCCAGCTGACGCACCCGGCCGTCGAAGCGCCACGTCACATCCGGGTCCGTGCGGCCCGTGCCCGGGTGGGCCCCGGGCTCCAGCGGCAGCGCGAAGGGCACCGGCGGCGACAGCCAGAGGTCCGACGAGCCCACGGTGACAGCCCCCCGGCCCCACGTGTCCTCGTCCGATCCGTCTCCCTGCCGGAAGCCGGCCTGAAGGCTGATCGCCGCCGTGCTGTAGTCCGGCGCGAGGTGATTGACCGTGATGGCCAAGCGCCCCTCCGTCTCGCCCTCAAGCGCCACCGTCTGCTGCTGCGAGTTCTCGTACTCGGTGAGATTCAGGACTGACTCAGGGAAGAGCCGGATGATCTCCCCGTCCTCGTTGAGCTCCACCCGGGCCGCATACGCATCCCGGTCGGCCCCCCGGTACGTGATCGCCGGCGTGCCGTCGTTCTCAAAGTCGTCCCACGCAAAGTCGAACACCGCGTCGAGCAGGCCGCGCGACGAGACGCTGCCGATGCCGGTTGTCCCCAGCGAGACGATGAGGTCGCTCGACTCCCACGCCGAGCCGGCACTGAAGTTGACCAGGCCGCCCTGCACACCCGCCTGATCCGGGGAGAACGTCCCGCCCGCCAGCACCGCCGGGTTGGCCGCCTCCGGGATCACCGTCCCCAGCACGGCCGGCGTCACGTTCCCGCCGTCGAGATCCGCCGGGCCTTCCGTCCAGAACACCCACAGGTGGTCGTTGTTCGTCGCCAGCGCCACGTCCGGGATCCACGCGCTGTCCGCCGCCCAGGCCAGCGGGGTCGTCGACCACGGGTGCAGCCGCGCCCCGATCAGGCTCCAGTTCTCTCCGCCATCGGTCGAGCGCCAGACATACAGCTCGCTGAAGCCTGACTCGTACTCGTACGGCTCGGGCCACCCCACCACCGTCGCCAGGAACAGCGTCCCCGCCCGCGCCGAGGCCCGCGCCGGGTTCGCCCCCGCCGCCGCCGTCACGCAGGCGCCCTGGATGACGCCCCACGAGGTGAGCGACGAGACCTCGTACTCGAACGGTCCATAGACGCTCGGAGCCACTTCGAACCCGCTCCCGCGCTCGCGCGACATCAGCGTCGCCTCGCCCGCCGAGGGAGACGGCATCGCGTGCAGCATCGCATCGAACAGAGCGCCGGCCTCAAAGTCCCACACCATCAGCGGCAGGGTCAGCGGGACACTCGGGCCCGTGGCGACGCCGCCCAGGACCGCCAGCGTCACCCCCTGGCCCGCGCCCGCGTCGTAGAGTGGCGCGAGCAGGGCCACGCTGTCAATCTCCGTGGACAACAGCTCCACGTCCCGTGTCACGTTCGCCGTGGGAAGGTGGAAATCCTCGAGCAGGCGAGCGATCTGTCCGCCCGGATGCCTCATCGACCCCAGGTAGTGATACCCGATGTCCATCACATCCTCGGAGTTGCTCTCGTAGGCCAGCGCCGGGTTGTCCCCGGTCGAGGGGTTGTCCTGCTGGGGATAGCCCGGCGGGACCCGCGAGGCCGTGTA
>JABWBI010000358.1 GCA_013360565.1 Candidatus Sumerlaeia bacterium | reverse complement strand
GGCGAAGCGGGGACTCAGCCCTCGGGGGCGGGCGATGTGCTGATCGGGGCGGCGTCGAGCGAGCCCTGAGGAGGATCCGCCGGCATGGGGGGAGCCCCGCCGGTGTAGCGGATGGCGGTGCCGCGGACGAAATAGAGTTCGAACTCGCCCTGCTTCCAGGCGGTGAAGGGGACCATAGGGTCGCCGACGAAGCCGCGGACCTCGGCCGTTTCGACGCGCACATTCTCGATCGCGTCGGCACCCATGCGGCGGGCGCGCTCGCGGAGCTCCTCGATCTGCGCCTCCCGGGCTTCGCGCGAGCGCTCAGCCGTGCGGCGGGAGCTGATGACGGCGATGGGGATGTTGGGCCTTGAGGTCTCACCGACCCAGAGGTCAACCTGCGCGCCCTCGGGCCGGCGCGGGAAATTCGGGTTGTAGCGCACATCGACCTTGCGCACAAAGAGACCACAGCCGGTGAGAGAGGCCGCGGCGACGGCGAAGAGGAGCGTTCGGCGGAGCATGGCGGGCCGGAATTTGGCAGCGGGGACGCGCCGTGTCACGGGAAAAAGCGTGCCCGCTCAGCGGCTCACGGGCACCGTCGGCGCGTCGTCGGCCCCGCCGCCGGGGCGCCAGAACGCCTGGCACTTGGCAATGTAGCCGATGATCTTCTGCACCAGACGCGCCCCCAGACGGTTCGGCGCCTCCAGACCAGCCACCGGAGCCAGGTTGACCACGTCCACTCCCACCACCATCGACCGCGCGATCACCGCCCGCAAGATTGCCAGCAGCTCCCACCACAGTAACCCGCCCGGTTCCGGCCGGGGCACCGACGGCATGATCGACGGATCCAGCGCGTCCAGGTCGATGCTGATGTAGACGTGCCGCCGCACCGCCTCGCTGATCTCCGTCACCGCCTCGCTGAAAGGCCGGCGGCGCACCGCGTGCATCAGGTGCGCACGGACATTGTCCCGCGACAGAAGCGGTATCTCCTCCGCCGCGACCGACCGCAGCCCGACCGAGACCAGGTGGGTGCGCTCGCTCAGCCGGCGAAGAGCACACGCATGGCTGTGAATCGACCCCTGCCAGCTCTCCCGCAGGTCCGCGTGCGCATCGATGTGAAGCAGCGTCAGCCGGGGTGCCGCCGCCAGAGCCGCCTCCCCCGCCGCCGCTGTGATCGCGTGCTCGCCCCCGAGCAGAATCGGCGTTTTCCCTGCCGAGAGCATCTGCGCGACCGTGCGGTGCACTCGCTCGAGCAGCGCCTCGGGCCCCCCGACCCCGGCTGTGATGGGAGGAGCCGTCGCGATGCCCAGCCGTGACGGGTCCATCATCAGCTCCTCGTCGTGGCGCTCGAGCAGGCGCGAGGCGCGCAGAATCGCCTCGGGGCCGTGGCGCGCGCCCGAGCGCTCGAGCGAGGTGCCGTCATAGGGGACCGGGAGAAGATGAAACCGGGCGAAGCCGGCGTCGGCCTCGTTGCCCGTCAGGCCGAGGAAGGGCGGCAGAGCGGAGTGAGACTCCGCGCCGGTCACGGGATGAGAACGGCGGCAGCGATACAGGTCGTCCAGCGGCCCTTGCGGTCGCCCTTTGCGGTCTCGGTGATGTTGCGCGTGGTGACGATCTTCTCGGAGATCTTCCAGATCTCTTTGCGCTCGTCCCACGACGAGTCCGGGTCGAAGGGGACGCCGAGAATGGTGGCGAGCATCTGCGCGGCGAGGTCCTCGGCGTAGTCGCCGGCGTCGACCTCGTTGCGCCCGAAGTCGTGGACCTCGGAGAGGTAGCCGTAGGTCGAGCGGTCCTTCGGGATCGCAACGCCGACGGAGGAGGCCATCTGGCGATAGGGCTCGTTGGTGGCCGTCTCGGCGAGAACGACGTGGACGATCTGGCCGGGACTGAGGTGGGGCAGTCCCTCCTTCTTGGAGATGATCTTGCACTTGGGGGGAAAGATCGACGAGACGCGGACGAGGTTGTACTGCGCAATGTCGGCGGAACGCAGGGCGAGCTCGAAGCTCGACAGCTTCTCCTTGGCCACGCCGACGCCCTTGGTGAAGAAGACCTTTCTCGGCACGTACATCCCAGCAAGACCCTCCGCAGCGGTGAGATTCCCAGAGACTGGTGGAGCCTTTTGGGGTCAAGCGCAGGGCGTGTCAAGAGCGGAGTTCCCCGCGGCACGGTTGACTTCGCCGGTGACCGTGGCAGGGTGGGTCCAGGCCCTCGCCCGGAAGGATGTCCTCGCCATGATTCGCCTCCGCCTGATCACCGCCCTGCTCGCCGGACTCGCCTCGCTGGCGGGCGCGGCTGTCATCCCGCTCGACGCCGAGGTCCCCTATGAGCCGGCGGAGGGGAGCCGCCCGCTGCGCGGGCTGACGATCACGATCGACCCCGGCCACGGCGGCAGCAGCCACACAGAGGGATACAGCGGCAGCGCCCGGGGCATCCGCAGCCGCGTGGTCGAGGGCGACCTGAACTCGCTCGTGGCGAGTCAGCTCTATCACTATCTCCGGCGCGGCGGTGCGCAGGTGCATCTGACGCGTCGCGACGATCAGCGCGTGACGTTCACCGGGACGGGCCGCTCGGAGGAGCTCGGCGCCCGCGTCGAGCAGGCGGTCGATTCGCGCTCGCACCTGTTCCTGGCGCTGCACCACAACTCGGCCCCGCGGCGGACGGCCGACGGCGTCGTGGTCCTCATCTGGCCCACGGACTCGCAGGGTCAGGATCAGCCGCTCGAGCGGGCTTTCGCGGATATCCTCCGGGAGGAGGTCGAGACTCAGGTCCACCACCGCGAAGAGTTTCCACACTATCTCAGCGAGCATCCTCTCGTGATGTTCAGTGACATCCCCTCGGCGGTGATCGAGTTCGGTTTCCTCAGCAATCCCGAGTTCGACGCCTGGGTCAGCCAACCGGGCGCGCACAGGGCCGAGGCCCGCGGCGTCTACAACGCCATCGTCCGGATGTGGCGCGAGCACGGAGACGAGCTCGAGGCTCTGCGGACCCGGCTTTTCCCGCGCGGTGAGGACGAGGTGGCCGAGGACGGCGAGCCGCCGGTGTCCGAGCGGCGGGCGCGGCGCGA
>JABWBI010000034.1 GCA_013360565.1 Candidatus Sumerlaeia bacterium | reverse complement strand
CCTGATCGTCGTCGCGATCATCGCCATCCTGGCGGCCATCGCGGTTCCGAACTTCCTCGAGGCCCAGACGCGGGCGAAGGTCAGCCGGGCCAAGGCCGACATGCGGTCGCTCACGACCGCGATCGAGGCTTACGCCATCGACTATAATCAGCTGCCTCCGCCCTTTGAAGCTCACGCGACAGGCGCGATGTGGGGAACTCTGACGGAGCCGCCGTTTCACTCTCGAATCGGCACGCAGACCACGACACCCGTCGCCTACATCACATCACTCCCCTTTGATCCCTTCGCCAACCAGAGCGACCCCATGCAATCGGGATTCTTGACGACGGGCGCCTTTGGAGGCGGGGCCTCGCACCTGAACATGCGATTCATCTACTGGAACGTTCCGTACTTTGCCGTCTCCTTCGTTCCGACCGCAGCCCGTGTCGCCGGTGGGAGTTACATCCTGTATTCGCCCGGTCCTGATCGGAACACAGACAACGGCAACACCCCCCCGTACACCTTCTACCGGCCCTATGACCCAACCAACGGCACGATCAGCCAGGGAAACATCTTCCGGAGCCAGAAGGTCTCAGACGGCATCGACTACGCCGCCGTGCTCGCACTCTGAGCCGAAGTCCGCGACCTCATGACTTGACACGGCCCTGCCTCGGCAGGGCCGCTCTCTTTTGAGTGGCAGACCTCGGTCGGTCTGTGCGATGGGCGTGGGTTCATGCCCCGCCGAAAACCACCCAGACGTCCGCCGGAGTTCAACGGCTTCCTCAACGTCGACAAGCCGGCGGGAATGACCAGTCATGATGTCGTCGACGTCGTGCGCCGCGTCGCCAACCAGCAGCAGGTGGGGCACACAGGGACCCTTGATCCTTTTGCCACCGGGGTCCTGGTGCTCGCTCTTGGGAAGGCGACGAAGCTGGCACAGTACGTCACCGGCTCGGACAAGGCCTACCATGGTGCGGTCACACTGGGCTCAGCCACCACGACTTATGATGGCGAAGGGGAGGTGACGTCACAGGGGGCGATCGATCACCTCGACGCGGAGGGGATCGACGCGGCCATGAGCCTCCTGCGCGGCAAGATTCAGCAGGTCCCGCCGCCTTACTCGGCGAAGAAGATCGCCGGGAAGAAACTGTACGAGTACGCCCGGGCCGGGGAGGTCATTGTCGCCGAGCCCAAGGAGGTGACCGTCACCCTCTTCGTCCTCGATCGGTGGGAGCCGCCGCACGTTCACTTCCACTGCTTAGTCTCTCCAGGCACCTACGTCCGCAGCTTGGCCCACGATCTGGGGCAGGCGCTCGGCTGTGGCGGCCATCTCAGTACGCTCGCACGGACCCAGGTGGGCCGCTTCCGGCTCGAGGAGGCCGTGGCGCTCGGAGACCTCGAGCGGGATGCCGACCTCTTGGGCGACCGGCTGGTTCCCATCCCCGATGCCTTTCCTGACATCCCATCTGTCATGGTCGGTGACGAGGCGACCCGGCGCCTGCGCAACGGCGCCGAGGCATCCATTGAGGCCCGGGGCATCGGGATCGAAGCCATGGCCGCCACGCGGCTGTTCGCCCTGGATGCCCGGGGCCAGCCCGTCGCACTCGTCGAGCGCCTGCCATCCCAGCCGGGCCAGGTCCGTCTCCAGGCCAAGGTCCAGCTCTGACCGGCCAGAATCCCGTTGGCACCTGCTCGCCCCCTCGCCTAGAGTGCAGCCCCGTCATGACGACTCCGAATCGCATCGCCATTCTCGGATCCACTGGGTCGATCGGGACCCGCGCGCTCGATGTGGTCCGTGACCTCGGGCCACAGCGCGTCCAGGTGCGGGCGCTCGTCGCTCACAACAGCGTCGAGGTCCTCGCCCGGCAGGTCCGGGAGTTCCGGCCTGCGCTGGCCGGGCTGACCTGCGAAGGCGCCCGCGAGGCCTGGGAGTCACTGCTGCCCGCCGTCGAGCGTCCATTGACCGTGTATGGCCCCGAGGCGCTGACGGCCGCGGCCACGCTCGATGAGGTCGACACGGTGCTCACGGCCACCGTCGGCGCCGTCGGTTTGCCGGCGACGCTGGCCGCCCTTGAGCGCGGGCGCACCCTCGCGCTGGCCAACAAGGAAGTCCTTGTCTGCGCCGGGGGGATCGTGACAGCGCTGGCGGCACGGCGGGGGGCTCGGATTCTCCCCATCGACTCGGAGCACTCGGCCGTCTTCCAGTGCCTCGCCGGCCACGCGCCCGCCTCGCTCCGGCGCATCATTCTCACGGCCTCAGGGGGGCCTTTCCGCCGCGCCACGCTCGACGCGATGCGTCGCGCGACTCGCGCCGACGCCCTGGCTCACCCCACGTGGCAGATGGGCGAGAAGATCACGATCGACTCCGCCACGATGATGAACAAGGGGCTCGAGATCATCGAGGCCCATCACCTCTTCGGCCTCGCCGGCGAGCAGATCGACGTCGTTGTCCACCCCGAGTCCATCGTCCACTCGCTGGTGGAGTTCCTCGACGGTTCCGTGATCGCCCAGCTCTCTGTCCCGGACATGTATCTGCCCATTCTCAACGCCCTCGCCTGGCCTGATCGGCACCCCAGCCCCGTCCCCCGCCTCGATCTCGCCTCCATCGGCCAATTGACGTTCGAGCCGCCGGACGAAGAGCGGTTTCCCTGTCTCGCCCTCGCGCGCAGAGCCATCGCGATGGGTGGCACTGCCCCGGCCGTGCTCAACGCCGCCAACGAGATCGCTGTCGCCCGCTTCCTCGCCGGGGACATCGCGCTCCTCGACATTTCCGAGCTCATTGCGCGCACGCTCGACGCTCACCCCCCCACGCCTTCGCCTGGACTCGAGCAGATCCTCGAGGCCGACCGCTGGGCGCGCCAGGAGGTCGAGTCTCTGTGCTCATCTCGCCTCTGATCCCGCTCGTCAATCTGCCCACGAGCCTCACCGGCTGGGTCGGGATGATCCTGATGTTCTCCGTGGCGGTGGCGATCCACGAGCTCGGCCACCTGATGTGGGCCAAGTGGTTCGGCGTCGGGTGCGAGGAGTTCGCGATCGGCTTCGGCAAGCGCCTCATCGCCCGGGAGTGGCGAGGGACGATCTACTCCATCCGCGCCCTGCCTCTGGGAGGTTTCGTGAAGATCAAGGGCATGGTCGCGGCCCTCGAAGAGGAGCGCGAGGAGGAGGAGCGGCGCGAGGCGGTCGCGCGCCAGGGGATGACCAAGGAGTTTGTCCGGAGCGCGGTGTACGAGTCGTCGCTGGCCATGAAGGACTTGGCGCTCTGGAAACGCCTGCTCGTCTTCTCCGGCGGAGTCATCAACAACGTGATCCTCGGGGTTCTCCTTTTCACCCTCGTCGCCATGACTTACGGCCTCAGGGTGCCGCCGCCGGTGCCACCTGTCGTGGGATGGGTCGGGGCGGACTCGCCGGCGGCGGCGGCTGGGTTTCAGCGGGGTGACACCGTCGTCGCGGTGGAGGGTCAGCCCGTCGAGTCGTTCGAGGACTTCGCCGCGCTCATCGCTCAGGCGGGAAGACCGGTGCAGGTCGAGGTCCAGCGCGCCGGCCAGCACCACACCCTCACCTGGGAGGACCCGCCCCGGACCGAGGAGGAGTGGCTGACGCAGTTGCTCGACACGACGCCGCCGCTGATTGCCGGCCTCTTTCCCAACAGTCCCGCGGAGCGGGCCGGGCTGCGGGTGGAGGACCTCATCACCGCCATCGCCGGGATCCCAGTCACCCATTGGATGGACCTTCAGGCTCCGCTCGAAGCCGCCTCAGGGGAACCCGTGGAGGTGCAGGTGCTGCGTGGGGGCGAGGCATTCACCGTCACTCTGACGGCCGAGTTCAAGGACTACGTCACCGAACGTGGCCGCTGGACGCTCGGTTTCCAGCCGGGCTTCCCCGTCGAAGAGGGGACCGAGGTGCGACTGAACCTCGGCGAAGCCCTCGCGTTCTCCGCCGGGCGTGTGCTCCTCTTCGCCGAGCTGACCTACTCATTTCTGTGGAAGATGCTCACGCTCCAGCTCTCCCTGCAGGAGGTCGGCGACAATGTCGGCGGGCCGGTCCAGATCTTCGTGATGAGCTACCAGAGCTCGACCGCCGGTCTGGAGGAGTTCCTGTGGTTCGCGGGGCTGCTCAATGTTCTCCTGGCCATCATGAACATTCTGCCCATCCCGATACTCGACGGGGGCCACTGCATCATCAACATCATCGAGAGTCTGCGCCGGCGCCCGATCCCGCTTCCGGTCCTCGAGCGGGTCTATGCGCTCTTCTTCGCCCTCATCATCGCGCTCATGGTCACCGTGTTTGCGAAGGACATCATCGCGAACTGGTGGCGGCTCACGGGCAGCGGGAGCTGAGGCGTGGACGCCCCGCAGCGCCATGAGACCGTCGGTGTCCAGGTCGGCCATGTCCAGGTGGGAGGCGGCGCGCCCATCGTCATCCAGTCGATGACGAACACCGACACCGCCGACGTCATCGCCACGGCGCGTCAGATCATCGATCTCGCCCAGGCAGGCTCAGAGCTCGTGCGCATCACCGTGAACACCCACGAGGCTGCCGCCGCCGTGCCGGAGATCGCCGGGCGCGTGCGCGGTGAGGGTATCACCGCTCCGATCATCGGCGACTTCCACTTCAACGGGCACACTCTGCTGGCCAAGTTCCCCCGGACGGCCGCCCTGCTCGACAAATACCGCATCAACCCGGGAAACGTCGGCGCCGGGCGCCGCCGGGATGAGAACTTCGCCGCCATCTGCGCCATTGCCCGGGACAACGGCAAGCCGGTGCGCATCGGCGTCAATGCGGGCTCGCTCAATCAGGATCTCGTCGTGCGCAAGATGCAGGAGAACACTGGCCGCGCGCTCGGCCGGGACTCCCAGGACATCATCAACGAGTGCATGCTGATCTCAGCCCTCGAGTCGACGCAGATGGCACTCGACTGCGGACTCCGGGACGATCAGATCATCATCTCGTGCAAGATATCGAGCCCGCGGCACCTCATCGCCATCTACCGCGAGCTCGCCCGGCAGACGCGCCAGCCACTCCACCTCGGGTTGACCGAGGCCGGTATGGGCCTCAAGGGCATCGTCTGGTCGGCCGCGCCGATGGGCGTGCTCCTGAGCGAGGGCATCGGCGACACCATCCGCGTCTCGCTGACGCCGCGGCCAGGGGGGGACCGCCGCGAAGAGGTCCATGCGGCCCAGGAGATCCTTCAGGCCTTGGGGCTTCGCTCCTTCGCCCCGTCGATCACCGCGTGCCCGGGCTGCGGGCGGACCACCAGCACGACGTTCCAGGAGCTCGCCGAGCAGATCCAAGGCTATGTCCGCGACAAGATGCCCGAGTGGCACCGGGTGCATGAGGGCGTCGAGACTCTCACGCTGGCGGTCATGGGGTGCGTGGTGAACGGGCCCGGGGAGTCGAAGGCGGCCAACATCGGCATCTCGCTCCCAGGAACGGGTGAGGCGCCGACTTGCCCCGTGTACATCGACGGAGAGAAGTTCACCTCCCTGCAGGGCTCGCCCGAGCAGCTCGCGGAGGCTTTTCAGCGTCTCATTGACGAGTACGTCGAGACCAAGTTCCCGGCGAGGCGGCCCGCCTGAGCGTCAGAGCTCGCGCAGGAGCTCCAGCCAGCGGTCCCACGCCTCGTCCATCGCATGCCGGTTCTCCTCCGAGGCCTCGGGGCCTTCTCCGGCGCGCATGAAGCCGTGGCCTGCGCCCGGATAGATCACCGGCTCGAATGTCCGGCCGTGAGCCGCCATCTGGGCCTCCGTTCCCGGAATGGTTGCGTTGATCCGCGCGTCGTTGCCGCCGTAGAAGCCGTACACTGGGCATGCGATGCGCCCGGTTTCGTCGCCGGTCAGCTCCGCGGAGCCGTAGAAGACGAAAGCGGCCGCGAGATCCGTCCGGTCTGCGGCGAACCGGAGTGCCTGCCCGCCGCCCCAGCAGAACCCGGCGACAACCAGGGTGCCGTTGCAGGCGGGCAGCGACAGCGCATGGTCCGCAGCGGCCTGGAGATCCGCCGTCACCTGTGCCTGATCCAAGGCGTAGATCGCCTGCGTCGCGGCATCGGCGGAATCGAACGCGCCGGTGTTCCCCCCGCCTGGCCCCATGCCCGAGAGCAGATCGGGAGCGATGGCGACGAATCCGGCCTCCGCCAGCTGATCGGCGACGCCGCGCACCCAGTCGGTCAACCCCTTGTTCTCGTGAATGACCAGCACCGCCGTCGCTTCGCCCGGGACTTCCGGGTACACGACGAAACTGCGCACTCGACGCTCACCCTGGTCGACGTCGGTCCACTCGTGGTGGCGAGGGGAGCTGTTCAGCCTCTCGAGGACGTGATCCTGCGCCGAAGCGCTGGTGACGGCGAACAGTCCCATGGCGAGGAGTTCGGTGAGAGTGGGTTTCACGGTGGAGGCTCCCGATGAGAGTTGAGGACACGGGATCGTAGCCGGGAGACGGCGCGGGGGAAAGCGGGAATCACCGTGGTGCCGCATGGACACCTCGGCCATCTCCTGATAGAGTCGTGCCATCACGATGAGGAGTCCCACCATGCGACTGAGCGCTCTCGCGGCAGTGTGCCTGACGGCGGCGGCGTCATCCGCCGCCCCGACGTTCGAGCAGCATTGGCAGGACGGTCAGGCGGAGATCAGCGGATACCGGCTGACGGTCAACCGCTACGGCGAGCCGCGTCTGGGTCAGGCGGTCATGATCTACGTCACCGAGCCCTTCAGCACGTCGCAGTTCGTCAAGGTGGACGACGCCGCGGCGGCCCCCGGCGACACGTTCGAGGCGCTCAAGCTCAACCTGATCCGGGATTTCCAGACCGGGGTCTACGACTACAACACCATGGTCTCCGTCTTCACGCGGAGCGCCGACTTCTCGCCTGTCAAGATCACCTGCTCGGTCGCCGAGTGGTGTGGCCACGTCTTCGAGGAGATGCGCTTCCACGCGGATCGAATCGAGACCCGCATCGCAAGCTACTTCCAGGGGGAGTCGGGGGAGATCCCCCTGGACCCACGGCCCGATGCCGTGGCCGAAGACGCGCTCTTCATTCAGCTCCGGGGCCTGCGCGGGCCGCGTCTGCAGCCGGGGGAGACCGAGATGATCTCACTCATCGAGAGCGCCTTTCTCCGCCGGCTCCACCACCGGGCGCTTCACTGGGAGGAGGCCCTGCTGACTCGGCGCGAGGGGACCGCGCGGATCGAAGTGCCGGCGGGGGAATTCGACGTCACCGTCTACGAGCTCAGTGTGCCTGATCAGCCACCGCGGACCTATTTCGTCGAGGAGGCGTATCCCCATCGCATCATCCGCTATGAGTTCGGCCAGAGCGAGACGCTCGAGCTCACCGGGACCGCGCGGATGCCCTACTGGGAGATGAACGGAGCGGGCGACGAGAGTCATCTCGAGGCCGTCGGCCTTCAGCCCCTGCCTCGTTGACAGTCCGGCATCGAATCTGAGAGTCACAGCCCCTGGAGGATAGGGACTCCGAATGGATCACGGCTGGCTCTCGGTTCTTCCCCCCGTGCTCGCCATCGCGCTGGCCATCGCGACGCGCCAGGTCGTGCTTTCTCTCCTGGCGGGAGTCTGGTCGGGGTGGATCATCGCTGCCAGCGGAAACCCGCTGAAGGGCACCGCGGATGCGATCGCCTGCCTGGTGAACGTCTTCGGAGAGGCGTGGCAGACGCGCGTCATCCTCTTCACGATGCTCATGGGCTCGCTTCTCATTCTCATGCAGCGGAGCGGCGGGGTCGACGGCTTCGTTGCCTGGGTGGGCCGGTGGAAGTGGGCGCACACGCGTCGCGGCGCTCAGCTCATGGCTTGGATCGTCGGCCTGGGCGTCTTCATAGAGTCCACGATCACCTGCCTCGTCGTCGGCACGGTCTCGCGCCCCCTGTTCGACCGGCTCAGAATCTCGCGTGAGAAGCTCGCCTACATCTGCGACTCCACCTCCGCGCCCGTCTGCATCCTGCTGCCCTTCAACGGTTGGGGCGCGACTGTCCTCGCCCTCTTGGCCACCCAGGCCGCGGCGGGCCACCTCGGCGATCAGGGCCCCCTCACTGTCTTCGTCGCGGCCATCCCGCTGAACTTCTACGCCATCCTCTCGGTGTTGCTCGTCCTCCTGACGATTCTCACCGGCTGGGAGATCGGCCCCATGCGCGCGGCCGAGCGCAGGGCACGCGTTGAGGGCAAGGTCCTCCGCGATGGGGCCATGCCCGTTGTCGACGCGGAAGTCATCAGCATCCCGGCGAAGGAGGGAGTGCCGCCCCGGCTGCGCAACTTGCTGCTGCCGCTGATCGCGATGGTCGCCATGGTCCCCGTCGGCATCCTCATCACCGGTTGGCCCGGTCTGGCCGGTGTCCCCGCGGGCGCCGGTTTCCCTGCGAAATTCATGGCGCTCCTCAACGAGGCCTCGGGGTCACTCGCCGTGCTCTGGGCCGTCCTCTTCGCCCTCGCGCTGGCGGCGGTCGCCATGTGGGCGCAGAGGATCTTCCGGGTTCAGGAGATCGTCGATCTGTCGTTCAAGGGCGCAGGCGGTCTCGTGCCGCTCGCCACCATCATGATGCTCGCCTTCGCGATCGGGATGACCTGCAATGCGCTGGGGACGGGGAACTGGGTTGCGGAGATGGCGCAGCCCCACCTGTCTCCCGGCGCCATTGCCCCGGTGGTCTTCGTGGTCTCCTGCTTCATCGCGTTCTCGACGGGGACCAGCTGGGGGACTTTCGCGATCATGATGCCCCTGGCCGTTCCCCTCGCCGCCTCCTACGCGGCGCACGGCGATCCGGTGTCCATTCCGCTCGTCGTCAGCGCCGTGCTCGGGGGCGGAGTCTTCGGCGACCACTGCTCGCCGATCAGTGACACGACGGTGGTGTCTTCCATGGCCTCGTGCAGCGACCACATCGACCACGTTCGGACGCAGATGCCTTACGCGCTCATCGCGGCCAGCCTCACTCTCGCCATCTACATCACTCTGGGAGCTCTCTGATGAAGTGTCCGGCATCGCTCGCCCTGCTGGCCGTCCTGACCGCATCGGCCCACGCTCAGGAGACGGAGGCCCCCATGCTTCTCATCCGGGGCGGCACCGTGATCGACGGCACCGGAGCGCCTGGCCGGATCACCGACGTGCTGATCCAGGGTGATCGCATCGCCTCCCTCGGGGACCTGGGAGACGTGGCCGCGGACCGCGTCATCGATGCCTCGGGCCGCTGCGTCACGCCGGGCTTCATCGACACGCACTCCCACGGGAGCCCGCTCGAGACGCCGGGGTTCGAGAACTTCCTGGCGATGGGGGCGACGACGATCTGCCTTGGGCAGGACGGCGAGAGCCCCGGGCTGCGCGATCTCACCGCGTGGATGGCGTCCGTCGATGCCGCCGAGCCAGGGCCGAATGTGGCTCTCTTCGTCGGCCACGCCACGGTCCGGGAGGCCTCCGGGGCTGGTCTCGCACCCGATGCGACGCCGGATCAGCTGGCGCGGATGGGGGAGCTCGTGGCCGAGGCGATGGAGGTGGGCTGCTTCGGCCTGACCACGGGGCTCGAGTACAACGGCGGCCGGCCCGCGAGCATGGAAGAGCTGGTGACGGTTGCGCGGCCCGTCGGAGAGCGCGGGGGCGTCGTGATGAGTCACATGCGCACCGAGGACGACGACACGATCGAGGCCTCGATCCGGGAACTCCTCGACCAGTGCCGCGGGGGAGGCGCCGCCGCGCATGTCTCACACATCAAGGTCGTCTACGGTCACGGGGCAGCCCGGGCCGAGGAGATCCTCGCGCTGCTCGACGAGGCCCGTGAAAGCGGAATGCAGGTGACCGCGGACATCTATCCTTACCTGGCGAGCCACACGGGCATCGGCATCGTCTTCCCCGACTGGGCCCTGCCGCCGAACGACTTCGACGAGGCCGTGGCGACGCGGCGGGAGGACCTCGAGGCCCACCTGCGCGAGCGCGTCACGCTCCGCAACGGTCCGGAGGCGACGCTCTTCACGTCGGGACAGTGGACGGGCCGCACGCTGGCGGAGGTCGCCGAGGAGCTCGGCAAACCCTTCGAGGATGTGCTCATCGACGACATTCGCCCCGGCCGGGCGAGCGGCGCGTACTTCGTCATGGACCAGGAGCTGCAGGATCGCCTCCTGGTCGATCCCCACGTGATGATCTGCTCGGACGGGAGCCCCGGCATGCGGCATCCGCGCGGCTACGGGACGTTCGCTCGCATCATCCGCGACCATGTCCGCGAGCGCGGGCTTCTCTCTCTCGAAGAGGCCATCCGGAAGATGACCTCCTTGCCTGCCGAGACGATCGATCTGGCCGGCCGCGGCCGCATCGCTCCGGGCATGGCGGCCGATGTGCTCGTGTTCGACCCGGCGGCCGTCCGCGATCTCGCCACCTTCGAAGAGCCGCATCTCCTCGCCGAGGGATTCGATCTCGTGATTGTCAATGGACGGATCGTGCGTGAGAACGGGCAGTTCACCGGTGTCCGCGCGGGCCGGATGCTGCGGCGAGTGGCGGGCGACTGAGAAGCCAGTCGAGCAGCTCATCTGCGCTTTCGCGCGCGGAGGTCTCGCTCCGGTTGGAGAGCACGAGCAGCGTCATGTGGCGCCCGGGCACGCGGCGAACGGCGTTGGCGAACCCGATGGTCCCTCCGTTGTGGTGGATCACGCGCTCGCCGCGTCGCTCGTCGATCCGCCACCCGTGGCCGTATTCCGTCACCGTCCCATCGGGCAACCGGTTGTTCGTCCACATCTCCTCGAGAACCGAGGAGGGGAGCAGCCGATCCGTGTAGAGCGCCTCGTCCCACCGGAGGTAATCCACGGCGGAACAGTAGATTCCACCGTCGCCGAGCACCGCGCTTGTGCGGCTCTGGTCGGCCATCTCCCACCGGCCTTCACGGCGGCGGTGGCCATACGCGCGGTGAGGCACGTCCGAGCGGCCTCGCTCGTAGGCCACCGTGTTGCCCATCCCGAGAGGTTGGAAGATCCGCGCCTCGAGGAAGTCGGCGAACCGTTCTCCCGACGCCCGCTCGACGATCAGCGCGAGCAGGGCGTAGCCCGTGTTGCTGTACCGGTAGTCCGTCCCCGGCTCGAAGTGAATCTCGGGGCTCGCCGCGACGAGGTGCAGCACATCGGCGTCGTGCAGCTGTTCGGCATGATCGGGGGAGAGAAGGTCCTCATAGGCGACAATGCCCGAGGTGTGCGTCAGGAGATGGCGGATGGTGATGCGCTCGCCGGGCGCGCCCAGCTCCGGGAGGTACTGCCCCACCGGCTCGTCGAGTGAGAGTCGCCCCTCCTGCTCGAGGAGGCGAATGCAGGCCGCGGTGAACTGCTTGGTGATCGACGCCAGACGGAAGTTCGTCTCCGGTGTGACCGGGACACCTCGCGCGACATCGGCCAAGCCGAAGCAGCGAACGATCAGAGGCTCTCCACTCTGGAACAGGGCGACAACGGCCCCCGGGGCGCCTGGCGCGCCGAACGGGGCGTAGAGATCGTCGATTCTCGCCGTGATCTCTTCCACGGTGGGAGCCTCCTGAGGGGCAGCCGGGCTTCGAGGGCCTGCCACGCAGCCCGTGAGGAGAATCAGCCCGGCGAGCGAGCGGAGAGTCCGTCCCACGATCAATCCCCCCGGTGATGGTGTGGGAGATCACAGGCCCCAGTTTGCCCCGGCCGTCAAGCTCCGTGGACTGCTTCCACGCGCCAAATGTCAGGCCAGAGGGAGCCTCCATCGGCTCGTCCCTGAGGTGAAGCCCGAACCAGAAGCCTGTGTGCATCTCGATGACACCGGGCGGGAGGATGTGTCCCGTCGCGGTGTAGATGACGAGTTGGAGATGATCGGGCGCGGCGGCGTAGTGCGGCCGCGCGGCGTCGGCAAACGCCCGCGCCGTGCGCGGGTCGACGTAGATGTCATCCTCGCCGCACACCAGAAGCACCGGCCGCCCAGCGAGGCCGGCGACGTGGAGGATCGGATCCCACGCGTCCAGGAGAGCTTCGGTCTCGGGCCAGATCTCCGTCTCGGTCCCTTGCCACGTCCCGTTCTCGAACCACGTGCCAAACCACTCGCGGTAGGAACCCGTCGCCACGAAGGCCACGAGCGCGCGCAGGCGCGGCTCCTGGGTCATGGCGGCGAGGCCGATGATGCCCGAGGTCGAGAGCCCGAGCCAGCCGACACGCGTGGCGTCGAGGTCGGGCCGCGATTCCAGGTAGTCGATCACGCGTCCGGCGTCCGTGCCGGCGCGAGAGGCCAGAAGCGTGTAGGCATGGGCGAGTCGAGCGTCCCAGAAGATCCAGACAGGCCGGCGCGCCGGGTCCGGGTCCGGTGGATAGTCGGCGTAGTGGCCCGCGAGGGTGTAGCCCTCCTCGAGGAATCCGATCAGCGAGGGATGGACGTTCTCCGCGCTCAGGAGTCCAGCCGTCAGGATGACCGGGCGCGGATTGAGCGGCGTGCCGGGAGGCGACAGGAGCGTCACGGTGATCTCCGGCGTCGCCTCGTCGAGCGTGATCTGCTCGAAGACGGGAACGAGGGCAGGCGCCGCCGCGACGCCGCAGTCAATCGCGGTCAATCCCAGGGCGGTGCATGGCATGAGGAGAAGCGAGTACCATCTCACGGCCGGAGGGGTGCTCCACGCGAAGATGTTCCGGTCGGATGATCCGCGAGGGTCGAGAGGGGGTCAATCCCAACCGGAGATTCCCGGCGGGGGGCCTTGGTCAGACGTAGACGTCGACAATCTTCAAGGAGGCCGGTTTCGATGCGCGTGTGAAGTCGCTGGCGCTCATGCTCAGCGGCAGAGCCTCGGCCACCTTGCTCTGGCTGCGGTCGACCGACGGTGGAGGCTCACTCTGAAGCCGGGCGATCATCGGGATGATCTGCGCAAGGGGGTTGATCTCCATGGGTGTTCCTCCTTTGCCGCCGGGGGAGGCGGTGAGTGCTGCTCTTCTTTTCGGAATCGGTGCGAGGGACGCGACAGTCAATGTGTCCAGGTTTTCCAGGATTCGACTTGCTCCCGGGTCGATTTCTCCAGTCCAGGGACAGACTTCGTCCCACACCGTGGCGATTGCCTGTTTCCATGTGCCAGTGTAGGAGACTCCAGCATCGACGGTCTGCACTCATGGGAGGTGAGTCTTGCGCCCCGCGCTCGCTTCGCTCGCTCTGGCCTGTGGCCTCGTGACCTCGCCCTGGGCCCAACCCGCTCCCCTCCGTGTCGCGATCCTCGCCGACGACGCGATGCCCGAGAGTCTTCAGGGATGCCTCGCCGTGCTCGGCTCCGCCGAGGGTGTCGAGGTGTGCGAGATCTCAGGTGCCGCAATCCGGGAGGGGGGGCTGCGCGAGATCGACGTGCTCATTCTCCCCGGAGGCAGCGGGAGCGCCCAGTGCCAGGCGCTCGGAAAGTTCGGGCGCGGCAACGTCTTGACGCGCGTGGCCGGGGGAATGGGGGCGATCGGCATCTGCGCGGGCGGCTACGCGATGATTCAGGGCGCGGGCAAGGTGCCGCTGGTCAACGCGTCGCTTCTCGACGGCGAGCACTGGGCACGCGGCGTGGCGATGCTCCGCGTGCGGCCGGCGGCGGAGGGCGCCGCACCCTTCGAGATGCAGTATTGGAACGGCCCGCTGTGGAGTCCGGCGAGCACCGAGGACCTCCCCCCCTTCACCACGCTCGCGACGTTCGTGGATGACATCCACGAGGGCGACGCGCCCGAAGGCCTCGTGCCGGGGACTCCGGCGATCGTGGCGGCCCCCTATCGTCACGGCCGTGTGGTGCTCTTCAGTCCCCATCCGGAGATGACGCCGGGCTGCGGACATCTGCTGGAGTCCGCCGTGCGGTGGGCCTCACGGGGCCGCCGTGCCGCGGAGCCGCCGATCACCTGGGACGAGGTCTTCGGCAACTCGGAGTGAGACCGGCGCTCACTCGATGCCGTCGACGGCCGGCCCCATCGAGACGCCGCCACTCGGACACGCCGGCATCGGCTTGGCCTCGCTGTGGAGCACGATGTCGTGTGCCTGCCCGGAGACCGGACAGCTGAGACGGTAAGTCCCCTCCGCCTCGGGCTCGTGGCTGAAGCACAGGTCGTGCTTTCCCCGGCAGATCGGGCAGTGGACGCCCTGAGCCACCCAGACCTTCGATTCGCTCGCCATGCGGACACCTCCCGGGCTTCTCGATGCCAAGCGTGCGCTCGCCGCCGCCGCCGGTCAAGGCGGACGGGGGGCGATTCGTCCCGATCCCGGGGCACCGCCGCCCGCTCCCGCTTGACACGCCGCGCGGGCCTTCCCGATGGTCGTCGCCTCATCTTACCCCAAGGAACCACGTCATGACCCACTCATTGCTCGTCTCGCTTCTCGCGTTCGCCCTGACGGTCGCCGCCCCGGCACAGGACGCCCCCCTTGTCTTCACCATCACCGAGGGCTCCACGATCGGCTTCGTCGGTTCCAAGGTCACCGGCAGCCACACAGGCGGCTTCCGCGAGTTCGATGGCACGTTCACCCTCACCGGGCCGACCCCCGAAGGTGCGGCGATCCACGTGACGATCGACATGCGCTCGACCTGGACCGATGCCGACCGCCTCACCAGCCACCTGATGACAGCCGACTTCTTCGAGGTCGAGACTTACCCGGCGGCCACCTTCAACTCCACCGCCGTCACGGCCAGCGGCGACGCGTGGGCCGTCACCGGCGAACTCGATCTCCACGGCGTGACGAACGAGATCACCTTCCCCGCGACGATCGCTGTCGCGGGCGACACCCTCACCGCCCAGGCCTCATTCGAGATCAATCGCTTCGACTGGGGCATTGCCTACGCCGGGCGTCCGGATGATCTCATTCGCCCCGAGGTCGCGATCGACTTCGACATCACGGCCACGGCCGCTTGGTGCGAGTGAGCAGCGGGCTCTGATCAGACCCGGCGCGTGGGCTCACCGGGAGGCGGAACGGGCCGCGAGTCCCCAGATCAGCCCCATCCGCTGCATCCCCAGCAGCACCCAGTGAAGGGCGTCGAGCTCGAATCGCCGGCAAGCGTAGGAGGCGCTGCGCGGGTCGGCGTGGTGGTTGTTGTGGAGGCCGTCGCCCCACAGAAAGGGGAAGAGCCAGCCGAGATTCCGGCTGTTGTCGGGCGTCTGGAAGTTCCGGTAGCCCCAGATGTGCGTCGCCATGTTGGCAAAGAACGCCAGGTGCCATCCGTAGAGGATTCGCACGCAGAATCCCCAGAGGAAGAGTGAGATGGCCATCGGCATCCCGCCGAGCGCGGCGCCGATGCCGAACAGCGCGAGCGCGACGGCGGCGTTGAGCGCCATGCGGTGGCGCTCGAGGAAGACCATGACAGGATCGGCGCAGAGGTCTCTGGCGGCGCGCTGGCGGGTCTCCTCGTCGAAGACCTCCTGCTGCTTGAACATCGTCCAGATCACATAGGCCCAGCTGCGCCCGTCGTTGGGGCTGTGCGGATCGCCGTCGTGATCCGCCCGCTGGTGATGCAGCCGGTGGATGGTGACCCACGTGATCGGACCCGCCTGAAGAGCCAGGGTGCCGAGGGTTGCGAACGCGCGGACCATGAAGCGGTGGGCCTGGAAGCTGCGATGGCACAGCAGCCGGTGAAATCCGAGCGAGATCCCGATCTGGGCGGTCAAGAAGCTCAGCCCCAGGAAGACGAAGAAGGCGGTCCAGGTGAAGTGGAGCAGGGCCACAGCCGCCGCGATGTGGAACAGGACGATGCCGATGGCATTCTTCCAGATGAACGGGCGGCTCCATGCGTAGCCGGGGACAAGACGCTTCAAAGGCGCACCTCGGTCTGATCGGGGATTCGGGATTTCGTCGAGCGTGGTGAGACGAGCCGGACCCTCTCACGGCCTCGGCAAGAGTGCCAGCGGCATTCTGAGCCGGCCGGATCTCTCGCGGCCGCGCCCCGGGCTCTGTCAGCCCCAGGCCCGGCGGGTGATCGTCGCCGGGCCGCGCCCGG
>JABWBI010000033.1 GCA_013360565.1 Candidatus Sumerlaeia bacterium | reverse complement strand
GGGAGGGGCGGGACCGGCGGCAGGGGCGGCAGCGGGGCCGCATGTGCCCCTGCGGAGCGCAGTCGGCCACCCTGGCCTCCACCGAACGGCCGGATGAGGGGCCGATCCTCGAAGAGAGGATCGAAGGAGATTTCATGGCTCGAGAACTCGAAGACGAAGGATCCCTCCACCGGGGGAGGCCAGGCGACAGATCGCCATCCTGGGTTCACCACGGAAGATGGAGACTCCTCCGTTTCCCCTGCCGGTGCCGTGGCAGGTGGCACGACAGTGCGGACCCTGCCGGTCTCCTGCGCCATCGGCCGCATCTCGACCGAGCCGTAGATCACCGTCGACGCCACGAACGTTGCGAGAATTCCCTTACCCATTGCCATCGTCTTGCCTCCGGCGGCCAGCGCCGCCTTGACCGTGGTCAGGAAGCCCACCGACTCCACCGCCGCCGGAATGCCCGCCGCGACCGCCAGCGACCCCTGCGCCGCCAGGGGAAGAGAGGCTGCCGCGCAGACCAGAGCGGCCGTCCGGGCGGCTGCCTCGCGGCGGAGCCGCAGCGAGGGGGCCATCGCCGCGAGAGTGCGGTCGTAGCCCTCCCGGAGCGACCCCAGCGCCCGCCTCAGCTGGCGATGCACAGTCGAGCGATTGACGCCGAGCCGGGTGGCGATAGCACTCTGGCTGAGTCCCTCGGCGAAGTGCAGCAGAAGCACCTCGCGCTCCTGAGGTTCGATTTGCCACAGGGCCTCTCGCACCGCTGCTTCCTCTTGCCGCGTCACCATCGCTCTGCGTGCTCCCTCCGACCGGGGATCGGGCAGGTCGAGTGCCTCGTCGAGTCTCACCAGCGGCGTCACGCGCGACGACCGCCGGCCCGTTCGGAGCCAGTCCACCGCCAGATTCCGGGCGATCTGGGCGAACCAGGCGCTGAAGCGCCCGGGCTCTTCCAGGCGAGGCAGCGCCAGGAGGGCTCTCAGAGAGGCCTCCTGGACGAGGTCTTCGGCGGCGTCCCGGTCCTGGAGGGCCGAAAGGGCAATCAGATAGACGACGCCCAGATGGCGCTCGACGAGCAGGCTCAGCGCCTGAGGATCGCCCGCCCGGTGTTCACTGACCAAGTCCGCGTCGGACAGGGTCTTGAGAGGGGGTGGGGCCATGGGTTTCCTGTTTGCCGGGAAGGGGTCGAACTCATCCTTCCTCGTGTCCAACAGGACGGACAAGGGCGGATTCTGTTGCGCGGGATTCTTCAGCGGCCGGATGGGGAAAAGGTCAGAGGGAGGCCGGAACGGTTCGGGCGGCAGGCCCCCGGACGAAATGCTCGTCAAGGTACTGGCCCGCCTGGCCAGACCCCCAGATCAGCACCGCGCAGACGGCGAGTACAACGAGCGTCCCGAGGACGACGTAGACGTGGTCGGAGGGTGTGCTCTCCACTTTCATGCCCCGTTCGACATCGGTGTCCTGTCGAAAGTGCCGCCCGGATCGACATTCCTTGAGGCTTCTGGCGTCTGGCGTTAGGGTCCCTCCCGTGCGGTCGCGCCTCCACCTCGCCATGAAGCCTCAGCCCGATGAATACACCTGCGGCCCCACCTGCCTGCACGCCGTCTATGGCTACTATGGGGATGCAATCCCACTGGAAGAGGTGATCGCCGACATCGCTCCCCACGACACGGAGGGAACCCTCGGCGTCACCTTGGCTGTCCACGCCCTGCGCCGGGGCTATCGGGCGACGATCTACACCTACAATTTGCAGGTGTTCGATCCGACGTGGTTCGAGGGGGACGTCCCGCACCTGCGGCGCCGGCTCGAGGCCCAGGTGGCGGCCAAGTCCGATCCCAAAGTGAAGCTCGCCTCCGAGACCTACCTTGAGTTTCTGGACCGGGGCGGCCAAGTCTACCTTCAGGACCTCACTCCGAACCTGATCCGGCGCCACCTGAAGCGCTCCAAGCCGATCTTGACCGGCCTGAGCGCCACCTATCTCTATCGGGCGATGCGTGAGGTGGAGACGGGCCGACAGCAGCTTCCCGACGACGTCCGGGGGGAGGTGCAGGGGCACTTTGTGGTGCTCTGTGGCTATGACCTGGACACCCGCGAGGTGCTGCTGGCCGACCCGCTCTGGCCGAACCCGCTGGCGGCGTCTCACTTCTACTCGGTGAGCATCGACCGGCTGATCAACTCGATCCTGCTGGGAATCTTGACGTTTGACGCGAACCTGCTGATTCTCGAGCCCCGGAGTGTGGCCCACTGAGGCCTCCATGCCATCCGCCCTCCTCGTGATGAACAACCCGCGGGACTGGCCGCTGAAAATGCGGGGAGTGGAGATCGTGCCTGCGCGGGCCTATCTGGCGGAGAGCCGTTTCAGCGAGCTGCGGGGGGTGCGCGTGTTCAACCTCTGCCGCTCGTACCGCTATCAGAGCATCGGGTACTACGTCTCGCTCTTGGCGGCGGCCCGGGGACACCGTCCGCTCCCGTCGATCACGACGCTCCAGGACATGAAGTCGCTCTCCATCGTCCGGCTCATCAGCGAGGACCTGGAGGAGCTGATCCAGCGCTCGCTCCACCCCGTGCAGTCGAAGGAGTTCACGCTCAGCATCTACTTCGGCCGGAACATGGCGCGGCGCCACGACCGGCTGGCGCGCCATCTCTTCACGCTGTTCCAGGCCCCGCTCCTGCGGGCTCACTTCGTCTTCGACAGGGCGTGGGTGATCGAGAGCATCGGGCCCATGGCGGCGAGCGAGATCCCCGAGGATCACCGGCCCTACGTCGTGGAGTTCGCCCAGGAGTTCTTCGCCGGGCGCATGCCGAGCGTGGCACGCCGCCGCGAGCTGACGCACGAGCTCGCCATCCTGTGGAATCCGGAGGATGGCGACTGCCCGTCCGACCAGCGGGCGATCAACCGGTTCATCCGAATCGCGGCGCAGATGGACATCGAGGCGGAGGTCATTGGTCGCTCCGACTATGGACGGGTCGCGGAGTTCGACGCCCTCTTCATCCGGGACAACACCGAGCTCAACTCCTACACCTACCGCTTCGCCCGGCGGGCGGCGGCGGAGGGCGTCGTCGTGATCGACGACCCCGAGTCGATCTTCCGGTGCAACAACAAGGTCTACCTCGCGGAGCTGCTCTCGCGGCACGGCCTGCGGACGCCGAAGACGCTGATCGTGCACCGGGACAACGACCATCTGATCCGCACCGAGATCGGCTTCCCGTGTATCCTCAAGCAGCCGGACAGCACGTTCTCGGCCGGGGTCTCGAAGGTCGAGAACGAGGTCGAGCTCGAGGAGGCGCTTGAGCGCCTGCTGGCGCGGTCCGAGCTCATCATCGCGCAGGAGTTCATGCCCACCGAGTTCGACTGGCGGATCGGCGTGCTGGACCGCCATCCCCTGTTCGCCGCCAAGTATCACATGGCCCACCGCCACTGGCAGATCATCAAGCACGGCCCGCAGGGGGCGATGCGCTGGGGCGAGGTCGAAGCGGTCCCGCTCGAGACCGTCCCACCGCATGTGCTTCACACCGCCACCCGCGCCGCCAACCTCATCGGCGACGGTCTGTACGGCGTGGATCTCAAAGAGAGCGGCCGCCGCTGCTATGTCATCGAGGTGAACGACTGCCCCAACATCGACGCGGGCTGCGAGGATCGCATCCTCGGCGACGAGCTTTACCGGCGCATCCTCGCTGTCTTCCTGCGGCGGATCGAGCGCCGGCGCGGAGCCCACTGAGCATGGCCGCCCCGGCCGCGCGGCCACTCCACCTTTTCGAGGGGCACGGCGTCGAAGTCGAGGCGATGATCGTCGATGCCGCGTCGTTTGACGTCCGGCCTGTCGCCGACCAGGTGCTCCGGGCCGCGACCGGCGAATGGGCCGACGAGGCCGTCCGTGGCGATGTCGCCTGGTCCAACGAGCTGGCCCTCCACGTGATCGAGCTGAAGGTGGCTCAGCCTGCGCCTCGGCTCGCCGGTGTCGCCGCCGCCTTCCAGCGCGAGGTGAGCGCCATCAATGCGATCCTCGCTCCGCTGAGCGCCCGCCTGATGCCCGGCGCCATGCACCCCTGGATGGATCCACTCGCAGAGACCGTCCTCTGGCCCCACGAGTGCAGTACCATCTACCAGACCTTCGACCGCATCTTCCGCTGCCAGGGGCACGGCTGGTCTAACCTGCAGAGTCTCCACCTCAATCTCCCCTTCCACGGCGACGAGGAATTTGCCCGTCTCCATGCCGCCATCCGGCTTGTCCTGCCGATCATCCCCGCTCTCGCTGCCGCTTCCCCCTTTGTCGAGGGACGTCTCACGGGGCTCCTCGACAATCGCCTGGACTTCTACCGCTCGCACGTCGCCCGCATCCCGTCGGTGATGGGCCTGATCATACCCGAACCGGTCTTCTCCCAGGAGGAGTACGCCGAGCGCATCTTCGAGCCCATCCGGCGAGATGTCGCCCCCCACGACCCCGCTGGAGTGCTCGAGGTCGAATTCACCAATGCCCGGGGCGCCATTGCCCGCTTCTCGCGGGGCTCCATCGAAATCCGGCTGATCGATGCGCAGGAGTGTCCCGCCGCCGATCTCGCCGTCGCTCATCTCATTGTGCAGGCCGTCAAGGCACTGTGCGATGAGCGCTGGTCAAGCCACTCCACTCAGCGGACCTGGGACACAGAACCTCTCCGGGACCTGCTCCTCGACACCATGCGCACGGCCGACGAGACGCCGCTCCGGGACTCCGCCTATCTCGCTCACTTCGGTTTGCCCTCCCATGAGCTCACCGCCGGTGACCTGTGGCGTCACATCGCCGCGGGCGTGCCCGAGCCGGACGACTCCGAGTGCCGGCGCGCGCTCGACATCATTCTCCACCGGGGTCCCCTGGCCCGGCGGCTTCTCCGCCGGCTCGATCCGTGCATCTCCAGGGCTTCCCTCCGCGACCTCGCTCGAAGCCTCTGCGATGGGCTGGAGCTCGGCGAGCCGCTCAGCCCGGAGGCGCGCTGATCTCCGTCTCCGCCTTGACCAGCCACTCGCGGAAGGGCTGCCCCGGGGCGTAACCCAGCTCGGATCGCGCCCGCTCGATCGAGAAGTGATGCGGCAGGCCGAACAGACGCAGGCGCGTCAATGGCGAGTACGACCGCGTCTGCCCGCGCCGCACCCGCATGGACGCCGTCAGGATCAGCGCGAAGGGCCACGCCAGCACATAGGGCAGGGCAAGCCGCGGCCTCGGCAGCCTGTGATGATCCGCGACCGCCTCAAAGAACTCGCGGGAGGTGAGAGACTCTCCGCTCGTCACGTTGAAGGCTCGCCCGGAGGCACTGGTCGCCCTCATCGCGAGGACGCACGCCTCGGCCACGTCGTCGACACACACCATGTCATTCACCGCCTGCCCTCCATCCACGAGCACCACCTGACGCCGCCTCAGCGCCTCGCACACTGTCGGCAAGAAGTGACGGTCACCCGCGCCGAAGATCAACCGCGGCCGAAGCACCACGGCCTGCAAGTGCCCAGCGCCGGACAGCGCCATCAGCCCATCCTCCGCCCGGGCCTTTGCCTCGCCGTAGGGATCCTCCGGCCGTCTCGGCGTGTCCTCATTCGCGTCGGTCAGTGCGCCGTGACCATACACCGCCGTGCTGCTCAGAAAGACGAAGCGGCGAACCCCCTGCCGCACGGCCGCCGTTGCCAGCCGCCGCGTCCCCTGGGCAATGACCGCGTTTGCCTCCGCGCGGCTCGATGTCCCCACCGATGCGCCCGCATGGACAATCACCTCGGCTCCAGCCGGAGCGCTGTCGAGCCCTTCCCCGGTCGCCAGATCCCCCACATGGACTTCGATCTCCTCCTGACTCGGGATCCGGCTCAGGCTCTCCCGCCGGCACAGCCCGCGCACGCGCCAGCCCTCCGACAGAAGCCGCCGGGCGACGTGTGCGCCCGTGAATCCAAAGGCGCCGGTCACCAGTGCCAGCGGACGCGAATCGGAACTCATGCCGCCCTGTCTGCCATCCTCGCTCCCGGGCTGCAAGGTTCCAGACCGCGCTTGATCACTCCACACCTCTGACCCTAGCCTCGTTCCATGGCGTCGGAACTCGACCAGATTCGCCGGCTTCTCGCTGAGCAGCAGGTCTCCTCCGCTGTCCAGGCCGCGCTCGATTGGTTCAGTGGAAGCGAGCCCGTGGCCGTGGCCGGTGCCCTGGGTGCCGCGCTCCGTCCTCTCACCTCCGCAGGGGAGGGGCCGCTTGTCTCCGCGTTCCTCAAGCAGCTCGAGAGCTTCATCGACATGCCGGTGATCGAGGCGATCCGGAAGGGACTGGACGAGTCGCCGGCGGAAGCGACCGCCTGGGCGGAGAAGCTGCCTCCCGTCACGCAGGAGCGCCTCGCCCGGGAGTGCCGCGACGCGATTCGTCTCAAGCAGTTTCCGCTGGCCCTCGAGCGCGCGAGGCTGATCCTCGCGTATCGCATCGGGGGACAGCCCGCCGAGGCGCGAGCGCAGCTGCTCGGCAGTGTCCTGGGCAGTCTGGAGAACATGCCCCGGGAGACCGAGGCTCTGTGGGGCATGGTGGAGTCGCACTGGAGCGGCTGGGGCTTGCCCGATGCGCTCAGGCGAGTGGCGATCTCCGCGCGAAAGGCGCGCCTCGACTCACTTCATCAGCGGCGCTACGAGGCGGGCGAGACGGAGTGGACGCAGCTCTTGACGGAGCTCGCGCTGACGCTCAAGGGCGAGCTGCCGCGGCCCAATCAGCTCGGCGAGGCCTCCGAGGAGGACATCGCGAGGTTCCTCACGAGTGCCCGCGGGCTCGTCGCCGCGGCCCTCGCCTCGCCGCGCCACATCTCGATGATCGACGCGATGTGGATCTTGGCGGAGTACACGCCGCGGCAGACCGCCTCGACGGCGCAGCGCGCTGGCATCGAGCAGCGCGTCCATGGGACGCTCGGGCCCCGGGCACAGCAGGCGGTGGCCGAGGCGTTCCGCCGCCTGGCGGAGATCGAGGGGCTCCGCCAGGCGGTCCTCGAGACAGCGGCCCGCCCGGTCTTCGACCGCCACCGCGACATGGCCCTGGATCTGATGGGGGCGCTGGAGTGGCCTGGCTTTGCCGACGCCGCGCTCTCGATCCTGCGCGACAGGGGGCTTGTGGCCCACCACATGAACGCGATCAGCGCGATCGGTGCGTGTGGCGGTGCGAAGGCGCTCGACCTGCTCTCGGACACGATCCGCGCCCACAGCGGGCGCGTCATCGACGGCAACGAGCGGCGCGTCGTCATCAAGTGCCTCGACGCGATGGAGCGCGTGATCCGGCGTCACGACATCACTGGGCCGCCGCGCGACGCGCTCTTGACTCAGGTGATCCGCGCCGTGCCGAAGGACGACACCCGCCTGCTGATGGGCATCGCCTCGCGCCTGTGCCTCCACCGGATCGAGGCCATGAGCCCCGCCATGCAGGACTGGGCCGTCAAGCAGCTCGTCGCCGGCCTGTGGAGGCCCGACACCACCCCCACCTGGGCCCGGCCCACCGATGTCGAGCAGGTCCGTCGCCGGCCTCTCGGCCCGCGACAGGGTCTCGCCAATGCCCTGATTCGCCTGGGGCCCCACGCGCTGCCGACGCTGCACGCGTTCCTGATGGGAGCGGATGCACGCGTCTCCGGAGCCTACGTCGCCGTCGCGGAGGTCCTTGGCAAGATCGCCGATTCCTCCTCGACCGGTCCCCTGGAGGCCATGCTTCGGAGCGTCCTGATGGCGAAAGACGAGGCGCTGAGCGGCGAGTACAGTGAAGAGATGGTCTTCGACGAAGAGGCGGGCCAGATGGTGCCGCTGAGCCGGGACAAGCTCGCCGCGTCGGTTCTCGAGGCGCTCGTCGCCATCGGCACCCCCGAGGCGCTCGATGTCTGCTGGCGTCTGCGGCAGCAGATCGAGATGCGGCATGTCGCCAGTCTCGGCAAGTTCACCGCGGGCGTGCTCACGCGGCTTCCCCCTCAGCCCGAGGGCGGCGCGCGCCGAGGGAGCCTCGAGGAGCTGCGTGCCGCGCAGGACGATGACGGGCCGTCCACCTCGGCGCTCATCGCGGACCTGCGCGGCAGAGGCTTCCTCGGCTTCGGTGCCGAGAAGGCGCGCGTGAGGAAGGTCGCGGCCCTTCAGGCTCTCTCCCAGCGGCTTGCCCTCGAGGCGCTCGAAGCCATGGCCAGCCTGCTCACAGACAAGGATCTCATGGTCCGTGCCTCGGCGAAGACGGCACTCCTCTCGTTCGCCGCGCCGAGTGCTCCGCTTGCGGTGCGTGAGGCCTTCGTCCAGTTTGTCCTGAGTGAGCTCGGAGATGGCCAGAGCGTGCTCCGCGAGCCGCTCCTTGCCCTTCTCCACGACGTCAACACGACTCTCGAGCCCTGGGCGTCGCGCCTCGACGCGCTCCTCAAGACGAATCCGACGGGGGCGCTGCGCGCCTCTCTCGCTCATCTCCGGCGCAGCGCCGGGAGCTTCGAGGTGTCTGACGAAACGAGATCGGCCAAATCCAGCGCCGCCCTGAGCAAGATCGAGCTCAAACGCCAATACCTCGAAGCCCGGCGAGCTTGGATCGCCGCGGGCAAGCAGGGGCCTCCTCCCGAGCCGCCGGAAGGCCTTGACCTGGGTTGAGCGGGCGCGCATTTGAGATGGGCCCTCCCGCCTGTCCTCTCGCTGCCCGAGCATCAGCTGCGCTGGACACTGCAGGGCGAGTCTCGTATCCTCCCCGTCTCTGCGTCTGTGGCGCAGACCTGAGACAGGAAGGTGTCCTCGCATGGCCCGTGTTGCCGCCCCGATGGCTTGCTGGCTGGCCATCGGCCTGACGGGATTCAGTGGAGCCCAGCCCGCCTACTTTCACGACGACTGCTGGCTCCGCATCCACAGCGGCTATGCTGTCACGAGTTACACCGGCGCCAATCCGGCTCCGGCGCAGCTCCAGGAGGAGATGCGCGTCCTCGCGGCGGAGTATGACATCCCCCTCGAAATCATGGGGGGCATCGTCCAGCAGGAGAGCAGCGCCTATCAGTACGGTTCCGACGGTTTCGTCGTCCACAATCTCTTCGAGTGCCGCAACATCTTCAGCGGGGTGTACAGCACGAACTCGGCTCCTCCGGGGCTGGGGCTGATGCAGCTCACGGGGGCGACCGCCCGCGCCTACCCGCTCCCGCCGCTCATCGAAGACTGGCGCAACAACCTCCGGCAGGGTGTCGATGTGCTGCACGGCAAGTACGTGCGATTCTACCGGGACTATCCCGCGTCGCTGAAGAACCTCATGATCGCCAACCGGCACATCCTCGAGAACTGGTACTACGGCACGCTCGGCTACAATGGCTTCATCGCGGGGAGCACCTACCCCAACTCGGTCTACAGTCGCGTTCTCTCCCCGAGCAGCCGCATCAGCGGTCTGTTTCGCCCCGTCAACATCCCCCGGCCAGCGAATGTCATCCCGGGCTGGCAGGTGACGAGCACGACAAGCTACACGTTCTACGCCGTCACCCCCGACGGTGTGTGGCACACGCCGACGGCGGACCACTCCGGCACCATCCACTTCGCGGCCCCCTATCGCTCCTCGGCGCAGATGTTGACGTATCTCCTCGGCCAGCAGCCCACCCCGTCCCTTCTCCGGCAGGTCGACTACAACCGCGATGGCCGCTTCAACGCCGCCGACCTCGTCGCCGCCATCAACTACGAGAACGGCGTCTGAGCCCTGTGGCCGTCTCGTTCATGATCTGGAGGAGCGCCCTGTCCTCCGCCGCGTGACGAAGGAGAAAGTCAGTTCGGCGGATCGCCTCCCTCAGGACAGTCTCGCAGGTGGAGCCCGCTCTCGAGCGTGCAAGGGCTGCGGCGTGGAGAAGCGCGAGCTCGGCCGCAATCTCCGCCGCCCGGAGCCCTGCCAGGAGGGATCGGGCCTGGAGGACGAGGTGGCTTCCGAAGATGTGGGCTGCGGCGAAGTTCCGCAGCACGTGCGAGATCTCGCTCTGGGCGGGGGGCCATGCGAAGGGATCAGAGATGGGCGTCAGGAGAGCCGGCAGATCTCTGACGGCGTGAGGCACGGAGGCGAAGAGGCGGTGCCAGACCGCCAACGCCGCGTGGGGCGACGGCGGTGATGGGGCATCCGCGCAGGCGCGCCCCGCATCGAGGTGACGGCTCAGCCACTCGGCCAACGATCCTCGCTCCGGCGTCCAGCCCTGGAGCGCCAACGCATCCGCCTCGAGCCGGGCAAGAGTGGAGGTCCATTCGCCGTCTCTCTCTCCGAGGACTTGGATGACATGAGACTCCCAGCGCTCGAAGTCTGGCCAAGACATGAAGACGCCAGGCCGGAGGAGTGGTGGCGCCAGTTGCCGTGCGTCGAGCGTGGCCAGGGTGGTTTCGTAAGAGAAGAGGACAGGTGCTTCGACAATGGCGAGCCGCTGCGATTCGAAGAGCAGGCCGGCCGCCGTGGGGCAGAAGTGGGAGAGGCTGACGAGGAGACCGCTGGGCCGGACGGTGGCGATGCGGGGGAAGACGCGACAGGCGGAGGGCATGTGATCTGGGCCACGTTCGCGCTGAATGGTGCAGCGGCCGCTGTCGTGGAAGATGCAGGATCGATCGGAGCGCCGGGCGACGATGCCGGCAATGCCCGGAGGCCATTCGCCCTGGTTCCAAACCGAGCCGGGGCGAAGCTCCAGCGCTGTGTGGGCGGCGGAGACCTCGGCGGGGATATCCCACCCAGCAGTACAGCAGGCGCCGGCGTGGCGGCAGGTGTAGCGGGCGTGGATCGAGAGGGCGCGGACGGTGAGGCTCAACAAATGTGAGGGCTCCACCGGGTGAGTTTGGGCGAGACGGCCGGAGGGCGATGTGGTAGAGTCTCTGAAGGCTTCTGACAGCCCAAGGAGGCGCCCATGTCAAATCTGACCGGGAGGCGATGCAAGCCCTGTGAGGGCGGCGTTGAACCGCTGCGAGCGGAGGAGGCGCAGGCGCTCTTGGCGCAGCTGTGTGGGTGGGAATTGAACACCGAGACCTCGGAGATCCGGCGCGTTTTCACCTTCGAGGACTTCCACCAGGTCATGGCCTTCGTGAATGCCGTCGCCTGGATTGCGCACCGGGAAGATCATCATCCCTGCCTCGAGGTGGGGTACCGGACCTGCACGGTGCGCTACCGCACGCACGCGATCGGGGGCCTCTCGGAGAACGACTTCATCTGCGCCTCGAAGGTCGATGACCTCGTCTGAGAACGGAGAGGGGCGGCCCTGGAGCCGCCCCCCGGAACCGTTCGATGAGGCCTGAGATCACTGCACGCCGTTGGCCGACATTGCCACGCTGCGGTAGAACAGCGGGATCGGCAGGAAGACGAGGGCGCCGAAGCGGGACGAGGTGAGATCCTCGATGCTGCTGGCACCGTCGCGTGCGGCCGCGGTGGCGAGCATCGCGCCGACGCTGTCGACATCGACCTCGTCGCTGAGCAGGCTGATGCCGAAGAGCGTGTTCGGGCGCGTTGTGTCGCCGGTGATGAGCGGGATGGTGAGCAGATAGATGCCCCAGTTCTTGGCGTTGTAGTGAGCGACAGGGGACGTGCCCGGCGTGTCCGAGAGCCCGAGTCCGGCGAATTCCTCGCCCTTCTGAACCGACGCGCAGCCGGACAGGGCGAGCATGGACACCGCGAGCATTCCCGCGACGATCTTCTTGAACATTGGGTGATTCCTCCGTGGAGTCGTGCAGATCAGTCCGTGGGCCGATGTATGACCAGCAGGCCCGGCAACGTCAACCCAAATGACGCCATGCCGTGGCCAGGAGCCAGCTCACGAGAGAGGCACGTGCGGTTCACAGCATCGTCCGCACCCAGTTCGACGCCACCAACGCGCCGCTGGTCTCGCGCGTCCCAGCCGCGCGCGACCCGGCCACAGTGGACCCGCTGAACGAACCAGGCGTGGAGAGTCAACAGCGCCTCGACGGACGGCATCCCGGTCAGAGTCCGAGCAGGTCGGCGATGAGACTTTTCCGCTCGGAGCCCAGGGCTTCGCCCACGGCCCAGCCGGAGAGAATCGCTGCCTCGACCCGGCCGCCGCCGTGAAAGGCGTCCCCCGCAAGCACGAGCGGCGGCTCGGCGCTCAGAGTCAGGTGCGACTCCTGCACCGTCTGAAGCGGCCTCGCGTGGCGCCAGCGGACGACGCGCGTTGCCCGGACGGGGGCGCCGATGAATTCACCCGCGGCCGCGAGCAACTGGCGCGTGATGACCTCGTCACTGCTGTCCCAGCAGCGCTCGCTGAAGAGCGGCCCGGCGTGGATGGTCAGCGCGTGCGCCCCGGGCGAGATGCCTTTGCGGTGATTGTCTCCGATCCAGACGAGCGGTTCACCGTGGAGGCGAACGCCCCCGGGGTGTGGAATGCCGCTCGGCCCGTCGAGGGTGGCGAGCAGGCCGAGGCAGGGGGCAAAGGTCAGCCGCTCGACTGCCGCGCGTGCGGTGTCGGGGATCTCGTAGTTCCCCCGCCTCAGAAGCTCCAGCGCCTGAGGGGCGGGGAGAGCCAGAATCATCGCCTTCGCCGTGTGCTCTTGGTCCGTGGTGGTGCGGGCCTCCCAGTGCGTGCCCCTCCAGAGCAGGCGTTCGACCTCCACGCCGCATCGGATGTCGAGTCCCTCGGCCATCGCGCGGGCGAGCGTCGCCATCCCCCGCACCGCCCGGAGCCGCGCGTAGCGGTCGTTCGGAAACACGCCGTCCACTCCCGGAAAACCGCGGGACCACTCTCGCAGGAGGCCGCGCCGGTTCCATTCATCGACCTGCCGCTGAAAGCGCGGCGTGCGGGCGGTGAAGTGCTGTGCTCCCGTGTCGAAGAGGCCGCCGTCGAAAGACTCCGTCGCCATCCGCCCACCCGGGCGCGCATCGCGTTCGAGGATCGTTGTTTCGACACCTCGCTCCCGCAGAGCGGCAGCGGCGGCCATGCCGGCAGCACCGGCGCCGATGATGACCACGCGCTCAGGCGGAGGGGCGACGAAAAACGGTCGAATGAGCGAAATCATGCCATGTCCTCGCGGTCAGCTTCGCCTCACGTCGAGGCTCAGCCGGGCAGAGTGCTCAGGTCATGTCCGCCGCGCAAGCGAAAGGAGCGCTCGCTCTGGCTTGCACCTGGCAAGCAGCGTGGCAGAATCGGAGGGCACAGGAGGCAAGGCGATGTTCTCGCGAGAATTCGAGGAGGCGCGACGTGATGTCTGGGCGCTCCGCGACGCCCCCCCCGGGGCGGACCTCATCGATGAAGCCTCCATTGGCGACTGGCGTCTGGCGGGGCTGCTCTGGCATCCCGAGCTGGGTCATGGCAGTGATTTCGACCAGTGTCTTCTGCGCCGCGCCGAGGATATCCGGCGCCGCCTGCACGGGGACGGCCTCACACCGATCTCTCCACTGTACGTCTCGAGCATTTGCCAGGAGCAGTGTGTCTACTGCAATTACCGGTCAGGGAATCGCGGCGTGGAGGTTGTGCGGCTGCGCCTGAGCCAGGACGCACTCGAGCGGGAGGCGGGATTCCTGGTGGGGGAGAAGGGAGTGCGGCTCCTCGAGCTCGTGTACACGGGCGATCCGGGCCTGACGTCCAATGACATGGCGCGGGACATCAGCGTGGTGCGGCGAGTGCTGGACGCGCACGGAGGGGGCGGTGTGGGCGTGAACGGGCCGTCGCTGAGCGAGCTGGACTACCGGCGGTTGCGGGAGGCGGGTGCGGACTTCGCCGCGCTGTGGATGGAGACGTACGATCAAGGGCGGTACCGAAGGCTTCATCCCGGGAACACGCCGAAGTCGGACTTCGGGTTCCGGCTGGATGCATACGACCGGATGTTTGCCGCAGGGTTCGAGTGGATCGGGATGGGGGTGCTGTCGGGCTTGGCGGATTGGCGGTTGGACTGGGCGATGCTGCTGCGTCACGAAGCGGCGTTGGCGTCGCGGTGGGGGCGGCGGGTCGCGATTCTGGGGTGCCCGCGGCTCAAGCCTGCGGCGGGTGCGCTGCTGCGGAGGTCGCGCTTCACGCCATCCGATCGACAGTTCCGGCTGGCACTGGCCGTGCACTCGCTGTTCGATCCTCACTGTCTGCCATTCATCAACACGCGTGAGACGTGGGACCTGTGCCTCGATCTGGCCCGGGGGGGCGGTTGCCTCTTCACCTTCAACTGCGCCACGGCCCCGGGGGGATACACGGGTGCGGTGGCCGGCGCGCAGTTCCCGTCGGGTTCGTTCGATGCGCCGGTGGCAAGGCGCCGTCTGAAGGCGGAGGGGTTCCGGTTTCACTCCGGGGTCCCCTTCACATCGCCGTTCGCATCCGCTCGTAGGCCCTGAGGGCGCGGTCACGGGCGTGGGCGTGATCGATGATGCGGCGGGGATAGGTCTTTCCGAGGGCGACTCCCGCGGACCTGAGGAGAGTCGCCGGCGCTTCCCAGGGCCTGTGGATGAATTCGGCGGGGAGAGGAGCCAGCTCCGGAACCCATTGGCGCACGTAGGCCCCCGTCGGGTCAAACTTCTGGCCTTGGGACACGGGATTGAAGATGCGGAAAAACGGCGCGGCATCCGCACCGCAGCCCGCGGTCCACTGCCAACCGAGCGTGTTGTTCGCCAAGTCGGCGTCGACGAGGGTGTCCCAGAACCAGCGTGCTCCGTGCTGCCACGGGATCAGGAGGTCCTTGGTCAAGAACGACGCCACGATCATCCGCACGCGGTTGTGCATCCAGCCGGTGGCCCAGAGCTGACGGAGGCCGGCGTCGACGATGGGATAGCCCGTCTCGCCGCGCTGCCAGGCGTGGAGCGCGGCCGGGTCTTCGCGCCAGGGGAACGCCTTCCATCCCGCTCGCAGAGGCGCCTGCGCCGTGGCAGGGAAGTGGAAGAGGAGGTGATGGGCAAACTCGCGCCAGACGAGTTGACGCAGGTAGCTCCAGGCCGAGTGCGCCCAGGCCGGGCTGGGGGAGGATTCCAGCCTCTCCTGCACGGCGGCCCAGACCTGGCGGGGACCGATCTGGCCCCAGTGGAGAGCCGGGGAGAGCCTCGAGGTGCCGTCGAGGCCGGGCCGGTCCCGGTGGTCGTCGTACGTTCCGAGGCCGGACTCGGAAAAGCGGTCCTGCCGCTCCCACGCCGCCTTCTCGCCGAAGTGCCACGCCTCCCGGATTCCCGCGTCCCAGGGAATCCGCGGGCACAGCCGGAGGCTGTCCAGAGGCTCCGACGGCGGCCAGACCTCGGGTGCGGGGATGCGGCGAGGGCGGCCACCAGGCGCGGGAGGGGTTCGCTGGGCGGCGGCGAGGCAGGCCTTCCAGAAGGGGGTGAAGACCCGATAGGGTTCACCTGCTCCCGTGCGGATAGTCCAGGGTTCGAAGAGCAGGGCGCTGTTGAAGGACTGGGCGTGGAGCCCATCGGCGGTGAGGGCGGCCTTGACGCGCTCGTCGCGTGGGATGGTCGTGGGGTCGCAGAGCCGATTCCAATGGACGGCGTCGGCCCTTGTCTCTCGCGCGATGCGGCGCAGGGTGTCGAGGGTGTCGCCGGAGCGGACAATCAGCCGTGATCCTGCGGTCTCCAGGTCCGCAGACATGCGGCGGAGAGACTCGTGGAGCCAGACTCGCGCGGCCGCGCCGGGCTGCCAGGGGGCCTCTTCATCAGGATTCCAGACGAAGATCGGGACCACGGCGCCCCGCCTGCGCGCGGCTTCCAGGGCAGCATTGTCCGCGAGGCGCAGATCGCGGCGGAGCCAGAGCAGGGTGACGGAAGGCATTGCCGCGGGATCAGACCACGGGAACGTCTCTTGCACAAGGGGGTTGCCTCCGCACCGGAGGGACCTACAATGCGGGACTCCTGATGAACGGCGTCAGGTCCGAATCCCCTCCCCGGAGCCCCCCTGGTCTCATGCGCTTTGCTCTCTGGACCCTTCCCCTGATGATTCCCGCCTCGCTGGCCGCCGCGCCAGCGCCGGTGTCGCCGGAGCCGGCGGCGGACCCGAACCCGCTGCGCGCCGC
>JABWBI010000357.1 GCA_013360565.1 Candidatus Sumerlaeia bacterium | reverse complement strand
CACCATCTCGACGACCGTCACCACGTCGGCGGCGTCCACAAGGCCGTCGACATTCGCGTCGCCGGGGAGCGAGGGCGGCGTCTTCGGGGGGAGGAACTCGAGATCGGCGGTGCTGAAGGGAACCTGAAGTCCGGCGTTGAGTTGAGTCAGCGTGCCGTCGGCGTTCACCCGGTAGGGGATCATGCTTGCGATGCCATTGAAGCGGTTGGTCGCCAGGAAGAACATCGTGCCATCCGGGGAGATCGCCGCAGCGTTGGTGGAAGGAGCAGGTGCGGTCTCCAGAACGCCTTGTATCAAGCCGGAAGCGGGATTGACCTCGATGGTTGGGAGTCCACCGAGGCCATAGAGATAGGCGAACCGGCCGCCCGGATGAACCACGGCGCCGTGCCGATTGCTCACACCGGGAATGTCCGGAATTGAGTCCGAGAGCAGCACGGTGCCCTGACCATCTCCCTGAACAACATTGACTCCGAACTCCGGACCAGGATCAGCGTGGGAGACGGTACAGATGACTCGGCCATCGAATCCGGCGGCCGGAAAGCCGCGACTGTATCCGGACGCTTGCTGGGGCAGCGCGAACTCCAAGGCGGTTGGGTCAAGGTGGATCACGCCTGAGTCCGTGAAGAGCGTGTAGCGGTCGAAAGGGGAGACCACTCCCACCTGAGGCTGCGCCTCGGGGATGTCGCTCACGTCCCAGACCGCATGCACGGCCGAGGTCGCCAGCGAGTTGCTGAGCGAGGAATACTCCAGGCTGACTCGGAAATCCCCCGTCGTAGGTGCCAGGGCGGTGACAATCAGATCGGAAGTGTCAGGGGTCAGCAGCGCAGGGCGCCAGACCTTCCACTCGGGGGACGAGGCCGTCACTTGTCCACCCAGAGAGAGATGAAACTCGCGGGAGATGCGATAGATGGGAGACGGTCCGCCCCCCTTGATCATCCACACAAATCTCCCGCCGCGGTCCACAGCGATGTCTTCCACCCGATGCCCGGCGTTCAGCTCCTGGTGAATCGACACCTCCCCCGAGGCGCTGATCCGGTACACGCGATGCGTGGTGCCGAACGTGGTCCCGAGGACATAGTGATCTTGCCCCGCGGCGCCACGGACCGGCCAGCCGGCCACACACAGCGCGATCACCCAGTGAAGCACCCCTCGCCTGGTGAGTCGATCCATGATCCGCAGCGGCAGCACCGGGTGAGCCTCCGCTCAGGGGTCCAGGTGATAGATCGTGATCTCCTCGGGGCCCGACTCGGCGCTGTCGCGGCCCGCCAAGGCAAACACGTCCGTCTCGTTCCCCACGCTGGTCGTCAGGCGGGGGAAGTGGTCCTGGGAGTGGTCCAGGTCCTCGAACAGCTCCGTGTCCGTCACGAGGGCGCCGAGGCCTGTCAGCTGGCGCGCCCACCGCAGGAATCGCGGCCGCCCCGAAAACCGTCCGGTCACGTCGAGATACTGCTCACTCTCGCCGCCGAGCGTGGCGGCGGACGCTGGCACCACCGCCATCGGGGTGACCCAGGTGTCGTCATCGGCGGCCGTGAAGGCGCGGCTCCACAGGGGACGATCAGCGGCCTCCGAGTCGTCGCGGAAGCTCACCACCGCGAAGACCCGGGCCACATCGGACTTCCATCCCGTGGCCTCGTTCACCGCCACGCCGGGATTGATCGCCCGGTCCGTGACCGGCGGGTTGTCGCTGTCCGCGTTGTCGAAGAGCTCCTCGCGGTCGACAAGCGTCTGCGTTGGGGAGATGTCCCACGCATCCGCACCGTCGCCGTTGAGCCGGATCGGCGTCGAGGCCACGACGTAGAAGCCCGGGACGGGATCTCCATTCATGTCCCGGTGATAATCGGTGTACACGATGCGCGGTTGCCCGGCCACCGCACCGCCCAGGCTCTGAAACGCGTCGAACGCCGCGTCGACGCCGGTCCGGATGACCTGCTCGCCCTCGATGGCGAGCGGGACCTCCGACGCGATCACCCGCGTGCTCGTGTCGCCCACGGGGTGAAAGACGTGGAGGCCGCTGTCGTCAGGCACGAACATTCCCCGAAGCGTCAAGCCGGCGGCTGGACTGCCCGCCAGACTCTCCGTCCAGAAGACGTACGGACCCGCGTCGCCCGCACACAGGGCCAGGGAGTGGACCAGCCGCCAGTTGTCATGGTCCGTGTCGAACTCCCCGCCGGTGCTTGGCTCTTCGGGAGTTCCCTCAAAGACGTGAGAGGCCCCGCTGCGCTCGCCGATCAGCGTCCAGTCATCATCGTAATTCCCATCGTCCGCGCCGTCGTAGCGGTAGACGAAGATGTTCGAGAAGTCCCCCGCGATGAGCTTGGCCTCGTCGTAGGTCACCGCAATGGCGGCATACACCGTGCCCGTGTTGAAGTAGTCATGCTCCCCGCCGGGCGGCTGGGGCACCGCGGCGGCGGCCACCACCACGCTCCCGGAGACCGGCTTGACCGAGATGGAGTCCATCGTCTCCGGCACGACCGTCCTGATCACGCCGTGGACCGGTGTGCCGTCGCGGTCCCCGCCATAGAGCTGATAGAGGATCGAGACGGCGTTGTCTCCGCCGCTGGTCTGAGCGGGCAGCAGCACTCCGGACCGCGCGGGATCGGGCACCGTCGCGTGGGCGGGGGCGCCGCTCCAGTCGATGAAGTCCCAGCTCTCACTCCCCGCGACGGCGATCGTCATGCCGAGCTGCAGCCCCGAGTCATAGTGGCCCGACGCGATGTCCAAACCGCGTGGCAGATAGACCGTTGGGTCCACGTCGACTTCATCACCCTGCACCATCACGCCCTGGCCCGAACTCCACTCCCACGTGAAGTCACTCGTTCCGCGCAGGGGCTCCCGGGGATGCCTCATCTCCCCAAGATGGTGATACCCGATGTCCATCACATCCTCGGGCCCGCTGTCGTGCGCCACCGCGACCTCACCGTCGTCGATGGCCAGCGCCGGGTTGTCGGCCTGGGCCTGGGTGGGGTTGTCGATCTGCGCATGGCCCGCCTCCGGGGCGCCCGTCGCCGTGATGCCGTCGTTCCAGAAGTCCCGGCTCCCCGCGTCCACCAGCGGCGAGGGCGACGCCACCGCCTCC
>JABWBI010000356.1 GCA_013360565.1 Candidatus Sumerlaeia bacterium | reverse complement strand
GGCCGCTGGGGGCGCCTGGTCTGGCGCCTGCTCGGTGATCTCGAAAGCCTCACGGCCTGGGCCCGCGCCATGACCGCACGCGGCGAACTCCACCGGGGCGCGGCTCTCCTCTGGGGCGGGCCGCGCGACGCTGCCGAAGAGGACGTGACCGTCTTCCGCGGCCGCGCCATCGGCGAGCTCTACGCCGAAGAGATGGCGGTCCTGAAGGAGCGAGCCGGCCTCCTCGCCGGCGCGCGCTACGTCGCCACGTTCGACAAGTGGCTGCGGAAGGCCGGCCTCGAGATCCAGACGGAGAAGGAGGGCTTCACTCTCGACGCGTGGCGAAGCCAGCTGGCCCTCCTCGCCGCTGCCCGCGAGCGCCTCGGTGAGATCGGCGGCAAGTTCCCCGTTCTGTCCGTCGCCGTGAACACCGACCGGTCGCCCGGCGTCGACGCGGCCGCGCTGCTCAGTCTCCTTCCGTTCGGCGAGGGTCCCGAGGGCCCCACGCCGGTCGTCCCGACCGTCGCCGGAGGCGACATCAAGTCCCTCCTCGCCGCGGCATTTCTCGGGCGCCTGGGACGCCGCACGCCACCGCTGTTCGCGGCGATTGCCCATGTGAGTGGGGGCACGATCACGCTGACGGCCGCCGGCGGCGCGCCGGTCTGGTGGGCAATGCAGAGTCACGAGGCGGCCAAAGTCTTCAAGCGGGTGACCGTCTTGCCCGACCTCACCGGGCATGGAGCGGGCGCGTGGAGCTTCCTGGGGACCGAAATGAAACTCGCCACCGTCGTCCAGTTCGGCCAGCAGGCGGGGGCGCCAACGGTCGCGGTGGGGCTGGCGAAGCCGCAGCTGGTGACAGCGATCGACCGCAAGGGCCGATCCTGGGGGGCGAGTTGGCCCCTTCTCAAGTTCACAGGGAGCTTTGATCCGGCTGTATTTGCGGAGCGGGGCGTGGGCGAGAACCTCCTGGCGCTGCCCGGGGAGTGGGTCCGGGAAGTTGCCGCCTGGGCGCTGATCGAGGGATTCCATGTTGTCGATTTTGGGAACTTTCAGCCGTGGGAGCGTGTCTGAGGGACGCAATGGGCCGGACCACGCCCGTGGGACCGGCCCGAGGCGCAGGCGCCAGCCGGCGATCCGGCACGAACGCAAAGCCTTTTCCTGCGCCTCGAGACCCCTGGAGGAACACCCATGACCATCAAGTCCCTGCTCCCCGCCCTGGCGCTCGCCCTGGCCACCCCGCTCGCAACTGCGCAGGAGGAAGCCGCTTCGGCTCCGGCTGAGGCGGTCGAAGCCACCGAAGCGACCGCGGAGGAGGCCACGGCTGAGGCGACGGCGTCGCCCGAGGCCGAGGCTCCGGTCGAGGAGGCCGCGTCGGCCCCCGCCACGAACTGAGGCGGGCCAGAGCCCCCTCATGTCGACCCCGGGCGGGAGACCGCCCGGGGTCTTCTCTTTGGTGGCAGGGGAACGCCATGCCATGTCAATGTGCCCCTGCGAACACAGCCCCTGCGAGGTTCCCCATCCATGACGCATCGATTCCTCCGCACGGTCCTTCTCCTGAGTGTCGGCCTGGCCTGCCTGGCCGGATGCGCCCGCCGCGACGCCGTGGCCAGTGATGCCGAGGATCTGAGGGACGACCTGCGCTCGGCGGGTCAGCGTGTCATCAGCGAGACCGAGGACCTGGTCAACCGCGCGCGCGACTGATCACTCGTGCCGCAGCGCCTGGACGGGATCGAGCCGCGCCGCCGTCTGCGCCGGGAGCACGGAGGCGAGCAGACACACGCCCATCGAGCAGCCGATGATCACAAGCACCGTTGGCCACTCGACGACGATCGGAATGCGATCGAGGTCATAGAGCATCGCCGGGATCTCGAGTCTCAGACGGCTCAGCGCGGAGCACGCGCCGAGACCGGCCGCCAGGCCGAGCGCCGTCCCCAGGAGGCCGATGACGAACCCGCTGCGCAGAAACAGCCGGCGGATCATCGGATCGCTCGCGCCCATCGTCTTGAGAATGCCGATCTCGCGCGTCCGGCCGGTGACGATCATGACCAGTGTCCCGATGATGTTGAAGGCCGCGACGATCAGGATCATCATCAGCATGACGAAGGTCCCCATGCGTTCGAGCCGCAGCGCGTGGAAGAACTCCGCGTTTGTCTCGTCCCATGAGCGCACGCGGACGGGCGCCGCGGTGATCTCCGCGCGCAGCGCCTGGGCCGCGGCCTGCGCCTCGCGGGGATCCGGCAGCCGGATGAGAAAGCGGCCGACGGCGTTGCGAGGCAGGACGAAGATGCGCCGCGCGACGTCGAGGTCGACGTAGGCCGTCGCGAGATCGAGATCCGGAATGCCAGTGCGGAAGAGACCGGCGACGCGCAGCTCCTCCATGCGGAAGTGCGGATAGCCATGGGCGTCGACCGCGACGCGCGTGATGGCCCACAGCGGATCGCCGACCCGCACGCCGAGGATACTCGTGGCCAGGAGCTCGCCCAGCACCACCTCGCCCGAGCCGGGCACACCGGTGCCCTCGACGATCCGGTCGACGAATCCCGCGACCGGGCGCGTCTGCGCCGGATCGAGGCCGATCATCTGCACCGCCGTCCGGGCACTCGTGATGTCCCGGTCAGGCAGGAGGAAGGCCTCGCGGACGATCTGCGGGGCGAAGGCCTCGACGCCCCCGGCCCCGGCCACGGCCCGCTGGACGGCCTCTGGGCTTGCGAAGATCTCGTCCCGCGCGCCCGCGGGAGGAAGCACCTCGACCTGCGCGAAGACGTCCATGTACTTGCGGTGAAACGTCGCATCGAGCCCGTCGAGAATCCCCAGCACGACGATCAGCGAAGCGACACCCACGCCGACGCACAGAATGGCAATGTGGGACGTCAGGGTCAGACCGAAGTACCGCGGGACGACGATGAGCAATGCAAACGCCGCCACCACCGCGGGGAGGAGAGCCGGCAGCATGGGGGTGAGCGGAACAATCGGGCTCGTCTCGCCGAACATCGACGCGGTGGCGAGATCCACGCCCAGCGCCAGCCCCGCCACCAGAGCCGCGCAGGCCGCCGCCCGCGCCGCCACGTGCCACACGAAGTGCCCCGGCGAACGGCGCCGCTT
>JABWBI010000355.1 GCA_013360565.1 Candidatus Sumerlaeia bacterium | reverse complement strand
CAGCGGCGCCTCGGGGAGCTGCGGCGTCGCCTCGAAGCCGCGCAGGCCCGCGCCCTGGCGCTTCGCCCCGGTGAACGGACCCTCACGGTCTTCGTTCAGGAGGGCGATGCCTCGCGCGAAGTGGTCTTGGACTGTGCCCCGGTGGAGCGCTCACTCGTTCCGCCCCCTGATCTGGGGCTCCGCGCCGTGCAGGTCTCGAGTGAGTGGCGGCTCATCGTGCAGCCCGGCTCGGTCGCCGCGCGCGCGGGAATCACGAACGGGGACACGGTTGTCTCGCTCCAGGGCGTCGATCTGGCGTCGATGAGCGAGTTCAACGAGCGCCTGGCGGCGGTGCTGGAGGCGACTCACGCGCGCGGGGCGATGCCTGTCGTTGGCGAGCGCACCGTTGCCCTGCGAGTGCGTCCGGCGGGCGATCTCGCGGCGCCGGCCCGGGATGTGCTTCTCCCGGGGACGCGGGGAGCGTTCACGCTCTTTCCTCCTCCGGGGCTGGATCGAACACGGCTCTCCTTCGTCGGGCTGCACAACTACGCGCGCATCCTCACGCCGAGCGAGCACTCCAACGAGGCGCGGGACTTCTACCGGTACCTGGTGATGACCATCATCTGGACGGTCACCAATGTCTCGCTGCACTTCGTCCTCGGACTCGGCCTGGCCATCCTGCTCAACCGCGAGATCCGAGGCCGTGTGGTCTACCGCGTGATCCTGCTTCTGCCCTGGGCCGTGCCCGTGTTCGTCAGCGCCTTCGTGTGGCGCTTCCTGTTCAACCAGCACGGGGTCATCAACGCGGGGCTCGGAGCGCTCGGGTTCGACCCCGTGCCTTGGCTCTCCTCGACGGCGTGGACGATGGTCGCGTGCATTGTGGTCAACGTGTGGCTGGGTGTGCCCTTCATGATGATCGTCCTTCTGGGGGGGCTTCAGTCGATCCCCGAGGAGATGTACGAGGCGGCGCGGGTCGATGGCGCGACGCGGTGGCAGCAGTTCCGGAACGTCACGGTGCCCCTGCTCAAGCCCGTCGCCGTGACGGCGACGCTGCTGGGCGTGATCTGGACGTTCAACATGTTCAATGTGATCTATCTGATGCAGGGGCAGCAGGGCCGGCAGGTCGAGATCCTCGCGACCCTCGCCTTCCGGCGCTTCTATGTGGACACAGACTACGGCCTGGCCGCGGCCTACGGCGTGCTGATCCTCTCGATGCTCCTCATGTTTGCGTATCTCTACATGCGCGCCCTGCGCGCCAACGAGAGGGTCTGGCAGTGAGCACTACCAGGCGCCATCTGTGGACCCATGCGGTGCTGATCTTCGCCTGTCTTGTCGCGCTGTTCCCGCTCTACTACGTCCTGGTCACCTCGCTGAAGCCGGCGGGCGACGTCTACCGCGTGCAGATCCTCCCCGCGGAGTGGCGCCCCGGCAACTACGCGCAGGTGGCGCTGCGCGACAACGCGATCTTCCTCCGCTGGTTCCTCAACTCGATTCTCATCGCCCTCGGGACGACGCTCTTCGCGCTCTTCTTCGCATCGACGGCGGCCTATGCCCTCAGTCGCTTCAAGTTCCGCGGACGCGACACGGCGCTGACGCTCTTCCTCGTCACCCAGATGTTCCCCGGCGCGATTCTGCTCGTGCCGCTCTACGCGATGCTCCAGCGCCTCGGCCTGCTCGACTCGTACGCCGGGCTGATCCTCGTCTACGCCACCGTCGCGCTGCCCTTCTCCATCTGGATGCTCAAGGGCTACTACGACACGATCCCGTACTCGCTCGACGAGGCGGCGATCGTCGATGGCCTCTCGGTCTGGGGCGTCTTCTGGCGAATCATCACACCGCTGGCCCTGCCCGGCATGGCGGTGACCGGCTTCTTCTCCTTCATCACCGCGTGGAACGAGTTCATGTTCGCCCTCGTGTTCATGTCCGGAGACACGCACAAGACGCTCCCCGTGGGGCTCCAGAGCGCCTACATGTCGCAGCACAACATCCAGTGGCACTTCATGGCCGCGGGCTCGGTGATGATCACGCTGCCGGTCATTCTCATGTTCGTGATTGCCCAGCGCTACATCGTCGCCGGGCTGACGAAGGGCGGGGTGAAGGGGTAGTCCCGGCGCAGTGATCGCCGCACGCCCGGTGGCGGGCCGCTATTGCAGGATCCGGGCCACCAAGTCATGATGCTTCGTGTGCACGGTCAGGGACCGCGTGAAGCGGCGCTGCTCGAGCACGGGGCGCGTCTGCCAGATGTCGAAGAGGCGGTCACCCGGGGGTGCGACGAGGACGATCTGCCGCGTGCTGTCGCCGGCGGCTGACCGGTAGTAGTCGAGTGCGCGCGACGCTTCGCCCTCGATTCGGACTGGGCTGCCGGCCCGCTGCTGCGCCCAGTGAACCGTGGCCACAAATGGCGACGGCTCCATTCTCAGCACCCTGACGCACCACACTGTTGTGATCGCGAGCGCGCAGAGCACCGGCGCCGCGACGGCGATCTTCACGAGGCGCGGCCAGCGCGCCGCGACGAGTCCCGCGCTGACGAACAGGATCACTGGCGGCACGAGCGGCAGGGCGTAGCGCTCGTTCGAGGGCTGGAACATCAGAATCTCGCTCGCGAGGTAGGGAAGCGCCCACAGGGCGGTAGTGACGGCGTGGGCCGAGCGTGCGCGCAGCAGCGTCGCCACGATCGCCGCGCCCGCGAGGAGTCCGGGTACCCAGAGAATGAGCGCCGCCGAGCGCGTCCACATGCTCAGCACAAGCCCGAAGGCGCAGAGCAGGTACGTGTTCGCGTGCAGGGCGAGGCGCTGGGCCCAGAGGCCGGGGTCGAAGCCCGCCGTCAGGGCCATCGTGTTCTCGAACTGCGCGAGGAAGGCGGTGTACTCGGCCATCTGCGTGCGACACGCGGCCCAGCCGCCTGTGGCGATCGCCATCCCGATGAACCAGCAAGCGCAGAGAGCGCCGAGGGCGCCGAGATGGATCAGAGTGCGCAGTGCAGCGCGATGTCGCGCAGCCGCCGGCGGCCGGGCCCACACGCTCAGCGCAGTCAGGAACAGCCACGGCGGCACGAAGCCCGCCGCGTTCTGCGCGCGGAAGCCCAGGCCGGCGGCGACCGTGAG
>JABWBI010000032.1 GCA_013360565.1 Candidatus Sumerlaeia bacterium | reverse complement strand
CCCTCCTGGAGTCTCTGCAGTGAAGCCCGAGACCACCTCCCACAGCGCCGTGGCGCCCGCCCTGGCCGTGCAGCCGCTGCGCGCGTGTCACACGCCGGACCCGGACGACGCCTTCGCGTGGTGGGCCATCGCCACGGGGCGGGTGGCCATCGAAGGCTGCGCCTTCGGCGTCTCCGCGCGGCCCATCCAACAGATCAACGAGGCCTGCCTGCGCGGAGAGATCGACATCGCCGCCATCTCCTCGGCGGCGTACCCGCTGATGGCGGAAGATTACGCCATCCTCGCCTCCGGGGCCTCGGTGGGCCGGGGGTATGGTCCTGCCCTCGCCACCCGGGACCTCGCGCATCCGCGCGACATCCTCGGCGGCGCGGTGGCCGTGCCGGGCGATCTGACGACCGGCGCGCTGCTGCTCCGGCTGTTCTTCCCCGGCGTGCAGACGGTCTCGATGCCTTTCGACGCCATCGCCCCGGCCCTGGTGCGCGGGCAGATCGCCGCCGGTGTCCTGATTCACGAGGAGCTTCTCAACTGGGAGGCCAAGGGCCTGCGCCGTCTCCTGTGCCTCGGCCAGGAGTGGCAGCGGCAGACGGGTCTTCCCTTGCCGGTCGGCCTCAATGTCGTGCGGCGCGATCTGGGAGATTCCAGGATGCGCGCGATCGCCCGCGCCGTCCACCAGAGCATGCTTGAGGCTGACGGCCACCCGGACCTCGCCACCGCTCACGCGATGGGCTACTCAATCCAGGCGCGCGAGGGCCTGGGCGAGGAGTTCATCCGCATGTTTGCCAACGAGGACACGCTGTGCCTTGACAGTGCCTGCCGCCGCGCGCTGCGGGTGCTCTTCGACTGGGCGCACACGGCGGGCCTGACGCCCCCGGTCCCGCACCTCGAGTTCATCAGCGCCCCAGGCAGGGCTTGATGAATCGCCAAGCCGCCCTAGGCTGAGTGCCGCGCGAGCGTGGGCATGACACTCCGATCACGATTCCTGTTGCACTCCGCCGCCGTCGTGGCGGGCCTGATCCTCATCGGCCTCTACACCGAGGCCCAGCTCGACAGCATCACGGAGCGCCGGCGGGCGCTCCACGAGGAGTGGGTCGAGCTCGACCGCGCCCTGGCTCTCGAGTCGCTGGCCAACGCAGCCTCGTGGGCCGCCGAGCGCGGCGACGCCGCGCAGGCGGGCGCCACGTTCGATCGACTGCTTCGCGAGCTCACCGACCTCGCGGAGTATCAGCGGCGCCAGCGCGGAGCCGTCGCGCGCGAGTACGAGGGGTCGGAGCTGGACGTCCTGTCCAACGTCATGCGCTCCGTCGAGCGTCTTCAGTCCCTGGCGGGATCCGCCTCTCTCGAGGCCATTCGCACGGTGCACCAGGAGATCGAAGCGGCGATGGATGATTTCCACGGCATCGCCGAAGACGAGATGAGCGAGGCGATTGACGGCATTCAGGCCACCGAGACCCTGCTCGACCGCCTGATGTGGATTTGGCTCGGCGCTCTCCTGCTCGTGCTCGGGGGCGGCGCCATCATGTTCAGCCGCTACGTGACGCGCCCCCTGGGAACGCTACGCCAGGGTGCACACGCACTCCGGGCGCGCGAGTTCAACCACCGGGTTCCAGTGGCGCGGGTGGACGAGATTGGCGACGTGGCCGAGGCGTTCAACGCCATGTCGGAGGAGCTCGGGACGCTCTGCCAATCCCTCGAGGACAAGGTGGCCGTGCAGGCCGAGGAGATTCGCCAGTCTGTGGCCGAGCTCGAGCGCTCCATGCGGCTGGCAACCATCGGCACGCTGGCCGCGGGCGTTGCACATGAGATCAACAATCCCCTCGAAGCCATCGGCGTGCGCACAGAGGGCATGCTCCGCCGCGCCGACCGCGACGACCTGCGGGATGGTCTCGGCCTCGTGGCGACCGAGGTGCGCCGGTGCCAGGAGATCACCCAGCGCCTGCTCACCTTCGCCCGCAAGCGGCGCGGGACCACGGGGGCGTCACTGACCGAGCGCCTCGACCTCTCTCTTGTCGTCCGTGATGCGGTCGAGTTGGTGCGGCTGCGCGCCGGCCAGCGCACCGAGATCGAGGTTCGCGGCGGGGATTCGCCTGTGTGGACGCTCGGCGATCCGGCGGCGCTGCGCCAGGTCCTGCTGAATCTTCTCCTCAATGCCTCGGAGGCGACCGAGCAGGGGGGGAAAGTGACCGTGACGCTCGCTGTCGATGGTCCGAACGTGCGTGTGGAGGTGCGCGACACGGGCCAGGGGATTGACTCGGCAGACCTGCCGCACCTCTTCGACCCCTTTTACACGACGAAGGAAGGCAAAGGGACGGGGCTCGGGCTTGCGGTTTCACATGGCATCGTGCTCGACCACGGAGGCACCATCACAATCAGCAGCGCGGGGCCCGGCTGCGGAGCCGCCGTCAACGTGACGCTCCCGCGCGCCCGCGAGGTCAACCATGCCGACTGAGAAGAGACCGCCGCGCGGGCGCGTCCTCCTGGTCGACGATGAGCGCGCGATCCGGCAGGCCCTGAGCGTCGAGCTCGGCCACGGGGGGTTCGAGGTCGCTGCCGCCGCGTCCGGCCCGGAGGCTCTCGCTCTGCTCGAAGGCGACGAGTTCGACGCTGTGCTCCTCGATCTGCGCATGCCCGAGATGCCAGGCGAGGAGGTCCTCGCCGCGATCCTCCGCCAGAGGCCCCATCTCGCAGTCGTCATCCTCACGGCCCACGGCGATGTGCAGAGCGCCGTTCAGTGTCTCCGGGCAGGGGCGTTCGACTACCTGCAGAAGCCGAGTCCGCTGGATGAGCTGGAGCTGGCGCTCGGACGCGCCATCGAGAGCACCCGGCTGCGGACGGCGAACCGGGAGCTCAATCGCCGCCTCAGTTCGCCCGCCGAGTCGGCCATCCCCCTGGTTGGTGACTCGGCGGCGTTCCGCGAGATTCGCAAGGTGGTCTCGCGTGTCGCACCGACCGACGTGCCCGTCCTCATCACCGGAGAGAGCGGGACAGGCAAGGAGATCGTCGCGCGGAGCATCGTCGCCGAGAGCGACCGGGCCGCGGCATCGCTCTTCACCATCAACTGCGCCGCCCTGAGCGAGAGTCTGGTCGAGAGCGAGCTCTTCGGTCACGAGCGCGGCGCCTTCACCGGCGCCAACGAGACGCGGCCGGGCTTCTTCGAGCTCGCCGACGGGGGAACGATCTTCCTGGACGAGATCGGTGAGATGACTCCCGGGCTTCAGGCGAAGCTCCTGCGCGTCCTCCAGTTCGGCGAGTTTCAGCGTGTCGGCGGGCGGCGGACGCTCACCTCGGACGTGCGGATCATCGCGGCGACCAATCGCGACCTGGAGGCGGAGATGCGGGCGGGTGGATTCCGGGAGGATCTCTTTCACCGCATCTCGACAATCACCATCGCCATTCCGCCTCTGCGCGAACGGCCCGAGGACCTGCGTCCACTCGTCGAGATGATCGTGCGCGATCGTCTGCCGCGCGGAGTCGCCCCGCCGGAGATCACCCCCGAGGCCCACGTTTGCCTGGCGGCCCACGACTGGCCGGGCAACGTGCGGGAGCTCGAGAACGTCTTCATCCGCGCTGCCATCCTTTGCCCCGAGGCGCGGATTGAACCCGGCCACCTGCCACCGGCGATCCGCGCCCACGCAGGTGCCCCCCTGCCTGCAGAGGCCGCCGCCGCGGATGCCACCCTCGAGGAGATTGAGCGCCGTCACATTCTCGCCATGCTTGAGCGGTGCCGAGGAAACAAGGCCGAGGCCGCCCGGCGGCTCGGCATCACGAAACGGACTCTGTACAACAAGCTGATCCTCTACGGCGTGCACCAGCCCGGGGCGTGACTGCGGCCCGCTCGTTGCACTCTTTCCCAGTGATCCCCCCTGTGGGTGAAGAACTTACACTGTGGAAGACTCTCGGTGCGGATTCTGATCACCGGCGCCACCGGCCAAGTCGGAAGCCACCTGCTCTGGCGCCTCTGGCGCGGGGGCCACGAGGTGACGGCGCTTGTGCGCCCCGAATCCGCCGGTCGCTGGCGGTATCTGCTGCCTCGCATCGAGCAGATCTTTGGGCCGGTTCCCTGCTCGGCGCGCGGCCCAATTGCTGTGTCGGGCGATCTGCGCTTGGCGAATGCGGGCGTTCTCTCCCCGTGGATCGCTGCCCACCGTGGGCGGATCGACGCCGTCATCCACACGGCCGCGGACACCCGATTCCACCCGGTGCGTCGCGAGGACCAATGGCAGACGAACGTTCAGGGCACTGCCCACGCCTTGGCGCTGACCGAGACCCTCGGCGCCCAGCGCGTCGTCCACGTCAGCAGCCTCTTCGTCGCGGGCAGCGGAGGGCACACACTCTCCGAGACGGAACTCGAAGTCGGCCAGGCGTTCCGGTGTCCCTACGAGCGGAGCAAGTTCGAGGCGGAGCGACTCGCACAGGCCTGGGCCGCGCGCACCGGCATCTCCGTGACCGTGGCGCGGCCGGGCATCGTCCTCGGCACCTCCGGGACGGGAACCACGCTGACCTATCCGCACTTCTTCGGCTTCCTGCGCGCAATCGATCTCTTCGCCCAGCGCGCTCTGCCTGGCGAGTCAATCGCTGTGGACCTCCCGCCGCATGCTCGCCCGCCGCTCGTCTGCGTGGACGACGTGGCGCGTGCCATCGAGGCCGCGCTGGACGCACCACTGCCTCCGCCGTGTCTCCACCTCTTCGACCCCCAATCGCCCACGCTCGAAGAGATCGCCGAGCTGCTTCGCGGTGACGCGGCAGAGTGCGTCCTTCATTTCGGCCCGCAGACGGATGCGAGCCCCGCGGCCCGCGCGGTGCTCTCCTGGCTGCGGCAGCACCGGGCGTTTCTCGCCGCGCCCCCGCAGGCCGAGAATGAGATGACGTGCGCCTGGCTCGCGTCCCGGGGCGTCCCTCCGCCGCGCGTCACCGCGGCGACTCTGGCCACGCAGCGCGCCGCCTGGCACCGCGAGTCGCAGCGGCTCGTGACGGGAGCGGCGGCATGAGGGAGCTCACCGACTTCTTCACCCGGCATGTCCCCGAACATGCAGATGATCCGGCGTTCACGTCGCTGCGCGGCCTCAGCGACGTCGTGGCGATCACGGTCGCCTCACCCGCCAGCGGCGAGGAGACCTTCCGCCTCTGGTTCGAGGGAGGCGCTCTGCGTCAAGGTGAGCCTCCCGAGAGCGCGACGCCGCGCACCACGTTCCGCCTCGAGCGTCCGGTCTTCGAAGCGGTGGTGGCGGGCCAGCTCACGCCCCAGGTGGCGTTTTTCACGCGGCGGCTCGGTGTCCACGGCGACATCCTCTTCGGCCTCCAACTGGGAACGCTCCTCGCCGGCTTCTTCCGCCGGCATCCGTGGCCGCCGGTCGTGGAGCATGTTTGAGGCTCTTTCCACTCTGGCCCTCCAGCACCGGCGCGCCACGTTCGCCGCATGGCTGGCGTTTGCTGTGCTGTGCGCCGTCGCCCTCACGCACCTGACCTCTGGGAGTGACCCGTCGCTCTTCCTTCCTGACTACACGCCACAGGCCGCTGGCTTCGAGGCCGCGTGCGCCGTCATCGGCAGCGGGCGCGTGCTGGCGATCGGGTACGAGGCGAACGACGTGCTCGCGCCTGATTCGCTGCGGGCCGTCGCGGCGCTGACGTCGTCCCTTCGCCGGCAAACCAGCGTGTCGGATGTGACGAGCCTGACGACGGTGATTCCAGCCGCATCGCTCGCCGCGGCGGCACCGGCCCTGCGTGATCGGATCGCCTCGCAGCCGGATCTCCAGGGGAGCCTGCTGTCGGCCGACCGCCGCGCGGGGGCCGTGTTCGTCACACTCGCTCAGGACGCCCACGGGCCCACCGTGATGCGCGAAGCCGTCCAGGCCGCACGCGACGCGGGCCTCCGTGGGGTGCAGATCGGGGGACCGGTGGCATTCGAGGATGCGCTCGACCGGGCGATGCGCACCGATCTCCTGCGAGTGGCCCCGCTGATGATCCTCGCCCTCGCAGGCCTGCTGCTCGCCGTCTTTCGCAGCGCACGCGCGGTGGCGGGATCGCTGGCCGTCATGGGCGCCGGCCTCGCGGCGGCCTTCGCGCCACAGGCCACGCTGGGCGTGCCCGCGACCCTGGCGGGACTGATCGCGATTCCACTGATCGCCGCCGAGGGACTGGGGTGCGCCGTTCACTGGCTCTGGGCGTCGCAGAGGCGAGGCCTGAACCCCGCAGACTGCGCGCGGGCCGTGGGCAGTCCGGCGCTCTGGTCCGCTGCGACGACGGCCTTGGCGATGGGTTCCCTGAGCTTCAGTTCCTTCCCAGCGCTCCGATGGCTCGGTGCAAGTGCGGCGCTGGGAGTGATGGCCGCGTGGCTGGCCTCTGCCACCCTGTTGCCTGCTCTCATCGCGTGGACGGCGCGGCCCGCTCTCCGGACGGCCGCGCTCATCCCCGCGGGAACGCCGCGCTGGCGGTTCGCCCTGTGGATCACCGCCGGGCTTGTGGCCGCCGCCGCCGTCGCCGGGCTTCCGTCTCTCCACGTCGAGTCGAATCTCGCGTTCGCCCTGCCCGCCGACTCGGAGCTCCGTCAGGCCGAAGCATGGTTCGAACAGCGGCTGAGCGGACTCGTCACTGTCGAGGTGATTGTCCGTGCGCCGCACGCCGCCGACTCGCCCGAAGCGCGTGCGACACTCGAAGCGCTGCGCGCCGCCGGGCACACCGTGGCGAACCGTCCCCCGGGCGACTCCAGCCTCTTTCACGCCACCGTGCGTCTGAGCGAGCGGCCCTCGGCGGAGCTGGCCGCCGCAGAGCGTGAGATCGAGCGGATCGCGGCGGCCCAGTGGCCCGCAGGCTCCACGATCACCGTGACGGGGCTGGTCCCGCTGCTTCTCGGATCGATGAGCGCCATGCTCCGCGGCCTCGCGTGGAATCTGCTCTCCGCCCTTGCGCTGATCGCCGTCGCCTTCGGCATTGCCCTGGGCTCGCTGCGAGGCTTGTTGGTGGCGCTCGTGCCAACCACACTGCCAGTCCTGGCCACGCTGGGGCTGATGGCGTGGATCGGAAGGCCCGTCGACCTCGTCACCGCCGCGGTTGGCTGCGCGGCCCTGGGCATCGCCGCCGACGACACGGTGCACCTGCTGATTCATCACCACCGCCGCGCGGCGCGTGGCGAGCCGCTCTGGAGAGCGCACAGCGCCATCCTCGCCGAGGTCGGCCCGGCCCTCGTGCTGACAACGGCGATCTCGACGCTCAGCTTCGCCGCTCTCGCCGTCTGCTCGCTGCTCCCGCTGCGCGGCTTCGGGCTCTGGACCGCGCTCGCGCTCGGACTGGCCCTGGCCGCCGATCTGTGGCTGTTGCCGTCGCTCCTTCCCACACTCGGCTCCAAGGAGGCCGCTCATGCCGACAGCCATGCACTCCTCGCCTGAGACGTGCACCTCCACCCTCGCGCGCATGCGCGCGGTGCTGGCCCTGCACCTCGATCTCGAGCAGGGCAGTCCATTCTGGATCGAGTGCGCACGCGTACGCGGCGTCCGCGCGGACGATCTTGCCTCGCTCGACGACCTCGCCCTCCTCGGCCCCATGGACGAGGACGCAATGCGAACCCGCCCGCTCACCGACTTCATTCCACGCCGTGTTCTGGCTGAGCGACGCCGTCTCATTCCGTCCGAGACGGGTGGGGCCACCGGTGCGCCCAAGTTGGCCGTCTTCACGGAGGAGGAGTTCCACGCGGGATTCGTCGCGCCGTTCGTCCGCGTCGCGGAGCACATCGGCTTTCCACGGGATGGGCGGTGGCTCTTCGTCGGCCCCACGGGGCCTCACATCATCGGCCGCGCCGCCCGGCACTTGGCCCGCGTGATGGGTGCGGACGAGCCCTTCACAGTCGACTTCGATCCGCGCTGGCACCGGCGCCTGCTGCCCGGCTCAGTGGCTGAGCGCCGCCACATCGATCACATCGTCGAGCAGGCGCTCCGGGTGATGCGCCGCGTCGAGATCACAGTGCTGTTCATCACGCCGAGCGTCCTCGCTTCCCTGACACCGCTCCTCTCCGACGCTCACCGCATGGCGGTCGGGGGCATCCACTTCGGCGGCCAAGCGCTTGAACCGGACGCGCGGGCCGCCTTCCGCGAGGCCTTCCCGCGGGCCGTGCAGGTCGCCGGCTACGGCAACAGCATGGTGGGCGTCTGCATGGAGGTTCCGCGCCGGGATCACACCGGGCTGTCGTATCACGCACCCGCGCCGCGGCACGTCGTCCGCCTGCTGGCCGATCCCACTCGGAGTCTCACGCGCGAGGTGGAGGCGGGGATGCGGGGCCGCGTCCTGGTGCACCGCCTCGACGAGTCGTTTCTCCTGCTCAACATGGTCGAGCGGGACGAGGCCACGCGGCTGCCGGGCTCACCCGAGGCCAGAGCACTCGGCCTCGCGCGCGAAGGCATCGGTGACCCTGGACCTCCGCAGAGCGGAAGTACTGTCCAAGGGGGTATCTACTGATGAGTCCCTCCGCTCTTGATCTCGTCCTCGGCCGCGAGCGGCGGCACCTGATCCCGTGCGTCCATCACTTCTTCGGTGAGGAGCCGCTGCTGCTCGCGCGCGGCGAAGGGGTCTGGCTCTTCGATGAGCACGGAAGGCGTCATCTCGATCTGTGTTCAGGCATCTCCGTGATGGCCCTCGGGCAAGCCGATCCCGACATCGCCAAGGCGATCGCCACTCAGACCCGCCGGCTGCAGCACGCCTGCACCGTCTTCGTGACGGAGGAGTACGGCCTGCTCGCCGAGCGGCTCGCTCAGATTGCGCCCGGAGAGCTCACGCGCTCGTTCTTCGTCAACTCCGGCTCCGAGGCCAACGAGGGCGCGCTGCTTCTGGCGCGGCTCGCGACGGGCAGGCGCCGCTTCGTGTCGCTCACCAGCAGCCTGCACGGCCGGACGCACCTGACGATGTCGGTGACGGGCCTTCCGATGTGGCGGACCGATCCGCACCCAAGCGACTGCGTCGAGTTCGCGCCCTCGCCACTGGAGGACCCTGTGGCCGAGGGTGTCGCCCGAGCCGTGGAGGCGTGCGGCGATGACTTCGCCGCGCTCATTGCCGAGCCGATCCAGGGCAACGGCGGCATCGCCGTTCCGCCGCGGGACTACTTTGAGCACGTGGCGCGGATCGTCCGCGCCGCCGGCGGCCTGCTCATCGCCGATGAGGTCCAGAGCGGGATGGGCCGTTCGGGACGCTGGTTCGCGGTCGAGCACTGGGGCGTGACTCCCGACATCCTCACGGTGGCCAAGGCCCTCGGTGGCGGCACACCACTGGGAGCCTTCATCACCACCGACGCCATCGCACGTGCGTACACCAAGCCCGCCGGGTCAACTCTCGGCGGCAATCCTGTTTCCTGCCGCGCGGCGCTGGCCGTGATTGGCGCCATCGAGCGCCGCGGCCTGCTCGCGAATGCTCGGGAGCGCGGAGCCCAGCTGATGGATGGTCTGCGTGGGCTTCAGGCTCAGCATGCGGCCATCGGAGACGTGCGCGGCCTAGGGCTGATGGTGGGGGCGGAGATCGTCGAACCCGCAACGCGTGAGCCAGATCCCGCGGGGCTTGAGCGCCTTCACCGTGCCCTGCGCCACCGCGGCTTCCTCTGCGGCAAGACAGGAGCTCATCGCAACGTGCTCACCTTCCAGCCGCCGCTGATCATCACGCCGAGCCAGATCGACAGCGCCCTCGAAGCGATAGGTGCTTGTCTCACGAGTTCCACCGCCGATGTGGGACCGGCTCGATGACCGGAACGATGCCATCGTCAACCCAGGAGGCCGTCGCTTTCCTCTCCGATGGCCTGCGGCTCGAGGGCGTCCTCTCGTACCACGACACCCCCGTGGCACCTGACTTGGCCATTCTCGTCTCTCCGCATCCCTGCCTGGGCGGCGACATGGAGAACAACGTGATCCTCGCACTGGACGCCGCACTCCGCGCGCTCCGGGCCGCGACGCTGAGGTTCAACTTCCGTGGGGTGGGACGGAGCGAGTCACGCATTCCTCTCGAGCAACAGGTCGCCGCGTTCTGGGAGAACCCGCGCATCGATCCACTCCGGGAGCCGGCTCTGGACGATCTCGCGGCCGCCGTCGACTTCGCACTGGCCACTCTCCGCGGTTGTCACCGGCTCTTTCTGATTGGCTACTCCTACGGCGCCGTGCTGGCGCTGCTGCTCGCGGCGAAGCGCGGCGATGTTGCGGGACTCGCCGCCATCTCGCCGCCGGCGCACCAGATCGCGGGTGAACCCAGCTGGCCGCGGATCGCCCGCGCGGTGATCACGCGCGGCGGCGAGGACATCGGCGTCGACGACGCTGCCCATCGTCGCCTGGAGGAGAGACTCGGACCGCTCGCCCTCTCCCTCCGATTCCCGGAAGCGGACCACTTCTACCGTGACATGGAGGCGACGCTGGCCGAGCGCGTCGTCACGGCGCTCCTGGACGAACGATGACACGCGGAGCCCAGAATCTCCCCCTCAGCCGTGCCGTCCCTGTCGCGCTCGGGCTCGGCCTCGCGGTGGCGTGCGCCAGCATGATTCAGCGCGGGGACTTGGTTGGCCTCACCGGCGGCACGCCCCCCGCCGAGTCCTGCGCGGAGTGCCACGTCGCCATCCACCGCGAGTGGGCCGCCTCTGCCCACGCGCGGGCATTCACTGACCCGACCTTTCAGGAGGCCACCGTCAACGCGCGGGCCCGCTCCTGCGTCGCCTGTCACGTGCCTGTGACGGTGTTCCACATCCAGGGAGACCCCGAGGCGCGCACCGATCGGCTCGACGAGGGCGTGTCCTGTGTCGTCTGCCATCTCGACACGGATGACCACGCCCTGGCCGGACCCCTGACCGGCCTCGGACCGCTCGTGCCGCACGCCACGGTTGAGGGGGACACCTGGTTCCGCTCGAGCGAGCTCTGCGGCGTCTGCCACGAGGGAACCTTTTCGCAGACGCAGGCGCACGCGGCGCGCGTCGGCGACCGGCGCACCTGCCAAGAGTGTCACATGCCCGCGGTGGACCGGAAGACGACGCAGGCCACCGATGTCCTCAGCAGCGCCATCGTCGCGCTGCACGACACGCATCCTTCGCGGCGCCACACCTTCGAGATCGGGGCGGTCGAGAACTTCCCGGATACGCTCGCCGTGCGCGTGCTCTCGCCGACTCGGGTCGAGGTCACGAACCTCCTGCCCCACCCGATTCCCACCGGCGACTTCGGCCACCGCGTCGCGACACTCACCGCCACGCGGCTCGACTCCGATGGGAGGCCCCTCGCCAGCGTGTCGCGCCGTTTCACGCGCCACGAAGGCGAAGCGATGGAACCCGGCGAGCGAGTCACCCTCGACTTGGGTCCGGCACCGGAAACGCCGCACGAGGTGGCGATCACTCTGACCCGCGAGGGCGCTTCGGAGGAGGGCGTGTGCGTGATCGCCTCTCTCCGGGTGCCCGTCTCCTCTGCTTCCACGGAGAGTGCACCATGAAACAGGCCCTCATCCGCCGATTCTCCCTCACCGAGCGCCTCGCGCACTGGGTCAACGCCCTGGGCTTCCTCACCTGCCTCGCGACGGGCACGGTGATGGCCTTCAAAGCACGCATCGGGATCACTCAGGACGCGCTCGCGATCATCCGCAACGTTCACCTCACCGGCGCCAGCGTCTTCGTCCTCGGCCCGATGATCGTCTGGCTCACTGGCCGGACGGGTGAGATGTTCCGCTGGATTCGCGATGCCCTGCGTTGGACCTGGTCCGACATCGTCTGGCTCCTCTGTCCGCTCTTCCGCGCCGTGCGCTGGTCGGTGCGGATCCCCGCCGCGGATCGCTTCAACGCCGGCCAGAAGATCAATGTCGCCGGCATGTTCGTCATCAAGTGGACCGCCGCCGCCACCGGCCTTGTCATGTGGCGCGGCCACGGCTGGCTCGCGGCACACCAAGTCCACCTGCTCGCCTTTCTCCTGGCATTTCCGCTCCTGGGGGGGCATCTGTTCATGGCCGTCCTCAATCCGCGCACCAACCACTCGCTGCGAGGCATGATCGGCGGCTGGGTGCGCGAGGACTGGGCCCGGCACCACCACGGACGATGGATCGAGCGCGAGGGCCAACGCATCGAGCGGCGAACCGTCGACACGAGGCCCCCCGCCGCGACGGGCTCCACTGGGGCCGAGATGCCCGCCGCGGATCCGGTCAAGGGGTGAATCGCGTGCGACGCTGGCATTCCACGCTGGCCCTCGCCGCTGCCCTCGGTGCGGTGCCGCCCGTGCCCAGCGCGGTGAGCGAGGAGCTCTCCTCGCCCGGCCCCCTTGGAAGTGCTCTCCACTTCCTCAATCAGATGGCCGAGCCAGGTCCCCTCGCAAGGGCTCACGCGCGCCTCGACAACGACGCCTCGTGCAGTCAGTGCCACGACACCGACGAAGGGGTTCCCGACGGCGCCTGTCTCGCCTGTCACGCGGTCGTCGCAGAGCGCCGCGTTCAGCGGGCAGGCTGGCACGGCTTGACGGAGGGGCGATGCGTCGAATGCCACACGGACCACGTCAGCCGCGAGGCCGACATCATGCAGTTCGACCACATGGCCTTCAACCACGAGCGGGCCGTGTTCCGCCTCGAGGGTGCGCACCGGGATCTCGAATGCGCCCAGTGCCACGTCGAGCACGCCTCTCCCGAGTCGGGCGGATGGCAGTTCCTCGGTCTCGCTCAGGCGTGCGCCGCCTGCCATGAGTCGCCGCATCGCGACGCCCTCGCCGCCGAGTGCCGGCAGTGTCATGGGCAAGAGCGCTGGGAGGACGTCCGCGACTTCGATCACGAACGCGACACCGCATTCGCGCTGACCGGGGCCCACCGGGCGCTCGAGTGCTCCGCTTGCCACGGCGACGACCTCACTTTCGCCGCCCATGGAATCGACAGCGCGGTCGTCACTGCCGTCTTCCGGTGCTCGGCCTGCCACGAGAACCCCCACCGCGAGGCGCGGTTCACCAGTTGCCAGCAGTGCCACGAGACGGCCGCGTGGAGGCCCGCGCAGTTCGATCACGCACAGACCGCTTTCCCTCTGATCGGCCAGCATCGGCTCGCGGAGTGCTCCCAGTGCCACCGCGGCGAGGGCGACTTCACGCTCACGGGCCACGAGGGACAGCGAGTGGCGGCGCCCTTCGACTGCGCCTCCTGCCACGAGAACATTCACCGCGACCCCGATCTCACCTCCTGCCGGCGATGCCACACCCCAGCCGGCTGGCAGCCGGTGGCGTTCAACCACGAGACGATGACGGATTTCCCGCTGGCGGCCCTCCACGCGGGTCTCACATGTCAGGAGTGCCACGGTCCGGCGGTGGGAGAGCCCGAGAACACGTTCCATGCGCGCGGAGCGCAGTGCGCCGCGTGTCACGCCGACATCGAAGCCGTTCTCTCAGGTGCGCGATTCACCGACACCCTGGGCCATGCTCAGCCCGACGTTCACCACGGAGTCATTCAGTGCGAGGAGTGCCACTCGACCCAGGACGAGCGCACGCATCTCTCGGTGATCGCCCCGCGCTGCATCGCGTGTCACACCCCCTCGCATGGCCAGATGCTCTTCGACGAGGCACGCCTCGTCGAGCAGTCGCTCCAGGGGCAATCTCGCGACAACGGGGGCCGGCTCACCACGGGGCCTTTCGCTGGCCTTCGCGGGAGCGATCTCCTCCACAATGCCGCGGCATGGCTCACGACACCTGGGGCGGCATCTTCCGACTGACGTGTCCCGGGGGCCTCACCTGTTGGCCGCGCGGCCAGAACGCTCTTTGCCGCTCGACTCGTGGCCATTCGCTTCCTTGCAGCCCACCGGATAGACATCGGTCACAATCTGGGCACATGGGCGCTGCAAGGAGCTGCAGAGAGTTGCAGATGCAGGTTCTGCCATCTTGTACAGAACGCTGAGAATCAATGAGTTGAAGTGGTGGAGGGGCCAGGATTCGAACCTGGGTAGGCTGTTAAGCCGCCGGATTTACAGTCCGGTGCCATTAACCACTCGACCACCCCTCCACGGGGTGAACCCGTACGGTGCCCCAGCGCGGGGCCGGATTCAAGGGATTTTGAAACGCTGGTGCGGGCTCGGGGAGCTCAGACCTCGAAGAGCTCGTCTGTGAGCACGCTTGCGACGTTGCCGTGCACCTCGAGCAGGCCTCCGCGGATCTTCCACTCGTGCGTGCCCTCGGGCGTGCGCACCGTGAGCGTCCCCTGGCCGAGCGCCGACAGGAGCGGCGCGTGGTGGGCGAGCAGGCCGAGGTAGCCGTCCGAGGCCGGCACAATGGCGCTCGTGGCCTCGCCGGAGAAGACGATCTTCTCAGGCGTCACGACCTGGATTTCGAACGTGGGCATCCGTCGCTCACTTCTCGGTCTTGGCGTAGTTCTCGAGGACTTCGTCGATCTTGCCGCACATGTAGAAGCACGGCTCGGGGACGTGGTCGAGCTCGCCGCTGGCGATGCGCTCGAAGGCGCTGATCGTGTCCTCGAGGTCGACGAACTTGCCGGGCCGGCCCGTGAACGCCTCGGCGACGTGGAAGGGCTGCGACAGGAAGCGCTGGATCTTGCGCGCCCGGGCGACGGTGACCTTGTCGTCCTCGCTCAGCTCGTCCATCCCCAGGATCGCGATGATGTCCTGCAGGTCCTTGTACCGCTGCAGGATCGTCTGCACTTGCCGGGCGACGTTGTAGTGCCGCTCGCCGACGACGCGCGGGTCGAGGATGCGGCTCGTCGAGTCGAGCGGGTCGACGGCGGGGTAGATGCCGAGCTCGGCGATCTGGCGCGAGAGCACTGTCGTCGCGTCGAGGTGGGAGAACGTCGTCGCCGGCGCCGGGTCCGTCAGGTCGTCCGCGGGCACGTAGATCGCCTGCACCGACGTGATCGAGCCGCGCTTGGTCGAGGTGATGCGCTCCTGCAGCTGACCCAGCTCTGTCGCCAGCGTCGGCTGGTAACCCACGGCGCTGGGCATGCGGCCCAGCAGCGCCGACACCTCCGACCCCGCCTGGGTGAAGCGGAAGATGTTGTCGATGAACAGGAGCACGTCCTGCCCGCGCTCGTCGCGGAAGAACTCGGCCATCGTCAGGGCCGACAGCGCCACACGCAGACGTGCGCCGGGCGGCTCGTTCATCTGGCCGAACACCAGCGCCGCGCGGCTCTTGCCGGGCTCGTCGCTGATGACGCCCGACTCGTTCATCTCGATCCACAGGTCGTTGCCCTCGCGCGTGCGCTCACCGACGCCGCCGAAGACGGACACGCCGCCGTGGTGCTGCGCGATGTTGTTGATGAGCTCCATGATGATGACCGTCTTGCCGACGCCGGCGCCGCCGAAGAGACCGATCTTGCCGCCCTTCGCGTACGGCGCGAGGAGGTCGACGACTTTGATGCCTGTCACGAGCACCTCCTCCGCCGGCACCTGATCCTCGAACGCCGGCGCGGGGCGATGGATCGGCCACCGGGGCTGGTCGGCGGGGAGCCCGCCCTTGTCGTCGAGCGGCTGGCCGAGCAGATTGAAGATGTGGCCGAGCGTCGCCTCGCCCACGGGCACCGAGATCGGCGCGCCCGTGTCGACGGCCGGCATTCCGCGCACGAGACCGTCGGTCGACTGCATCGAGACGCACCGCACGGTGTTGTTGCCCAGGTGCTGCGCGACCTCGACCGTGAGCGCCGTCTGCTGCGCGGGCATCTCGATCGTGATCGCGTTGAGAATCTCCGGCAGGTGGTCGCTGGCAAACTCGATGTCGACCGTCGGGCCGATCACCTGCTTGACCCGTCCGGTCTGCGCTGCTGCTGTCGCTGTGGCCATGGTGCGTTCCTCTCGCGGTCAGCCCTTGAGGGCCTCGGCGCCGCCGACGATCTCGAGGAGCTCCTTCGTGATCGACGCCTGGCGCGCCTTGTTGATGTCGAGTGTGAGCTGGGTGCCCAGCTCGCTGCAGTTCTCCGTCGCATTGTGCATGGCGATGCGCCGCGCCCCGTGCTCCGACGCGATCGACTCGGCGAGCGCCAGATACAAGTTCGACTCCACCGTCCGCGGCAGAACCGCGCCGAGCACCTCGGCCGCGCTCGGCTCGTGGATGTAGTTGAGCCGCGCCGCGCGGTGACCCTCGCCTCCCGCCGCCTGGCCCAGGTCCAGGGGCAGCAGCCGCGTGGCCCTCGGCGTGTACTGGATGAGCGAGACCATGTGCGTCGCGATCACCCACACCTCATCCGTCTCGCCGCTCAGAAAGCGCTCCATCAGCCGCTGGGCCAGCGCCGCGGCCTCCGCGGGCTCGGCCTGCCCGCCGAGCGGCACGAGCTGATCCGCGATGGCCCTGC
>JABWBI010000354.1 GCA_013360565.1 Candidatus Sumerlaeia bacterium | reverse complement strand
GGGAGGTCGCGGTTGTCGCGGGGGTGCTCGATGTGGCGGTCCCGGGGCCGAAGTCGGCCGCGACCTCGACGACGCGCGCCACCCGGTAGCCGAAGACATCGGCGATCGGCCCCTCGGCGGAGCGCCCGCCGGGGAAGAAGACGATGCCGCGGCGGTGATCGACCGCCGGCGCGAGGTAGCGGTTGAGGGGCACGTTCGCGCGGACGCGGTGCCACTCCAGCGGTCCTGTCCGCGTGGGGATCGTGAAGAGCACATCGGAGGTGTACTGCTGATCGCGGAAGCGGCCGGAGAAGTTGTACAGGGCTCCGTCGATGCTCGCCGCCGCGCTGAAGTAGATCGGCGAGGCCATCGGAGACTCCTGCCGCCACCCATCGAGCGAACCGTCGGGTTGAATCCCCGCGCTCACGCAGTCGGCGATCGCCCCCTCGTAGTTCGCCCCCGTCGTGCCGCCCCACACGTAGATCCGGCCGTTGGCGATGCCGGCCATGTGAAACCAGACGGCGCGGGGAAGCGGCGGGCCACTCTGCCACGGTCCCAGCAGACCGCCGCCGGCGAAGGGGGCGTAGAACACGACGTCCTGCGGCCGATTGGCCGTGCTGCCTCCTCCGATGACGTACAGGTGCGAGTCCGTGGCGACCGCCGCCGCTGCCTGGACTCCCACACCGTTCGGGAACGGGGCCGACGTGATCCAGCGGCTCAGACTGCCGTCGTCGAACTGGGCGGCCATGGTGACCACGGTGGACGACTCATTGCGCTGGTTGTCGTTCGTGTGGATGTTGCCGCCGCAGATGTAGATGAACCGCTGGTGGGTGACCGTGGCGTTGCCGATGTAGGCGAGGGGGTCGTTCATCGGCGTCGCCGGGGCCCATGGACCCACCTCGCCGTCGGCGCTGATCGGCGCCCGCAGGGCGGAGTTGGTGAATCCCTCGCGCGCATCATTGCCGCCGAAGATGTAGAGGTAATTGCCCAGGGCGGAGGCGCCGTGCATGTGCCGGGCGGACGGCAGCGCGGTCGTCTGATAGTACTGGGAGCTGTCCGAGACAGCGGCGGGCGTCGCGGCGGCGAGCGCGGCGAGGCTCAGGATCACGGCGCGGCGAACTCCGCCGGAACGCGGGGAGGTCGGCATGGGGGGCCTCCGGAGATCGGGGTGGACAGTAGGGGGTCTCGACGTTGGCATCGGGGGGACTGTGCCTGTCTCTCCCTTTCACTTTCAAGAGACAACAGAAGTGGGGGTCCGGTTCGACGTCCTCGGCTCCGCGCAGGGGATTCCAGAGGCCCGAGGCGTGATCACGGGGTGGGCGGAGGGGGCGCTTCGTCCCAGAGCGTGCCGGCCTCGTGCTCCCGGAGGGCCTCGCGTGCCTGCGCGTTGCGGGGGTCGAGCTCGAGAATCGCCTGGTAGGCGGCGACGGTCTCGGCCTCGCGGTGGAGCATCCAGAGCGCGGCAGCGTGGGCTTCGCGGATGGGAATGGCCTCGGGCTCGAGCTCGACGGCGCGCTCGAAGTGAGGCAAGGCCGAGGCGGCGTCGCCCTGATTGTAGTGGAGCAGCCCGAGGGCGTGCTCGGTCTGGGCCCGGACGGGCGTCTCGAGATCGAACGTGAGCAGCCGCTCGAGGGCGAGCGCCCGGTGCTCCGTGCTCCCCATGGCCTGCTCCATGGCGAGGAGGAGTTCGACAGCGGTGCGGTTGCCGGGCTGCTCGTCGATCATCCGGAGCAGGGTGGCGATCCATTCGGGATGGTTACGGAAGAGGCCGGGGGACTGCTCGCGGGCCCAGGCGGGATCGGCGCGGAAGCCGAGCGCGAGATCGGCTCCGTGGGCGCCGTCGAGGGCGGCGCGCCGGAAGAAGAGAAGGGCGTGGTCGTCGAAGTGGACGAGGGCCCAGTCGCGCTCGGCGAGGTTGTGCGAATCCTGGCGGCGATAGAGGGCCTCGGCGAGGGGACGGAAGGCCGGCCCGCGGTGGCTGATCAGAATCCAATTGACGCCCCGGGCGTCGAGGATCGTGCGCCACGTGGGTTCGTCGAGAGCGGCGGTGGCGACGCGGCCGTAGTCGCCGGCGAGGAAGGGGAGGCCGTAGACCTCGAGCCGGCCGTCGGCATACACTTCGACGGGCCCGCCGGGCGTGTTGGGCGCGCCGAGGTGCCAGCGCAGAGCGCCGCCCCAGTCCAGCGGGTGGAAGCCCTGGCCGAAGGGACGGTGCTCGGCGAGGAAATCCATCGCGGCGGCGGGATACGACGCCGGGTCGGGCCGGAAGGGGGAGCGATGCGCACTCCACGCGGGGCGGCAGAGGAGACCAATTCCCAGGGCGGCGAACAGGCCGGCGGCGGTGAGAATCCAGCGGGCCGCCGCAGCGCGCCGGGGACCGGCGGTTCGGACAAGCGACGCGAGCGTCTCGCCGAGGGCCGGCCCGATCAGGGCGACGGCGAGGAAGGCGGCGTCGACGACGAAGCCGACGCGCCACGCGGCGGCGGCGGCGAGGGGGACCATGAGGAGGTTCGCACCGAGATTCATGCGGGAGAAGGCCGCGGCCCAGGCGGCCATGAGCCCGAGGGCGAGCGTGACGAGGCGCGAGACGAGGGCGAGGGCGGAGTCGCCCTGGAAGAGCGCGAGCGTCGAGCGGTGTTCGGGGCTCATGCGGGCGACCCAGCCGCCGAGGGTGCGCAGCGGCTGGAGAGGCGCCCAGGGACCGTAGGGGTTGAGCAGGAGCGCGACGGCGGCGGCGAGGAGCCACGGCCACAGGGCGAGGGTGCGCGAGAATTCACTGGCGGCGTTGCCGGCGTCGCGGATGTCCTCGCGCCGCCGCAGGGCTCCCTGGAGCGTGAGGCCGGCGAGGTAGATCGCGAGAAAGGCGAGGCCGAAGACGGCATGGGACGAGAGGTTGACCCCGAGGGCGCAGACGAGCGGCAGGAGCCACAGCGGCCAGTGGCGGCGGTCGCGGAGCGCGATGTCGACGAGCACGAATTGCCAGATGATCAGCAGGCTGGTGAACAGCGCCGGCCTGACGAGGAAAAGCGGCGCGAGGGCCAGGGCGAGGGGGGCCGTCAGGGCGATGCCCCACAGCGCGCCCGGGCGCCGGCGGCAGAGCATGAGCCACCCGGCGATGACGCCGAGGATGACGGCTGCTCGCAGCACCACAAGGG
>JABWBI010000353.1 GCA_013360565.1 Candidatus Sumerlaeia bacterium | reverse complement strand
CTGGCGCTGGGGCGGACGCGGCGCGCGGTTCGCCATCATCGCCGTGCGCCGGCCCGAGACCCGGTGACATGCCCGCGCGCGGCCTCCAGGGTGTCCGCGTACTCCTCGTCGACGACGATGAGACGGTCCGCGACACGTTCGCGCGCCTTCTCCAGGCATCGAACATCGAGGTTCAGTCTGCGCCCGGAGGGCGGCAGGCCCTCGATCTGCTCGACCGCGACCCGGACTTCGATGTCCTGATGACCGATCTCAAGATGCCGGAGATGAGCGGCCTCACGCTCATCGAGCGCGCGAATGCCCTCGTGCCCGAGATGGCCAAGATCCTCGTCACCGGCTTCGGGACGCGCGAGGACGCCGTCGCGGCACTGCGCCTCGGGGTGCACGACTTCATCAGCAAGCCGATCGACGATCACCAGCGCCTCACCGGCGCCGTCCTGCGCGCCGCCGAGGTCACGCGCCTGCGGCGAGAGAACACACGTCAGCGCCAGGCCCTCGAGCAGAAGACCGAGGAGCTCGAGGCGACTGTCCGCGAGCTGCGCCACGCCAACCGCGTCATCCGCCGCCACACGCGCCAGCTCGAGCGCGACCTGGCGACGGCCGCGCGCATCCAGCGCCACCTCCTCCCCCAGACGCTCCCGCCGGCGCCCGGATTCACCTTTGCCGCGCGCTTCCTGCCGAGCGAGCGCGTCTCAGGCGACTTCTACCAGGTGACCCCTCTCGATCCCGGCCATGTCCTCCTCGCCGTCGCGGACGTCGCCGGCCACGGCGTGCCCGCCGCGATGCTGAGCGTGCTGCTCAGCCAGTCAATCGAGTCCGCGCTCGCAGAGACCCTCTCGGCCGAGGGCGCGAGTCCGGCCGCCATTCTGGAGTGGCTCAATCGTGACATCAACGTGCGCCACAACGAGCAGACACCCTTCGTCACGATGCTCTGCGGCGTGCTCGATCTCGGCAGTGGCTGGGTCACACTCGCCTGCGCGGGGCACGACGCGCCGCTCCTTCAGCGCCGGATCTCCGGCCGGGTCGAGCCGATCGACGTCCACGGCGTCGGCCTCGGCCTGCTTCCGAACTCGACTTACAGCGAGACGCTCGTCGATCTCTCGCCCGGCGACCGGCTGCTGCTGTTCACCGACGGCGTCACCGAGGCCATGTCGCCCTCGCACGAGCTGTTCGGCGAAGAGCGCCTCACCCGCACCTTCGCGCAGGCCCCTGCCGCCCCCGAGACCGCCCTCGAGCATCTGCTCGCCGCGGTCACCCGCCACGCGGGCCGCACCGAGCAGGAGGACGACATCTGCCTCCTGATGATCCAGCGGGATCTCACTCAGTCCAAGATCGCCTGAGTGCGGACCAGGTCGCCCCCCGAGACCGTGCCGTTGGTCGGGTCATAGCGGTCGAGATAGCCGAACTGCGAGGAGCTGTTGAGGAAGTCGCGATCCGGACCCGGGCTCACCATCTTCCAGGCGCTCTCGCCGAAGCGCTGGCTCCAGAGCGGGGGCGGATTGCCCGCCTGGAGCACATCGCGGACGTAGGTGTTGTAGTCGAAGGTGTTCGTCCCGCGCCCGGGCTGCGACCAGGGGTTCTCGACCGCGTCATGGCCCTCGTTGAAGAGGTCGTGCGGCAGGGCCGTCAGATAGGCCGCTGGGCTCGTCAGCGGCGCGAGGTTCGTGTTGAACTGCCCGCCGGGCAACGTGGGGTACTGGCCCAGGATCGCGGGAGGGTAGCTGTTGAAGTCGACGCGGTAGGCCTCGAGTCCCGTCGCCACCGTCCTCATGTCGGCCCTTGTCCGCGAGACCTTTGCCCGCGTCTGGGCTTCGAGGAAGTTGGGCAGGGCGATCGCCGCCAGGATGGCGATGATCGCGACGACGATGAGAAGCTCGATCAGAGTGAATCCACGGCGCATTGTCCGATCTCCACGCGCGGCTGTGTTCCAGACCACGGCTCTGGGGATCGCGTTTGCCCGAGACGGCGGAAAAAGGCGAGCGGCGTCCGGGAACCCTGGCAATTGCCCCTGGAGGAACAATTCGTCGGACCAAGGCGGACGCCGCCCGTCTGCAGCACGAGACCCTGGCGGTCTCGGGAGGGTTTGGCGGGCCGGCGAAGAAAAGCGTCTGCGCTCAGGGCTGGCCGGGCGAGCCCCCCGGCCGCCAGCCCGGTTCTCGTCCATCGGCCATGTCGATCGGCGCCAAGTCGTCGACCGCCGGGCCATAGTCCTCTATCAACTCCCTGATGACCTGGGGCAACCCGGGCTGGCCCCTGGAATCTTGCGGCCGCGGCGGGGACAGCGCCTGAGCGATCGCGTCCGCCTCCATGATCAGAGCCGCCCCCGAGGACAGCGGAACGGAGCGCAGGGGAATGACGACGCGGTCGCCCTCCACCTCGAACGGCAGCGGCGCCTGCGAGGTCTGGTCGCCGAGGGAGCGGCGCAGCTCGACCAAGTCGACAATCGCCCGGCCCGAGAGCACCAGGCTCACGCCGGTGTACTCGGCGCATTCGTTGGGGGTCCCGGCGCCGCGCGATTCCGCCCGCTGGCGCAGCGTGTGGAGGCCGCCGGCCACCAGCGCCACGGACGCCAGTGAGATCACCGCGCCCATCCCCCAGATTCGGTTCCGGCCCAAGGCCGGAGCGTCTTGCATGATGACAGCCATGCCGGCTCACTCCGTCGGTGTGGTCGTCTCCAGAGGCGCGTTCACCCAACTCAGACGGAGGAACTCGCGAACCGTTGCAGAAAAAACGGCGTCACATCCCGGGAGGGTAGATGATCTCCCAGAGCACCAAACCCTGCGGCGGCGCCGTCGGTCCGGCCTGAGACCGGTCTCCGCGCTCGAGGACGCGCCGGATGTCATCCGGCGTCAGTTTGCCGCGTCCGACTTCGAGGAGCGTGCCGGCCATGATCCGCACCTGGCTGTGAAGGAAGGCCCGCGCGACCACGTCATAGACCAGAAGTGGACCGCACCGGACAAGGCGCGAGCGGTTGACCGTGCGCTGCGGATTGGGTGCCGTGCAGGCCGTGGAGCGGAAGGCGCTGAAGTCGTGCGCGCCCTCGAACAGACGCGCCGCCGCGGCCATCGCCTCGACATCGACGCGGTTGCGCACCCACGCCGTGAAGCGCCGGCGCAGCGGGCTCGGCGACGGATCGGTCCAGA
>JABWBI010000352.1 GCA_013360565.1 Candidatus Sumerlaeia bacterium | reverse complement strand
GTGCGCCGCCAGCGTCGCCGAGATGTAGAGCATCGCCACTCCCTCATGGATGAACACCGATGCCGCCGCCACCGGAGTCTCCCCCCGCCACGCGAGAAACGCGGCGCACCCCGCCGCTCGCCAGTGCGACTCCGCGACCCCGCGGTACTCCGGCGGCGGGCTGTCGCTCCCCGCGAAGCCCCGGCTCAGCACATCGACCCAGAGATCTCGCTGCTCCGGCGTTGCCTCCGTCACGGCAATGCCATTGCCCGGCGGGACCCCGGGCCCGTTCACCTTTCGCATCGCAATGTCATTGAAGTACCGGATGCGGTACCTTCGCCCAGAGAGCAGCCTGACCAGCGAGGCGTCCGCCAGCGGGCACAGGTCTATCCGCACGGCACACCGCCGGCGGCGGTAGAACTTCTCGACCGCCGCGAGCTCGACCGCGTCGACCGCCCCGTGCAGGCCCGCCCCCCGCACGCGCGTCAGGTGAGAGTGGCGTCCGTTGAACGCCGCCTGGCCGCCCGCAAACGGCATCAGCGCCGCCCCGGCATCCGGCGCAGCGGCGACCATCGCCTCCGTCGAGGAGGCGATCCAGGCCGCATCGGCCGACTCCAGGCGCCGTGCCAGGCCCAGGTCGACGAAGGTCATACAGCCAATCCTGCGCGGAGGGTGCGCGTTGGCAGGTGAAATCCTCCGGTCCCCGCCGTCCATCTGCCACACTTCCCCTGACCCGGGCAAGCTCCCCGAGCTCACCGGACCTCAGATTCGTCTGTGATTCTCCGGCCCCCTGTGTATGATCACATCCCCATGCGCATCGGCATCGTCTGCTATCCGACCTACGGCGGCTCGGGCGCCCTCGCCACCGACCTCGGCCAAGCCCTGGCGGCGATGGGCCACTGCGTTCACATCATCTCGTACGAGATGCCCTTCCGCCTGACCGCCGCAGGGGCCGGGCCGCGGGTCTTCTTCCACGAGGTGCCGCGCGTCGACTACCCGCTCATCACCCAGCCGTACTACTCGCTCAACCTGGCCGTGAAGCTCTTCCAGGTCGCCACCGAGGCGCGCCTCGACGTCCTCCACGCCCACTACGCCGTGCCGCACGCGGCGAGCGCCTACCTCGCGCGGCAGATGCTCGCGCCGCGGGCGCTGCCGATCATCACGACCCTCCACGGCACCGACATCACCCTCGTCGGCAACGCGCCGGCCTACCAGCCCGTCGTCCGCTTCTCCATCAACCAGAGCGACGCCGTGACCTGCGTGAGCGAGTGGCTGCGCGAGCAGACGGTCGAGCACTTCACGCCCGAGCGCGAGATCGACGTGATCTACAACTTCGTGGACACCGCGCGGTTCGTCCCGCGGCCGCCGAACCTCGACGCCCGCCGGCGCCTGGCCGGTGACGGCGAGAGAATTCTCATGCACATCTCGAACTTCCGCCCGGTCAAGCGGCTCGTGGATGTCGTCGAGATCTTCGTCCGCGTCGTCCGGCGGCTGCCCGCCCGCCTCGTCCTCGTCGGAGACGGCCCCGAGCGCGAGGCCGCCGCCTTCGTCGCCAAGTGCAACGGCGTCGCCGACCGCGTCGTCTTCCTCGGAAAGCAGGCGGAGATCGAGTCGCTTCTGCCGCACGCCGACCTCTTCCTCTTTCCCTCGGACCATGAGTCCTTCGGTCTCGCCCCCGCCGAGGCCATGGCCTGCGAGGTCCCCGTCGTCGGCTCGCATTCCGGAGGCCTGCCCGAGGTCGTCACCGACGGCGTCACCGGCCACCTTCACCCCGTCGGCCAAGTCGACGCGATGGCCGAATCGGCCCTCGCACTCCTCCTCGACCCCGCCCGCGCCCGCGAGATGGGCCGCGCGGCCCGCGCCGACATCGTCGAGCGATTCGCCCCCGAGGTCATCGTCCCGCGCTACCTCGAGCTCTACCGGCGCATTCTCGGCGACGCGGGGCTCCACGGGGACGCCGAGTGCGAACCCGCAGCCGGTCGGCCCCGCGAGGGGTCGAGGGCCGCCTGACCCACCTCGGCCGAATCCCCTTCACCGCAACTTCACCTGCGCCGTGGGACAGTCCGGGATTCGTCCTCTGGCCCACTCCGTGACGGTTTCCCCCTCCCACGCCCTGCGGGGCCTGTCCCCCCGCGGGATCATCTGTGCGCTGCTGATCGTGGCGCTGGTGAGATTCGGCTGTCTTGCCCTCTACCCCCTGACCGACACTACGGAAGCACGCTACGGCTCGATCGCGCTCCAGATGACCGTGACCGGCGACTGGATCGTGCCTCACATCTCACCCGGCGAGCCCTTCCTGGGGAAGCCCCCTCTCTCCTTCTGGATGAGCGCCATCGGCATCGAGCTCTTCGGCGTCAACGCCTTCGCCGCACGCCTCGGCCCATTCCTGGCCGCCGCGCTCACGGTGGCCCTCACGATTCTTCTCGGCACGCGCCTCTGGGGGCGGGCCGCAGGCCTTCTCGCGGGCCTGGTGCTCGCCACACTCGGGCTCTTCCATGTCTCCGCGGGGATGGTCATGACCGACCCCGCGCTCGCGGCGTCGCTGGCCCTCTCGATGGTCGCCCTGCCGATGTCCGTCACGTCCACATCGCATACCGCACGCCGGCTCTGGGGCCATGGGCTGTTCGTCGGCCTCGGGCTCGGGCTTCTCGCGAAGGGCCCCGTGGCACTCGTCTTGGCAGGGCTCTCACTCACCCTCTGGGGGGCCTGGCGGCGGCCCTGGGCCGAGCTTCGGTCCCTCCCTTGGATCACGGGCCCCGGGCTCATGCTCGCCATCGCCGCGCCGTGGCACATTCTCACGGAGATGCGCTCACCCGGCTTCCTCGACTCCTACCTCGTCGGCGAGCACATCCGCCGCTTCCTCGAACCTGCCTGGGAGAGCCCCTACGGCGACGCCCACGAGCATCCCCGGGGCGTCATCTGGCTCTACTGGCTCACCGGAGCGATGCCCTGGGGCCTCATCGCCCTCTTCACCCTCCCTTTCCCCGCGCACCGCGCGGCCACGCGCAGCGCCCTGCGCGCCGAGCCGTGGCTCTCGTATCTTCTCTGCTGGGCGCTCGCCCCGGCGCTCTTCTTCACCATCTCTCGCAACATCATGCTCACCTATGTCCTCCCGTCCGCCGCCCCCGTCGCGCTCCTCGCGACGCGGGCCCTGGCCGGCCCGGCCC
>JABWBI010000351.1 GCA_013360565.1 Candidatus Sumerlaeia bacterium | reverse complement strand
AGGGCGCCGGCGGCCTGCTCGACATGCACGGGCCCGAGTGAGGGCGCCCACCAGGTGCGCGAGAGCTCGGCCATGACAGCACCCGACGTGCGCCGCTCGACGGCGGCGGTCTCAACGAGGAGACACCGCTCGGAAGTCACGAGCGTGTTGGGGCTCGCGGCCTCCGTGGAGGCGACACGCGCCCAGCTGCGCGCGGACGCGGTCTCCGTCGTCCAGCTTCGCCCCACCTCGATGGGAAGCGGAAGCAGCCAGGAGCCCGGCGGCAGCTCCGTGATCTCGTCGGGCAGCTCGGCGGTGATGGATCGTCTCCGGAGGAGAGCGAGGCCCTGGGGGCCAGCGGCGTAGGTGAGCTCTTCCATGACCGGAGGCAAGCGCAGATCGGGGTCGTTCCAAGTCGAAGTCGCCCACACGCGCGTCACGCGCTGCTCGCCCGAGGCCTGCCAGGTTCCCTCCCAGTGGCAGTGAAGCCATCCCGGCCGGACGCCCCAACCCGTCTCCTCCGATTGCGCTTCGAAGAAGAGGTCCGGGTGGCGCTCGAAGGGGATCCATCGCGCGAGCTCCGCCGGAATCTGCGCCGAGACGGGGCCAGCCACCAGCGCCACGTGGACAGCGAGAATCGAGGCGCGTCTCATGCCGGCGAGCGTCCACGCTGACGCCGCGGGATGCCATGGAATTCCGCGGGAGGTCAGTCGGCGGTGAAGATCGAGAGCTCGGCGGGGACGGCGAGAGGGCCGAGAATCTGGGTGCCCCAGGCGCCCTGCGGTCCGCCGCCGCCGCCGATTCCTTCGGCGTCGAGGACGAAGTCGGGTTTCGAGCCGATCACGGAGGCGCCGTGGCCGCTGGCCGGGGGGAGGACATGAGCCGAGCACGAGCCCGTGCTGGAGACATACATCGCGAAGAGGCGAACGGTGTCGCTGCCGGTGGCTCCGAGGACAGAGAGCGGGATGGCGAGCTCGAAGCCCTCGTGCCGCGCACCGGAGAGGCCCGCGACGTCGTTGTCGCTGTAAGCGAACTGAACGCTTGCCCCGCCGGGGAGGGCATCGGTGGTGAAGGTGCCGCTGCTGCTCGACGTGTCGGTGGCGCGTCCACTGACGGGGTCGGTGCCGAGGGGATCGGCGTCGTTGACCCCTGCGTCTTCGGTGCCGTTCTGGCCGACGCCGTCGTCGTCGGTGTAGTCCACGGCGTGGACAGTGAACGTGAAGGCGCCGGAGCCGGTGCCCGGATCGCTGGAGGTGCCGGTGAACCCGTAGTCGATCTCGTCGAGATCCAGAATGGTCGAGACGAGGTCGGCGCCGCCGAACGCACCGCCGCTGCCGCTGATGGGGGGGACGCCGAGCGTCTGGGGGAAGTCACCCATACGGCTGCCGACGTCGATGAAGACGAGGAGATGGGCGCCGCTGCTGCTGTTGCCCTCGAGGCCGATGTGCATGGTGGTGGGCGTGTGCCGGTAGTAGATGGCGTCGAGCCACTCGTCGGCGCTGGCGAAGAGGCGCGCGTCGCCGGCGGACTCGGTCTGGGTGCTGACGGGGACGCCGAGGTCGGTCAGGTTGCCGTCGACGACGATGCCGGCGCTGACGGTGGCCGCGCCGGCAATCAGTCCGGCCGCGAGGATGTGGTGGCGCAGTCGCATGGGAGAGACCCTTCCCGATTTCTGTCTGGGGTGAGCCCGGGGATCCTGGGGCTCTTCTCAGGTTCTCTGGGGATGCATCGACTGTTCCCCGTCCGATCTTGACGGGAGTCGAATTGCCCACATTGAGGAAAGAGGGGAACCGTCGAGGCCGATTGCTTTTGAGTCCCGGATCGAGGACACTGAGAGCAGAGGGCTTTCCGTGTCTTGTCTCCTCCGCTCCATCGCCGGCGCCGGTCTGGTGGCCGCGGCCTGGGCGTCTCCGGCACTTTCGGGAACCGTGACTTTTGCACCGCCGGTGCCGCTGACGGCGAGCAGTGCCTTCGAGAGTGACGTCTCCTTGACGGTGGATGTCAGCGGATTGGCGCACGTCCTCTACCGCCTCAACGACGGGGATCCGGAGGTGTTCTATCTCCGGAATCCCGGCGGGGCGTGGGGACAGCCCGTTCGGCTGACAAGCAATGACACGCTCGACCAGTTCCTCGTGATCGCCGCCTTGGCGACGGGCGAGGCCGTCGCCGCCTGGCAGACGCATGGGCCGGACCGCGAAGTCGTGTGCCAGCGTGTCGCGGACGGTACGCCCGCAGGACCGCTCATCAATGTGACGGACAACGAGGTGGCCGATGACATCCTCGCCCTGGCGGCCGCGGGGTCTGACCGCTGGGTGCTCTTGACTCTGCGAGAGACGCCCGCCGTCGATGAGCTCGTCGTCTGGGAAGTCGACGCATCCGGGTCCCGCACCGAGAGCGTCGTCGCGCTGGGTCTCCAGCAGCGGTTCCTCTTCGGCCTGATCGCCGTGGGACCGGACGGCGTGATTCACGTCGCCGCGCGAGTGGCGCCGATCAAGGGCGGCAGCCTGCCGCGGCTTGCCCACACATCGAACCGGGGCGGGGCCTTCGCGCCGCTGCGGACCGTCCTGGCGGACGCGAGCGGATCGGACCTGGGGCTCCATGTGGACGACGCCGGGCTCGTCTACGCCCATGCGCGGACGGCGACGAACGCGCAGGTGGCCATCTCGATGGACGGAGGCGAGACCTTTGCGACGGTGCTCGACCTGGGGGCAATGGACGTGCAGCACGTCGTGGGGCGGCCCGGCGGGGTCGATGTCTTTCAGCTCGTGGCGATCGACAATCTCATGCGGCTCCACCGCGTCACCGGCCCCGCACTCGAGGGCGTCTTCGAGGTGCCGACGCCGGGCTGGCGCTCGGGCGACATTCAGTTTCACGGAGGGGTGCACTTTGCCATCACGACGGGCACCCTCCAGTTCACGTCGACGTCTCCGGCGCCGGCGGCGCTCTCTGGTGACGTCAATCTCGACGGCGTGCTCGACGCCGGGGACGTCGTGTGGCTCGTCAACGTGTTGACGTCCGGCTTTCCTCTCACGCTGGCGCAGCTCATCAACGCGGACTTCAACGGTGACCTGGTCGTCGACGGGAGCGATCTCACGGCGCTCGTGAGCGCACTGGCCGGGGGCCTGTGATGGCGGCCGCACCGTCAGCCCGCGAGCGCAAACGCGAGCTGCGCCGCCTGCTGCGCGAGCGGC
>JABWBI010000350.1 GCA_013360565.1 Candidatus Sumerlaeia bacterium | reverse complement strand
GCGGTGACGGTGGGCAATGCGCTGGCGCCGCTGGGACTGGATCAGGGCGGGTTTTTCACGCCGGAGGTGGAGGCGATCAACCCGCGCGAGCGGGCGGACCGGATCGGGTTCACGCTGGACGAGCTGGCGGCGTCGATCCGGGTGCGGACGGGGCTGGCGGTGCAGGCGTTCCGGGCGGGGCCGGCGGAGGACGAGTTCTCGCACGGGGATTTCGTGGCGGCCCTGGCGGCGAGCCAGAGCGACCCCGCCGACGCGATCATCATCAACTTCTCGCGGGAGAGTCTGCTGCGGACGGGTCACCGGGGCGGGCACTTCTCGCCGGTGGGCGACTTCAACGCCGAGGAGGGGATGGTCCTGATCCTCGACGTGAGCACGGCGCCCGGGCGGGAGAAGTTCTGGGTGTCGACGGAGGACATCCACGCGGCAATGGCGTGCGTGGACACGGTGAGCGGCCGGAACCGGGGCTGGCTGGTGGTGAGGCGACCGGGCGAGTGAATTCTCATTGACCGTCCGGTTCGGGCTCGCGCAGAACAGCTTCAGGTCGACCCGCACTCGCCCGCTGACCTCCGGACGCTCCCTAGTTCGCGCAGCGCCCCGCACCCTGTTCCCGGAGTGCCGACCATGCACCTCTCCGCGCCCCTGTGCGCTCTCTGTGCCCTGGCTCTGGGCTGCACGCACGCCACCCGGTCGGTGTGCGTCTTGCCCTACGAGGTGATCAGCGCGGACCCGCGCTGCGAGTATCTCTCGGAGGCAATCCCGGAGTTTCTGACGAACGAGCTGTCGCGGACGCCGATGATCGAGGTGCAGGACCCGCAGGAGGGCCACCTGCGCATCACGACGCTGCGCAGCCGGTGGGCGCTGCGAGACTACTCGCGGCTCGACACGGTGGGGCGCCAGCTGGGGACGGACTACTTTGTCCTGGGGTCGGTGACGAGGCTCGAGGGGCGCTATGTGCTCGAGTCGCGGCTGTTCTCGGTCCACAGCGGCCGCGTCGTGCCGGGGTCGGCCTTTCGGCGGACATGCGCCGACGAGTCGGACATCCTGAGGCAGGTGCCGGAGATGGCGGCGGAGCTGCGGCATCAGATCTTGGTGCGAACGCCGGCGGCGGGGAGCTGAGGGGCGGGGGCGGTCAGAAGCGGTCGCCGGCCCAGAAGTGGAGTTCACCACTGTGCGCGAGGGCGGCGATCTCGTCCTGTGACGGGCCGCCGGGGAGACTGCGCCACATGGCGGCGGGCTGGGGAGTGCTCGTCTGATGAGAGAAGACGTCCTCGACTGTTCGGCGGATGAGAGGCCAGTCGGGGAGAGAGAGGACGATCTCACGGTGCCCGAGGTCGAGGGCGTGAGAGGCGATGGCGTGCAGGAGTGCGCCGGCGCTCTCGATGTCCTCGGCGATGAGCTCGTGGACACGGAGCGTGCCGAGCGGGCCCGGCATGGCGCGGGCATAGGCGACGGGCGTGTGGCCGTGCTCGGCGACGAGCGAGAGCGTGTCGTCCTGGGCGTTGAGGGCCCGGGACCAGCGCCAGAGCGCCTCGGTGCGGCGGGCGGGTCCGGAGCGCCCCCCGTTGAAGGCGTCGAACAGCGGCAGGAGGTGCGGGAGGTCCTCGTCGCGCAGTGGGCGAACGGCGGCATCGGCGAGGTCCTCGCCGCGGAGCGAGTCGAGGCGAGCGCGAAACCAGGGCTGGGCGGTGAGGACGAAGCCCGACTTCTCGTAGACGCGAGGGACGCCGGTGAAGAGGAGGGCGATCTCAAATCCGCGCTGCGCCATGCGCTCGATGGTGTGGTGCATGAGGAGATTGGCGAGGCCGCGACCGCGGTGCTCGGGGGCGGTGGCGACGTTGCCGATGCCGCCGAGGCGAAGCCAGCGCGCCTGCCATCGGATCTCGCGGGCAAAGATGCGGAGGGTGGATGCGATCTCACCCTCTGCGATGGCCATGAGGGTGATGGCCTCCGCGGCGTGGGGATCGGTGCGCATCCCCTGGGCAAACCAGGCGGCGTCCGGCGTGCCGAAGGCGCGTCCGCAGAGGGCGGCGATGGCGTCGAGTGCCTCGGGGGATGCCTCGGCGATGAGGAGCTGGTCGAGGCTCACTCGATGAGGTCTCCGATGTTCCAGTAGGGCAGGAGGATGGCGAAGGCGATGACGAGGACGGTGAATCCGAGGAAGATGATGAGGAGGGGTTCGATGAGCGCGACGAGGCCGCGCAGTGCGGTGTCGACCTCGCTCTCGTACACGTTGGCCATGCGGTCGAGGATCTCGTCGAGAGCGCCGGCCTCGTCGCCGATGGCGATCATGTCGACGACGATGGGGGGGAAGACGGGGGCGGCGCGCATGGATTCCTCGAGCTTGCCGCCGCCCTCGACGCTCTCGCGGGTCTTCATGAGGGCCTCGGCGAGGACGACATTGTCGGAGGACTGGGCGGTGGAACCGAGTGCCTCGATGAGGGGGATGCCGGCGGCGAGGAGGCTGGAGAGCGTGCGGGTGAATCGCGCCACGTTGATCTTGGTGTTGAGGGGGCCCATGATGGGGAGCCGGAGGCGGAGGCCATCGAAGAGGCGGCGGCCGCGGGGGGTGCGGCCCCAGAGGACAAGGGCGACGAGGAGGCCGATGGCGAGGGGGACGTAGAGGGGCCACATGGTGCGCACGAAGACGCTCATGGCGATGACCTGCTGGGTGATCGCGGGGAGCTGGGCGCCCTCCTTCTGCTCGTAGACCTGCTGGAAGACGGGGATGGCATAGGCGAAGATGAGGATGACGACACTGATGGCGACGGTGACGGCGGCGATGGGGTAGAGGAGCGAGGCCCAGACTTTGCGCTTGATGTCGGCGCGGCGCTCGTAGATCTCCGCGAGACGGCGAAGGGCGCGCTCGAGGATGCCGCCGGCCTCGCCGATGCGGGTGATGTTGACGATGAGGGGCGGGATGATCTGCGGGTGACGGCTGAGTGCGGTGGAGAGGGGCGAGCCCTGCTCGACGTCGCTGGCGACCTCCTTCATGGTCTGGCGCAGCCTGGGGTGCTGAGTCCGTTCGGAGAGAATCTTGAGCGTGCGGAGCAGGGGAATGCCGACGTCGATGAGGGTGGCGAGCTGGCGGCAGAGATAGGCGAGGTCGTTGAGCGAGGGGCCGCGGAAGGAGATCTGCGTGCGGAGGATGTGCTTGGCCATCTCCACGGCGGAGACGCCGCCCTC
>JABWBI010000349.1 GCA_013360565.1 Candidatus Sumerlaeia bacterium | reverse complement strand
GCTCGCACCGCATGCAGCGCGCCAGCCAAGTCAAGCGACGGAGCCGCGGCCGCCCGCGGACGGAGGACTGACCGCGTGCGCCGCCACGGCGGCTGGAGGGGACGCGATGCGCTGGCCGTCGCTCTGCTGGTCGCCCTGTACGCCGCGATCCACCTCGTCTGGAGCGACCCGTTCGGCGAGGACTTCATGCCCGCGCCCGACGCGCTCGAGTATGTCGCCGCGGCCGAGGCGCTCCTCTCCCACGGCCTCCCCGCCATCGCTCTGAGCGACGGGGCGCTTTACCCCTCACGCTACGCCACCGGCTTCCCCGCCGCGCTCGCGGCCTGGCGTGGGATCACCGGCGGGGGCCAGACTTCGGCCCTCTCCTTCAATTGGCTGATGAGTGCTCTGGCGGTCGCGCTGACCTACCTCGTCGGCCGGCACTTTGCCGGGCGCGCCGGCGCCTTCGCCGCGGCCGCCCTGTGGACACTCGCGCCGCGCCCAATGGACATGGCCGAGCTCGTCCTGTGCGAGCCCCTGCTCACCACGCTCGTCCTGGCCGCGACGGGTGTCATCGTCGCGCGATCGAACGCAGGGGGGGCGGTGAGCGCCCTCGCCGTCGGGATGCTCTGCGGCTACCTCTGCGCCGTCCGCTTGGTGAGCGTGCTGCTCCTGGCGTATCTCATCCCGCTCGCGCTGGCACTGCGCCGCCGGGGCAGACCGCGCGACCTCGCCTGGGGACTCGCGGGCTCCGTGCCGTGGGTTCTTCTCATCGCCGTGCTCCATCTCTGGCTCAACGGCTCGCCCACACGCCAGGGCTACGATCTCTGGGCGCCCTATGCCACGCGCTGGGGCGAGGGCTGGAACTGGCGATATTTCTTATTCCCCGAGTTCGAGGGCCGCCTCACCCAGAACCCGCAGCCCCACTGGATGACCTATCTCCCCATGCTCGCCGGTCTGCCGCCGGTCGGCTTCGGCTGCATCATGTTCTACTCGTGGCCGGTGGCGGTGGGGGTGGTGTGGCGGATGTGGGAGCTGCGGCGAGGCAACCGCCTCCGGCTGCGCTGGGCGCTCTGCCTTGCTCTCGGGGTCGCCGTCTCGCTCGCCGTCTGGTCGATGTACTACTACTGGGATCCCCGGTTCTTCATGCCGCTCATGCCCCTGGTGATGATCCTCGGCTGCGGAGCACTCGTCCCCCGGCCGCGCGAGGGATGGAGCGGCGCCAACCAGGCCCGCGCCCTCCTGCTGGCGCTCGCCTTCTGGCACAGCACGGCGACGACGCTCTTCTACCTCGATCACCAGCGCCCGTGGGAGATCTCCGAGCGCCGTGCCCTGCGCGCGCTCGCCGCCGTGGTCCCCCCCGGCGCACTGATCATCTACGACGGCTACCCCTTCTTCGCGGCGTCGGAGCTCGGCGGGCGGCGGATCATGAACTGGGCGATCGACGGCCGCGATGTCATCCTCTACGAGAGCCGCAGCCAACGCGTGACGCCGCTCCGCCCCGGCGACGGACGGCCGCCGGCGCTCTTCGAGGGCACGGCCCTCCGGGACACCGCCCTCACGGCGGTCCAATCGGCGTGGGAAGAAGACCGTGAGGTCTGGCTACTCCTCTATGAACCCGCGGTCGAGCAGTGGTTGAACCAGGAGCGCCTGCGCGCGCTCGAAGATCATCCGTCCGCGCTCGAACCCATCGAGGTCGAAGGGGCCCCGGTCCTGCGGGTTTTCCGGTGGCGGCCAGACACCGCGGCCGATTTCTCCGCGCCGGGCCAAACCTGACCCCACTCCTGGTGGTCTTGATCCTCGGGTGAAATGCTCCTCCACATGCCGTGGTGGTATCCCTCCCGACATCGCCACGGTCTCTCGCCGCCGTGCCAGAGGCGAGAGCATCCCGGGGGCGGCGCCTCTTCCCCAGGCGTCGCCCCCTTTCTCGTCGGGGCCGATTCTGCTGGAAACAGCACGGACCCTGCGCAAAGCTCGGCGAGAGAGCGGCCAATCCCGCGCACCGCGCGGAGAGTCCGCCGAGACGAGCACCCTTCACCCCGAGACATCGCCGTCACCATGCCGACCGCCCCGCCTGAATCCGTCGAAACCCTGATCGAGCAGGGGAGAGTTCTCCTTGAAGAGGGCGACTTCCGCAGGGCGATTCTCTGCTTCCGCCGCGCTCAGGCGATGGCCCCCTTTCGCAAGGACGTCCGCCTCCTGATGGCCGATGCGATCGATGGGCGACTGGCCTCGGCGGAGGCCAATCTCGAGCAGGACTTCCGGGACGGCGACTTCGCTGAGACGCGGTCTGGATCCCGGGGGGGTGGTCAACGCCGGCGCCGGTCGAGCTCCGGGATGACTCTCGCCTTCTTGCTCCGGGTGGCCATTGGGGTCATCGCGCTCGTCTTCGCGATCGTGCTCATCAATCTGGTCAGGGACATGATGCAGGCGACCCCGGCTCCCGGCATCGCGAGCGAACTGGGACCCGCCCCTCCCTCCCCGGCCACCTCACCCGCCCCCGTGCCCGAGGGCAGCACCTCGAGCGGCACCGTGACGACGCCCGCCGGAACCACGGCGCCGGTCACCCCCTCGATCTCGGCACCGCCCAGCCCTCCGGGGTTCGCCGAGTTGCTGCAGGAGGCGCGGACCGTCCTCGCGGGGGACCGCTACAGTGACGCCCTGGCGCTCCTCGAGCAGGCGCGCGCCGCCGAGGGCGCAGACGCCAGCCAAGTCGAGTCGCTCACGGCCGAGCTCTACTCACGGCGTGGACGGCAGCGGTATGAGGCCGGGAGCTACGCGCAGGCCCTCGAGGACTATCAGCAGGCGGACGCGCACCGGCCCAACGACGCGGAGACACAGTACTCGCTGGGGTGGTGTCACCACGCACTCGGCCGCGAGCGCCGCACCGCCGGCAACGAGTCCGCCGCCACCGATCACTTCCGCCAAGCGCGGCAGGCCTTCGAGCGCTCGATCAGCCTTGATCCGAATCTGGCCAAGAGCTATCGCAGCCTCGGGCAGACGCTGATTCTGCTGAACGACCGCGAGGGCGCTTTTCAGGCCTGGCGGCGGACCATCGAGATCGATCCCCAGAGCCGCGACGCCGAACGCGCGCGCAACTGGCTCCAGAGCTACAACGTCAGCGTGCCGCAGTGAGTGAGAGCGGCGGCTCGAGCTCGTGCGCCCCGAGCAGCGCGCGGTCCGCGAGCAGCGCGCACGTCTCGCCCTC
>JABWBI010000348.1 GCA_013360565.1 Candidatus Sumerlaeia bacterium | reverse complement strand
GGTGACAGGCGCGAAGTCGGCCGGAGGAACTGACGCCGTGGGCGAAGGTGACGGCGGAGCTGCCGGAGCGGAGGCGATCATGGGCGCCGAGGGTACGCCCGCGGAAGCCACGAGGCGCGCGGCGTCGGCGTAGATGCGGCCGGGGCTCGCCTCGTCCGGCTGGCCGGAGACGTCGCGCTCGCTCACCTCGACCTGCACCGGTGTCGAGGGTCCGCAGGCGAAGGAGCCCAGAGAGAGCCACTGATTGGCGTTGCGCGGGCCCAGGTATCCGTAGCCGTCCTGGTCGAGGTGGATCTCGGTGGTCTCGCCGCCGACAGAGACGCGGTAGAGGACGTTGCTCGCATTGCCGCTCGTGGACCATGTCACCTGCACATCGTAGACCCCATCGCCGGGCGGCGTGAGGGTCCAGCGGGCGCGTGCGCCCTCGTCACCGCTGGTGCCGAGATCGGCCGTGCGGCTGCCGATGTTCGCGGTGAGGCCCTGCGCCGTGGATTTGCCGGTGCTGTCTCGCCAGCGGCCGCTGATCTCCTGGTAGAGGGACACGCCGATTCCTCCCGGCCGGGTCTCACTGAGAACTGCTGCCTCCTGGGCCAGGGCGGCGCCGGCGACCCAGAGAGTGGCCGCCGTGGCGGCGAGCGTGAGCCGGTGGAGGGGGGACGTCATGGGGACCTCCGGGGGGAAGGCATTGAAGGCGCCCGAGCGTACCAGCGGAGGAGGGGTTCTCAAGCGCGAATTCGCCGTTCTCCGGCGAGCAGTGCCGTCAGTGCAACCGAAGCGCATCGTGAAGGACCGCCGCGGCCAGAGCGGCGGCGTGTTCCTTGCCGGGGGGCACGCCGCCGAGCCAGCCGATGATGTCGGAGGCGCCGACACTGCGGGCCCAGCCGGCGGTCTGGCCGGTGATGCGCTCGGTGAGAATCGAGGCGGCGGCGTAGGTGGGGGCGCAGCCCTCGGCCTGAAAGTGTGCCGCCTGGATGACATCTCCGGCCAGTCGAAGCTGAAGTGTCAGGAAATCGCCACAGATGGGATTGGTCGCGCGGGCCTCGTGGGTGGGATCGGCCAGCGGTCCGGCGTTGCGCGGGTTTTCGAAGTGGTCGCGCGTGATGGCGTTGAGTCTCATGATCGAAAGCATTGACCATCTGAACGGCGGCGTGCCAGAGTCAACTGCTGGCCCGCAGTCCGGGGGCCGCAGGAGTTCGCCGCCCATGCCCGTGCAATTGGAACGCCGCCGCGCGTCGCGCCACCTCGAGGCGCTCGATGTCGAGTTCGCCTGGTACCGCGGCCCGAGCGCGACGCCCGCCACGTTCGAGGCCGCGAGCGCGCTCGACATCAGCCGGAGCGGCATTCGGCTTCATCTGCCGACGGGTGCGGTCGAGCTCCAGCGCCTGATTCAGCTGTGCATTCGTCTTCCACTCGAACCGGGTCCCGTGCTGATGGTCGGCAAGGTGCGCTGGTGCAAGCCGCGCCAGGCGGGGGCCGACGTGGGCGTGCAGTTCATCGGGCATCTGCCGCCGCGCCTCGAGGAGATCATCGCCGAGTTGAACAAGGGGCGCGAACCGCGCGACGTCAATTTCACGCCGCTGCCCGAGTGATCCCGCTCAGTGCGCATGCCCTGCGTGGGCGCCGTCCATCTGAATCCAGAGCCGCTCGACTGTCTCGTTGCCGGGGTGCTGCGTGTGCAGTGACTCGGCGAGTGCGCGGGCGTCGGCGGGCCGGTCCATTGCATCGAGGACGCGGAGCAGCTGCAGACCGGCCCGGAGATCCCCGGGCTGCTCGGCCAGGAGCGCCTCGAGGATTCGGCGGGCCCGGTAGTGCTCTCCGGCGTTGAAAAGTGCATCGGCCCAGGCGACGCGTGCGCGGGGCGAGAGGGCGAAGATCTCCCCGGCCCGACTGCCGAGGTTGGCTGCGGCGCGCCACTGCCGGCTCTGAGCCAAGGTGATGAGGAGAGACTCGAGGGTCCGGCGGGCGAGTCCATTGCCGGGATCCATCCGTGCTGCGTCGAGGCAGAGGCGCTCAGCGCGCCGGTCACCCTGGCAGAGGGCCGCAAGGCCCTCGACGAGCTGCGATGTGCTGCTCCAGCGGCGCCAGACCGCTGCGCCTTCGTCCGAGGCGTCATCGCGCGTCACACCGAGGGCTTGACGAAGGTCGGCGGCCTGGCCGCGGCGGAGCGTGGCGAGAGTGGACCAGAGGCCGGCGATGGCGGGACTGTCGAAGAGGTGGGGATGATGCGCGAGATCGCGGTGAAAGGTCTGTGTGGCCCAGAGATCAAGGAGCGGCCGGCGGTCGGTGAGCGTGGGCACGGCCGAGGGGCGCACGTTGCGAGCCGTGAGCCCGGCGAAGATGTCGGAGGCATCGCGGATGAGGGCGGTGTCGAGGGCGGCTCGCAGCTCGGGACCGCGCAGGCGGGGATCGGAGAGCAGGTGACCGAGGCGAAGCGGCTGGAGGGATCCGATGAGGGCCAGGGATGTCTGAAGATCAGCGGTCGCGAGCCAGAGGTGGGTCTCGGGGAAGACGTGCTCAAACGTGCGAAGGACAGCGGTGACCGTGCGGATGTCGACCTGATGGAGCGGGAGCCAGACACAGGCGAGGCCGCCGGGACGGAGGTGATCGCGGATCCGCTGAAAGTGCTCGCGGGTGAGCAGGGCAGACGTCCCGGCGAGCCAGGGGAGGAGATTGTCGAGCACGATCAGGTCGAAGGCACCGGCCTCGCTGGCGAGCCAGTGACGGCCGTCGGCAGTCACGGGAAAGACGTGCGGCTGGTCGAACAGCCCGAGATTCGAGTCGCCGAAGTGAGCGCGGGCGAGATCGAGCACGGCGGGGACATTGTCGCAGGTGACCAGCCGCTCAAGGCCGGGCAGGCGAGCGAGCACGCCCGCGGTGTTGCCGGTGCCGGTTCCGAGGTGAAAGGCGGTGCGCGGCCGGGGATGAAGAAGGGCGGGGATGAGGGCCTGGCGATACTCCAGGACGACGCCGCCGGTTCCGCCCAGGACGTAGCGGCCATTGAGAAGCAGAGTGCGGTCGCCGCCGTTGTCGATGAGGACCGACGCGGCCGCGCCCGCGCCGTCGGTGTGTGCGAGCAGACGCTGCTCCGGCGCGAGCGGAACTGACGGAGGCAGCACGCACAGCCCAGCGGCGAGGGCGAGTGCCCCCGCGCCGGCGGCCAAGCGCCGAAGGCCGTGGCCGGGTCTGG
>JABWBI010000347.1 GCA_013360565.1 Candidatus Sumerlaeia bacterium | reverse complement strand
GGCGCCCGTGGGCCTGGCGGCGCGCGACACGCTCCGGCTGGAGGCGGCCATGCCGCTGCACGGCCAGGAGCTGACCCGGCAGATCACCCCCATCGAGGCTCGCCTGGAGAAGTTCGTCGCGTTTCAGAAGCGTGACTTCATCGGGCGGCGGCATCTGCTCGACACGACGAACTCGGATGTCTCGATGCGGCTTGTCTGCTTCGAGATGATCGCCGAGCGGGCGATCCCCCGCACAGGCTATCCCCTGTGCTTCGGAGGCACCGAGTGTGGCCGCGTGACGAGCGGCGGCTTCTCCCCCACGCTGGGCAAGGCCATCGGCATGGGCTACGTCGAGCAGAGCATCGCCCGCGTGGGCCAATCCCTCCAGGTCCGCATCCGCACCGAGCACCACCCGGCCGTCATGGTCCGGCGACCCTTCCACCGGAGAGTGAAAAACGCATCATGAGCGACTCGATCCCGGAAGACCTCTACTACACGGAGTCCCACGAGTACCTCGCGATCGAGGACACAACGGGGACGGTGGGTATCACCGCCTACGCCGCCCACGAGCTCAACGAGATCATCTACCTCGAGCTCCCCGAGGAGGGGGACGAGGTCCGCGCCGGCGAGCCCTTCGGCACCGTCGAGGCCGTCAAGGCCGTCTTCGACCTCAACAGCCCCGTCACCGGCGAGGTCATCGCCGTCAACACGGCCGCCACCGACAACCCGCAGATCGTCATCGACGACCCCTACGGCGACGGCTGGCTCATCAAGGTCAAGATGGAGAACGTGGGCGAGCTCGACGAGCTCCTGACCTCCGACGACTACGAGCGCCACTGCGCGGAGCACTGAGGCCGGGGTCTCACGGCGCCTCTCCGTTGAGCAGGACGATCAGCGCCTCGAGGTCGCCGGTGTCGACGTCGGCGTCGCCGTCGAGGTCAGCGTTCTCCCGCGAGATCCAGTGGTACAGCGGCTGCTCGCCCGCCACGTCCCGAACCACCGCCACCACGTCCGCCGCGTCCACCCGCCCGTCGCGGTTCGCGTCGCCCGCCAGGGGGCGAGGGAGGATGAACTCCAGGTTCACAACCTCGGGGACACCCGTGAGGAGATGCCCCGTTGACTCGATCGTCCCGTCCTCGAAGAGGCGAAACGTCTCATAGGTCCAGCCCTGCCCCACCGTGAAGTGCATGACGAGCGCGAACTTGCCGTCCGCCGTCATCGCTCCCCGGTGGGCGTCGAACGACCCGACCTGCTCCCAGTCGAGCGGGGGACCCAGCGCTCCGGTCTCACGGTCGAACGCCCCCGTCGCGATGCCAGCGCCCCCGCCCACGGCCCTCCGAAGTGGAGCGACACCGAAAGGATCCGCCCAGCGGGGCAGGCCTATCAAGAAGACCTCGTTCCATGCCGCGGAGGGGCTGAAAAGAGCCGATCTGCGTGGCCGCGCCGTGTCAAGCCGCCCTGAGACGGGCTCTCGTCAGGGCGATGGCCTGCTCGTTCCGGTCCGACGCGATCCAAAGCCGCCCGCAGCGCTGGGCGACGAAGGGGACGGTGCCGCCGCCGCAGAGGAAGTCGGCGACGAGGTCGCCCGGACGGGAGGCGGCGCGGATGATCCGCTCGATGAGGGCGATCGGTTTCTCGGTCGGGTAGCCGACGCGGTGGACGCCATCGACGGGGAAGCGCGCGGCGACGGGGAGAACCCACCAGTCTTCGGGGACCTTGCCGGCCTCGTCCAGCTCGTGGCCCGGGTTGGTGAAGCCCGAGCCCTCGAGGTCGCCGCGGAAGTTCTGCTTGGTCTTGGGGTGATGCGGCACGCGGACGGCGTCGCGGTCGAAGGTCCAGCGGGCCCCCTTCGAGTGCCAGAGGATCGTGTCATGCTTTCGGTTGAACTGGCCCATCGCGGGCGAGCCGGGGCCCGTGTAGCACCAGATGATCTCGTTGCGGAAGCCCGGCGCGCCGGCTTCGCCGCCCGGGCCGAAGACCTCGTCGAGGATCAGCCGCGCGTGGTGGCTGGCGCGCCAGTCGAGGTGGACGAAGATCGAGCCGGTGGGCCGGAGCAGGGCGTGGCTGCGCTCGACGGTGGCGCGGAGCCAGGCGAGATAGGCATCGAGCGAGGTCCACTGGTCGCTGTAGGCGATGCCATCGCGCTCCTGCGGACGCTGGGTGAAGAAGGGAGGGTCCGTGACGATGAGGTCGATCGTCCCGCCGTGGCCCCCGGCGAGGAGGCGCTCCATCACCTCGAGGTTGTCGCCGTGGATCAGGCGGCCGCCCGGAGGGCTCTCGCGCGGCGCGGGCACGCGGGGGCGTCGCGCGGTGGCCTTCACGGACGCGGCTGGAGGTCGAACACCCGCAGGCGCTGGAGGTTACCGGGCGCGATGACCATCTGGCGTCCATCGGGCGAGAGGCCCCAGCCCGCGCGGTGCTCGATCAGGGGCTCGGGGCGGAGGGTGTCGATGTTGATGCGGTTGAGAATCCAGCCCTCGGTGTGCTCGCGGCCGAGCTGCGAGATGTAGAGCGCATCGCCCTGCGGCGACCACTGCAGGCCCGTGAGCGGCCGGGGCGAGTCCCAGATGGCGGGGGCCTCGCCGGTCTGCAGATCGACGAGGTGAAGGAGCGAATGACCGCGCGGCGCCTCGCTGACGATCACCGCGAGGCGGTTGCCCTGCGGACTCATGACGGCAGTCTTGATGCGTCCGGCGTCGACGGTGCGGAAGATCTCCTGCGGGGCCGTCGCCGGCTGAGCGGGGCTCCAGACCGCGACGCTGTTGCCGTCCTGCGCCGGCCGGTCCGTCGCGAGCAGAAGGGTGGGCGGCGCGAAGGGCAGCCAGCCGAGGACGATCGGCGCCTGCGAGGGAATGCGCTGGACGGCGCCGCCGTCCGCGTCGAGAAGGAGGAAGGCCTCCTCGCCCTGAAGCGAGACGGCAATGCGCCGTCCCTCAGGATCCCAGGCGAGCGTCTCGGGCCGCAGATCGACATCGCGGATCAGCCGCTCGCGGTCACCCTCGGGCAGACTCAGGACGTACAGCCTCGGGTGAGCCGTCGTACCGGCGATCACGGCGAGGCGGCGGCCGTCGGGGCTAACCGCGCGCGGGTGGAGTCCCGCGCCGACGACGCGGCGGAGCAGCCGCTCGTTGTCCCGCGCCGTCGAGAGGAAGAGGTCGTGGCGTGGCTCCGTGGGATCGGGCCGGTGGCGCTCGGCGTGCACGACGCCCGTGCCTCC
>JABWBI010000031.1 GCA_013360565.1 Candidatus Sumerlaeia bacterium | reverse complement strand
TGTGGCCCGCCGCCGTGGCGGCGCCGCCGGTCGCCGCGGTCCTCGTCGACGCCGGCAGCTACGCGATCGCGACGATGAAGATGTTCGGGGTCCCCGAGTCGACGCTGGCGAAGACGCTGCGCGAGATCGAGCGCACGATCGACCTGACGCCGCTGGAGATCACCACCTGCCTGCGCCGCGGCGCCGAGCTCGAGATCGACGTCCGCTATCGCGAGAGCGAGGTCGAGCTTCGCGACTCGCTGTTTCTGGCGCTGCGCGAGCGCCACGGGCGCTTCGTCTACACCGAGCGGGGCGAGACCATCGACGCGCTCGTCGCTCAGCTCCTCGCCGGCCGCTCGATCGCCGTCGCCGAGTCCTGCACCGGGGGTCTGGTCAATACCCGGCTCACGGACGTCCCTGGCGCCTCGCGCATCCTGCGCCGCGGCGTCGTCACCTACGCCGACGAGGCCAAGGAGAGGATCCTCGGAGTCCGTCGAAACACGCTGCGTCGGCACGGAGCCGTCAGCGAAGCCTGCGCCGGCGAGATGGCCCAGGGGGTGCGCCGGTGGGCGAAGGCCGATCTGGGCCTCGCCATCTCCGGCATCGCCGGACCCACCGGCGGAACGCCCGACAAGCCCATCGGCCTCGTCTGGATCGCGGCCGCCACCCGGCAGGGCGTCCTCACGGAGCGCCACCAGATCCACCGGCCCGAACGCGCCGCCATCCGCGCCTGGGCCGCCGACCGCCTTCTCAATCTCGCACGCCGCATCCTCGAAGGCACGGCGCAGGTCACCTGATGTCTGATCCCGCTTCCACAGCTCCCAAGGTCCGCGCCTTCATCGGTGTCGATCTCTCCACCGCGCTCCGCCCCCATGTCGCGGATCTCCTCACCCGCCTGCAGAAGGGCACACACTTCACCGGTGCCCGCCCCCTCTGGGTCAGACCCGAGTCACTGCACCTCACGCTCAAGTTCCTCGGTGAAATCGACGATCCCACCCGCGCCCGCATCGTCACCGCGCTCAGGCCCGTCGCCGGACGCCATGCCCCGCACGGAGTCCACGCCAAGGGCCTCGGCGTCTTCCCCTCGCCGCGCGCCCCGCGCGTTCTGTGGCTCGGCGTCAGGCGCGCCGGCGCCCTCCTCGCTCTCCAAGCCGACATCGAGCGAACCCTCGTGGCCATCGGCTTCGAACCCGAGGATCGTCCCTTCTCTCCCCATCTCACGCTCGCCCGCCTGAAGTCACACTTCCGCGCCCAGGCCTTCATGGACGTCATCCAGAGCCACGCCCGCTGGGACCTCGGTCCCTGGGCGATCGGCGAATTCCTCCTCTTCCAGAGCACGCTCCATCCCTCCGGCCCGGTCTACACCGCCCTCCATCGCTTCCCCCTCACGGCCCCGCCTCCCGAACCTCGAACGCATTGATCCGGCACAGCCCGAAGCGCTCCGTGTCGAGGTGCTCCAGCCACGGTGTCTCCTCGCGCATCACCTCCAGCGCCGGCGAGTCCCCCGCCCGGTAGCGGAACAGATACAGCCGCTCCGTCCCCGCCTTCGCCGCTTCCCGGCAGATCGCCCGGATCACGTCCGGATCCCGCTCGGCCCGCGGCAGTGGCACGACCGGCATTGTCACCCCATAGTACGGAAACGCCAGCACCGCGGCGTCGGAGCTGCACGCCACCGCCACGCGCCCCTCGAACGTGCGCCCCCGCAGCCACTCCATCGCCTCGCGCAGACCATCGCCCTCATCCTCCAGATGAAATCCCGTGTGAACCGCCAGCAGAGCCGCCGACAGCCCCAGGGCCGCCCAGCGCGCCCACGCCAGAGAAAACGCCACCCACGCCGCCGCCAGCAGCAGCGGCGTCACGCTCGTCGTGACGGCCAAGTAACGCGCACTGTCCAGCGCCGACGGAGTCCGGAAGCCCGCGAGGTACCCCGTCAGGGGCGGCAGCACCGCGACCCACAGCAGCAGTCCATGCGCCACGCGTTGCCCCTCGTCGAGTCGCTCCCTGCCCCACATCCGCCGCCGGCGCCACGTGATGGTCGCGGCGGCGGAGAGCGCCACCAGCACGTACCCGGCCGCCCTCACCGCATCCTTGCCATCGGCGCCCGCGACCTCGTAGTCCCCAAACACCGTCACCAGCGAATTGCGGATCAGCCGTCCCCCGCTCGGCACCTGCCAGTCGTCCCGGCCCACTTTGTACTGCACTTGGCTCCACCACCACATCAGGGGGATCAGCAGCAGCACCGGCACGGCCACAGGGACGGCGTGACGAAGGCACAGACGCCACGGCCGCCCACGCCGGAGCATCGTGAGCAGCAGCGCCACCGGCACCGTCACCAGGAGCAGATGCGTCGCCAAGCCTGCCACCATCACCGCCCCGTGGGCCACCGCGTGGCGCTGCCGGCCCGTCGTGAACCATCGCCACGCCGTCCACACGCCGGCCAGGGAGAAAGCCATGACGTGCACGTACATCCGCGCATCGAAGCTCATCGCCACCCACTGCTGATGGAGCGCCCCCAGCCCCGCCGCCGCCAGCCCCGTCGCTGGGCTCAGCATCGTCCGTCCCACGATCCAGAGCAGCCCCAGGCCCGCCACGCCGAACACCGCCGACGGAGCCCGCAGCGCTGCCTCGCTCGACCCCGCGATCATCGTCCACGCCTTGAGCATCAGGAAATACAGCGGCATGTGATTGCGTGAAACCCGCTCGCGGATCAGCACGCCCCAGTCCTGCCCGACCGCGCGCCACGTGATCAGCTCGTTGTTCCAGAGCCCCTGCCAGTCGATGCAGAGCGCGCGCAGCGCGCCCGACGCGGCCAAGATCGCCGCGATCGCCAGACCCTCGTTCACCGTGACCGGCGAAGTCCGGCGCCCCTGCAGCAGCGGCACCGTCATGTCCGCCCGTACCCGATCTCGACCGGCCCGCTCTGCACCCGGACCGTCACCAGGCGCCACTCGCGCGCCAGCTGTTGGCAGACCAGCGCCGCGCCCCCGGTGGTGTGCGGCTTCAGGTGCGCGGGTCCGCACACCGTCAGCTCCGTCGCCCGCCCCGGCAGTTCATCCGTCACGTCGATGTGAAGCACGTGCGTCCCGGAGCACCATTTCACTTCACCAACCCCCACCGCTCCCACAAGCAGGTGCCGCGTCGCCCCGATCACGTTCGGCTCGGGACGCACCGGCGTGAACACGAGGACGCGGCACGACGCCGGTGACACGTCCACGTCCATCTCCCCGATCACCACACCGAGCCACCGGTCCGCCCATGCATCCCACACATGGCACGCCTCGCCGGCGCCCAGCCCCAGGTCCCCCGCGCTGATGCGATCCCTCCGTGTCTTCTCTCCATGGTTGAGCAGCGCGGCGACCCGCCGCTCACCCACCTCCGCCACCCATCCCCTCACCAGCAACCCGTCGCCCCCCGCGGCCGCACGCGCCAGCAGCGGCCGGCTCACCAATGGCACCGGCGGCCAGATCCGCTCGGCCAGCGCCCAGCGCTCTTCCGGCAGCGTCCGAAGGTCGTCGCCCAGAAACACCGGCCCGCCGGACACCGCCACCGTCGACGCCCACAGCCGCGCCTGCTCCAGTGTGAACGGCTCGCGCAGCACCACGTTGTCCGGATCGTTCCACCACCATCGCCGGTGCAGCGCATGGCGCACCGCCATCGTCTCCAGCCGCGTCCGCAGCAGGTCCCAGCCGGTCACCACGTCGTCCGTGACCCGCGCCGACTCGAAAACACCGCGCCCCGGTCCGAGTGGCGTCCCGCAGCCCATGATCGGAATCGCCCGCCCAATCCCCCGCCGCAGGGCGCCGATGGCCTCCCGGTAGGCCGCCGCGCGTGGGCGGGACTCGTCGTGAGATCGCCCCGTCAGCGCGTGCGCCAGGAAGTCGATCTTCAGGTAGTCGAAGCCCCACGCCCCCACCCGCCGTCCCAGCTGCGCCAGCCACGCACACACCTCCGGCCGCGCCGGATCAAGCGTCCCCATCTTCCCGCCCCAGTGCTCCAGATCGAGCTCCACCAGCGGTCCGCCGTCGTCCCCGCGCAGCAGCCACTCCGGATGAGCCCGCGCCACCTCCGAATCGAGCGCCGTCAGAAATGGCGCCAGCCACAGGCCCGCCCGCAGGCCCAGCCGGTGAATCTCCTCCACCAGCGCACCCAACCCCATCGCGAACCGCTCGTTCTCGCACCAGTCGCCGTTGCGCCCTTGCCAACCGTCATCGATCTGCACGACCGCCCCACACGGTCCCCACCGCTCCGCCAGAACCCGCGCGTTCGCCAGGACATCCTCCGCGCTCAGCCCGAATCGCAGCTCGTCCCACGACATCCAGCCCGCCGGGGGGCTCTCCATCGGCGCGACACGCTCCACCCCCTCCATCATCGCCTCCGCCAAGTCGCCCAGCGCTTCCATCAGCGGCCCTGCGCTCAGCCACACCGTCGCCTCGTGCCCGGGAGGAGTCTCGATGCGAAGCCCTTCCCCGCCCTCCAGCGGTGACGCATCGAGCATCTCGCCCCACGACTCCGCCGCGACCGCCAACGCCTCGCCATCCCAAGCCACCGCCAGCGGTGTCGCCGCGGCCACCGCCTCGTCCGCGAGCCAATGCGCCGTCATCCACGACGACTTCCCCAGCGTCAACACACCCTCCGGCCGCCCACTCCACCGCAGATCGAGCCCGCTCCCCGCCTCCAGTGCAAGACGCGCCACGCGGCGCCCCTCCAGCGAGATCACGCGCCCCCCCGCGCGGACGCTCCTCCGGTCAGCCGACAGCGTGAGCACTTCAGTCGCACACATCGCGCAGGTCCCCAGTGAGCTTGCGTCTCTCCTCGCCCAGCGTCAAGACTGACCGCCGAGGATCTTCCCATGCACCGCCTCGGCCTCGCTCTCCTCGCCGCGCTCGCCGGCGCTTCCCTCTCCGCTCAGCCCACGTCCCCCGAGGTCTCGCCCCCCTCGCCCCACCTCCGCAACCCTCGCCGCGTCGAGGGCGAGCTCGTCGTCACCTTCTCCAACGTCGCACCCCTCAGCGGCCGCGCGCTCCACGAGGCGAATCTCGCCGCCGGACTGTCCGCGGACAAGCCCCCCGAGCTCCACGTCTGGTCCTCGCAGATCGTCGAGCGCTTCGCCCAGCGCGACATCGAGATCCTCGAGGTCACACCCGCCACCGAGACCGAGTTCGACGATCCCATCAACGGCAACCGCATCCTCCACTGGGATCTCACGGGACGCCTCGTCTCCGGCGAGACCATCACCCTCCGCCGCCGCTTCCGTGCGACACTCTGGGAGACGGCCTTCGACGTCGATCCCGCTCTCGTCCAGCCCTCCGATCCCGACTCCGCCCTCCACCGCCGCTTCACCCAGAGCGAACCGCTCATCGAGTGCGAGGACGCCGAGATCCGGCGCCTCGCCGCCGAGATCACCAGCGGTGAGACCAACGCCTACCTCCGCGCCGAGCGCCTCTTTCGCTGGGTCTGCGATCACCTCACCTACATCTACCCGCCCGGCCAGCGCGGCGCCCTCCCCACCCTGGCCCGCGGCAACGGCGACTGCGGTGAGTACTCCTTCCTCTTCATCGCCCTCTGTCGCGCCGCCGGCATTCCGGCCCGTCTCGTCGCCGGATTCAGCTTCACCCCGGAGTCAACCGGATACCACGTCTGGGCCGAGTTCCACGTCCCTCCCTACGGCTGGCTCCCCGCCGACGCCAGCCGCGCCGACGACGCCTCCGGCGAGCACGACCTCGCCGGCCTCTTCGCCCATCTGCCCAACGACCGCCTCATCGCCAGCGCCGGTGTGAATTTGCCCCTCGAGCCCGCCCCCGCCTGGGCCAACCCGCGCAACTCCGACCTCTCCGGGACCGGCACCACCGGCTTCATGCAGCTCTACACCGAGGCCGGCTCCGGCTTCACCGCCCAGCGTCACACGGCCCGCCGTCTTCTCTCAACGCAGCCGCTCGGCCCCCGCTGAGCCTCAGCTCTCCTCACCCGCGTCCTCGTCTCCTCCGTTCGCCAAGCGCCGCGGCGCCTGACGCCGCGGCAGGATGATCGTGAACGTCGTCCCTTCGCCCTCAACCGAGAGCACCGAGATGTGCCCCCCGTGCTCCTCGACCGTCTTCCGCGCCATTGCCAGCCCCAGGCCCGTCCCCTTCTTCCCCTTCGTCGAGAAGAACGGCTCCCAGATCTTTTTCAGGATCTCCTCCGGGATCCCCGTCCCGTTGTCCGCCACCCTCACAATGATGCCCTTGCCGTCGTCGCTCGCCTGCGCGCTCAGCTCCACATACGACTCGTCCCCCGACGGCGTCGCCTCGATCGCGTTCGTCACCAGGTTCAGAACACAGTCCAGCATCGCCTTCCGGTCGAACGCCGTCTCCAGCCGGTCCGTCTCCGGCCACCGGTGGCGCAGCTCCAGCCCCGAGTCCAGCGCTCGCTGCAGGCACAGTGCGAAGATCTCCTCGCACAGCTCCACCACGCTGCCGTCCTCCAGGTCTGGCTCGCGGCGCTTCGAGTACATCAGCATGTCCTGGATCATCTCGCTGATCAGCGCCTCGTTCTTCTTCAGGATCGGCCACGCCTCGCAGATCATCCCCAGGTTCACCGGGTCCTGCTGAAGCGCGTGGTCGATCAGCGACGCACTCCCCCGCACCCCCGTCAGGATGTTCTTGATCCCGTGCGAGATCCCCGCCATCGCCGTCCCCATCGCCGCCAGACGCTCGCTCCGGATACTCGACGCGATCAGGTGCGCGTTCTCGATCGCCACCGCCGCCTGACCCGCGATGATCTCCAGAATCCGGAGGTCCTCCCCGTCGAACGCCGTCCCCCCGCGGTGGTTGAGCACCTCCAGCACCCCCACCAGCTTCTCCTTGTGGATCATCGGCACCGCCATCACCGCCCGCGTGATGAACCCCGACAGCTTGTCCGCCTGCCGGTTGTGCCGTGGATCCTCCTGCGCATCCGGGCAGTTGATCGACGCCCGCCGGTCCGCGCACTCCGCCGCGAAGCCCCGCCCCCCACGCACCTTGATCCGCAGATTCCGCAGCTTCTCCACCACCTCCGGCTTCCCCAGCACCACCTCGAAGTACAGCTCGTCCGTCACCTCGTCGTACAGAAACACCGCGCTCGCCTCCGCCTCCAGCAGGCGCTCGCTCTCCGCCATGATCTGACGCAGAAGATCATTCAGGTCCGTCACCGACGAGATGAAGCTGCTCACCCGCTCGAGCGTGTTCAGCAGACGCTCGGTGCGCGCATCGGCGGGGAGGGAGGGCAGCGATGGGCTCGTCACAGGTCACGCCTCGCCGTGAAGCCCCCGGCGAGTCAGCAGTGCTTCGGTTCGGGTCTTCCACAGTGCGCGCACCGGCGGCACCGCTCAACGGTTTTCTCACCACGCCCCCGGCGCACGGCCCGGGCAGCACCCCCCCCGGGGGGGGACCGCGGCACGCGGAATCGCCGCCAGCGCTCGGTTTTGAGTTGTCAAGAAATCTCGCCGCGCCCACACTTCCTCCGGTGGCCGCGGCGGCGTGGCCTCCGGGGAGATGTTGCAGTGGGATCGAGAACTTCCATCGCCATGGCCACCGCCTTCCTGCTGGCGCCTCCCTGCCCCGCCCAACTCCTCGGCGACGTCACGGGCGACGGCGAATTGACGGCCCACGACTCCGACTCCCTGGCCAATCACCTCCTCGGCCGGCAGACGCTCTCGCCTCAGGCCGCCGCACGCGCCGACTGCGATGGCCGCCGCGGACTCGACGCCGCGGACCTCGTCTGGATCGTCAACCAGCACTCCTCTGACCTCATCCCACAGATGATCCGGATCCCGGGGGGACCCTTTCTCATGGGAGACCCCTGGGCCGAAGGGCACGTCCCCGACGTCCCCATGCACCTCGTCAAGCTCAGCCCTTACGAGATCGGGCGCTTCGAGGTGACCAACGCCGAGCTCTGCGCCTTCCTCAACGAGGCCCACGCCGCCGGGGCGGTCTCCATCGCCGAGGGCGTCGTCGTGCGCGGCGAGTTCCCCCTCTGCGACACCGCCCAGGCAGAGCCCGATGCTCAGATCGAGTTCGTCGATGGACAATTCAGGCCCCGCGAGAGACTCACCGGTTCCGGCGCGCCCGTCTCGATGGCCAGCCACCCCGCCGTCCACGTGTCCTGGTATGGCGCCGCCGCCCACTGCAACTGGCTGTCCCGCCGGCACGGATTCGATGAGGTCTACGTCGAAACCGGCGAGTGGCCGGCCCGCCTTGATCGCAACGGGTACCACCTCCCCACCGAGGCTCAGTGGGAACGCGCCGCCTCCTGGGACCCCGGCCACACCGGCCTCTCCTCGTACCCCGTGCCTCCCCTGGCTCCCGCCCTGGGCCGCTGGCGCTTCGCCACGCAGAGCGACGCAGTCGACGACTCCTCGGCCAACGTGACGCTCTTTCTCGCGGGGCACTTCGTCCCCGCCAACCCCATCGCTCTCGCCTCGGGACCTCCCACATCACCCGTGGGCTTCTACAACGGCCAGAGCTTCAGCCGCACCGGACTGACCCTCGACAGCCGAAGCCCCGCAGGCTGCCGTGACATGACCGGCAATGTCTGGGAGTGGTGCCACGACTGGTATGGACGGGACTACTACACAGACTCCCCGGTCGCAGACCCCCCTGGCCCCAGTTCGGGCCTGGCAAGGATCATCAGAGGGGGAAGTTGGCAGAACATGCCTCAGTACTCGCGTTCCGCATACCGGGTGCTCCTCCGGCCGGACCTGCGGTATGGCCTGGATGGGTACAGAGTCGCACGCAGCCTCTAGTCGGGCCGGGCTTTCCCGCGTCAGAGGATCAGAGAAGAAAAACCCCGGATGGCCTTGCAGCCACCCGGGGTTCGGGTCGTACGTTTCGGAGGGACTCAGACGGTCGGGTAACCGTCAGGGAAGCAGTGCGCTGCGAGGCGCCGACTCGACCAGCACGTTCGAGATCTGCACGCTGCCCTGGATGTCGTCGCGGAAGTCCGCGAGACCGACCAGCGCCAGGATGTTGTCCGTGCCGGAGTTGTCGAGCAGGGCCTCGATGTTCGTCGTCGTCGGGTACAGCAGGTAGTTGTTGTACGTCCGCTGCACGCCGCGGAGCGGGCGGTTCGAGCCCGTCGCCGGTGAGATGAACGGGCTGCCCGGGTTCAGGCGGTCGCCGATCGGCTCGACCTGGTACGTGACGCTCAGGGCCTGGGGCTCCTCCGTGAAGCGCAGACGGATCATGCCCGTCGTGTCTTGCTGGAAGTTGTCCGTGCCCTCGTTGTTCGGCCGCGTCGCCTGCACCGAGTGCCGCCAGATGCGATCCGGGACATGGAACAGGCCCGCCTCGACCGGAATGCCGAACTCCTGGAAGAAGCCCAGCGAGGCCGCATCCGACGGGACGCCGTCCGTGTGGAGAATCACGTTCGTGGTGCTCACGATGTAGTCCTCGGCGTCGGGCGTCAGTGTCTCGTACTGAGTCTTCGTCCCGAATTCCGGGGCCGCCGGCAGCAGACCCTCGCCGCGAGGATCAAGGTCCACGTTGCCCGCCAGACCCGCCTGCCACTGATTGGCCTGCGTGAAGTCGGTCACCGTGAACGCCGTGCTGAACGCATTCTCGAACGCCGCGTTCTTGTCGAACCGGGCGACATCGACCGCCGTCAGGCGAAGAACCATCGCCTGCGTGTCGTCGAAGTCGACCATGTCCATCGCCAAGTACAGGTCGTCGTTCGCGTCGCCCGGACCCTGGCTCAGGGACAGATCCGACGGCTCGAACAGCTGCGGGTAGGTCACCGTCGACCCGCCCAGACGCGACGACGTGAAGCCGGTGATCAGCGTCTCGGTGAACGCGTTGGACACTTCCTCCTGGAACCGCAGGCGGAACGACGCCTCGTTCTGCCCGGGCACCAGATCGTTCTGCAGCGTCCACTCGCAGAAGTACACCGAGTTCGCCACGTAGTCGATCGGCAGCACGCACAGCCAGCCGGTCAGACCGTCGGCCACGCCGTCCGCCGTCGACTCGAGCTGCAGCGCCGGACCGGCCACGACCGAGTCGATCAGGTAGTCGCCGTCACGGGGATCGGTGAACGGGAACGGCAGCGCCTCGAAGGGCGTCCAGTTGTTCAGGTCCTCGAAGCCCCCGGCGATGTCGTTGAGCGTCGGCGGCGTCAGCGCGACGATCCGTCCGTCACTGAACGAGCCCCCGACGGAGACGCCCGCGGCGTTGCTGATGCCGCACCGGCCCAGCGTCGCCGTGTCGAAGTCCAGAGCCGTCGATGAACCCTGAGCCGCGCCGGCCTCGATCACCCACGGCACCGTCACCACCACCCGGTTCGCCGGGCTGTTGCTGAACTCCGCCGTTGGGCTGCGATAGACCACGATCCGAAGATCGCTCTGGCTCGCGTTCACCGGGACAATGTTGCTCCGGACCGTCCACGTGCCGTCGATGGCCGAGCCGGCGGTGATCCCCGCCAGCGTCGGATCGGCAATCGTGGGATTGTAGAGCACGCTGACATTGATGGCCGCCACGCCCGCACCTGCGTTCACGCGCAGCTGCGTGTTCACCGTGGCTCCGGGCGCGCCAGCCACGTCCGGAAGGCTGAACGTCGTCGCTCCGACGCTCGCCGCCAGCAGAGCGGCCCCAAAGGCGAGGCCTGCAAGTCCTCTGCGGTCTGTCATGTGAGAGTCCCTCCTTACAGGAAGCGGGGCTAGACAGTCCAGAACCCCACAAAAAGCAGTCTAGGCCTGGCGTTCAGCCCTGTCAACTTCGACAGCGGCGGTCGGCCTTGGGCTGCTACCCACCAGTCTTATCGCGCCTAAACTCGAACGAATCAAGCTCAAAACGCCCCCCGCAGTCAGAGATTTGGGGGCGCCCCCGCCGGTCCCAAGACCCCCTCGAGGGCCCCCGCCACCCCCAGCAGCCGCTCCTCCGAAAACGCCGGCGAAAACAGCTGCAACCCCACCGGCCGCCCATCCCCCGTCAGGCCGCACGGCAGGCTGATCCCGGGCAGCCCCGCCAAGTTGCATGAGATCGTGTAGATGTCTGTCAAGTACATCTCCAGCGGGTCATCTGCCATCGCTCCCAGGGCAAATGCCGCCGTCGGTGCCGTCGGCGCCGCGATCACGTCCACCCGCTCGAATGCCCGGTCGAAGTCCTGTTTTATCAATCGCCTGACCCGGAGCGCCCGCAGATAGTACGCGTCGTAATACCCCGCCGAGAGAGCATAGGTCCCCAGCATGATCCGCCGCTTGACCTCTTCCCCGAATCCCTCCCGCCGGGACTGGCTGAAAAGGTCCACGATCGACGCCGCCCCCTCGGCCCGGTGTCCATAGTGCACCCCGTCATACCGCCCCAGGTTCGACGACGCCTCCGCCGTGGCCGTCAGGTAGTACACTCCGACGGCATACGGCGTGTGTGGCAGCGACACCTCGACCAGCTCCGCCCCCAGCTCTGCAGCCTTCTCGACCGCTCCCCGCACGGCCCGTTCAACCTCCGGATCGAGTCCCGCGACAAAGTACTCCTTCGGAACTCCGATCCGGACCCCCCTCAGCCCCTCGCGCAGACCCGCCGTGTAGTCGGGAACGGCCACCTCCGCGCACGTCGAGTCGAGCGGATCGTGGCCCGCAATCGCCTGCAGCAGCAGCGCGGCGTCCCCCACCGTCCTGGTGAGCGGCCCGATCTGATCCAGGCTCGACGCGTAGGCCACCAGACCGTAGCGCGACACCCGCCCATACGTCGGCTTCAGCCCCACGACACCGCAGTGGCTCGCCGGCTGCCGGATCGACCCCCCCGTGTCGGACCCAAGTGCCGCCGCACATTCTTCCGCAGCCACCGCCGCTGCCGACCCCCCACTTGATCCACCCGGTACACAGTGAAGATCCCAAGGGTTTCGACTGGGGCCAAAGGCTGAGTTCTCTGTCGATGACCCCATCGCGAACTCATCTAGATTGGTCTTGCCAACCAAGATGTACCCCTGCGAGCGCAACTTCGAGACGACCGTTGCATCGTAGGGTGGAACAAAATTCTGCAACATTCGAGAACTACAGGTCGTGGGCACACCATCCGTGCAGATATTATCTTTGACAGCAAGCGGCATGCCGGTCAGCGGATGGGTCTTTCTCCACACCTTCAGTCTTTGATCCAAATCCTCCGCCTGCTGATTGGCCGCGTCTTTCGTCTGAGTGACAAAGGCCTTCACCTTCGGTTCCACCTGACTGATTCGAAGAAAATAAGCGCGCGCAATCTCTGCCGCGGTTACTTCTCCTGCCGTAAATTTCTTATGAAGTTCGACGAGACCTAGTTTGTGGAGAGACATGACAGACTCATAACCAACAGGTGTTCATTTAATAAACTGAGACCGGCATCCATCAACGGGAATGGACGCTGACTAGCTCACCGTCACAATTCGATTCTTCTCATTCACGCGCACAATCTTGGGCACGTGTTTCTTGATTTCTTCCTCACCATAATACTCATAACAAAAGATAATGATCTGATCCCCAACTGCCGCTTTCCTCGCTGTGGGTCCGTTCAAAATGATTTCTCCCTTTCCTCGTGCCCCGTTGATGGCATAGGTCATGAATCGCTCGCCGTTATTCAGATTCGAGCAGACAATGGCCTCATACGGGAGAATACCCGCGGCCTCCATTAAGTCTTGGTCTATCGTCAGACTTCCCTCGTACTCAAGGTGGGCTCCAGTCACTGTCGCACGATGAATCTTTGAACGTAACATTTGTCGAAACATGTATTGCCTCGTCTTCCGTCAATCGTCATATCTTATCCAGAATGATTCCGGATGAGTTGGTCATCGACAGTCAACGCTCCTCTATGATTTTAGGGACAACAAACCCATCCGATTCACGTTCCGGTGCATTGGCTAACGCTTTCTCCTGTGGAAGAGAGGGGCGCACAAGATCTTCTCGAAAAACGTTTACTTGCCCCATCACAGTTGTGGTCGGCTCAATACCGGTCGTGTCGTATTGATTCAACTGAGCAACATGCGAAAGGATCTGACTCAACTGCCTCGCAAACGTCTCCTTCTCCGAAGCTGTCAGCGTCAATCGCGCCAATTGTGCCACTTTCTCAACATCCTGCTGCGTGATCTCCATCTGTTCTTTGCTTTCTCTTCACCGGATGTTCAAAATGGTCTTCCAGCAAGGCCGCAGGAAGTCCCGCGACTGAGGGGTACCGTCTGAGGTACCTCGCAGGGAGAGGGACGACCGAGAACGCTGCTGGAAGCCATTTTCAACATCCGGTTATTCTACCGTAACACTTTTTGCGAGGTTCCTTGGCTGATCCACATCCGCACCCCGCAATACGGCAATGTGGTACGCCAGGAGCTGAAGCGGAATGGTAAACAACATCGGAGAGATCAATGCATGGGTATCCGGCACTGTGAACACCGCATCCGCGATCTTACCGAGTTCTCGTTCTCCTTCAGCCACGAATGCAATCACGGGGGCATGTCGCGCCTTCACCTCCATGAGATTACTGACTGTCTTATCATAGAGTCGATCTCGAGGCACCAACACCACAACCGGCATATCTTTGTCGATCAATGCAATCGGGCCATGTTTCATTTCTCCTGCCGCATAGCCTTCCGCATGGATGTAGGAAATTTCCTTAAGTTTCAGCGAGCCCTCCAGCGCAATCGGATAATTGATCCCGCGTCCCAAGAACAGAAAGTTCCGTTTTTTGTAGAAGCGTTTGGCGATCGCCACGATTTCAGCCTCTCTCTGCAGAACACTTTCAACCAGGACCGGTAACCGTACCAGCCGATCAAGCCAGGCTTGACCATCTGCAACCTTCATCACATTACGAACTCGCGCAAAATGCAAGGCCAGGAGATAGAGCGCCGTGAGCTGCGCCGTAAAGGCCTTTGTCGAAGCCACTCCAATCTCAGGTCCGCAATGGGTATACAGGACCCCATCGGACTCACGGGCCAACGTGCTCCCGACCACGTTCACAATGGAAACGACCCGCGCTCCCTTGGCCTTGGCCTCTCGTGCAGCGGCAAGCGTATCAGCCGTCTCGCCGGATTGGGAGATCGTAATAAACAAATCCTTCTTGCCGACAAGCGGGTCACGATAACGAAACTCGCTGCCAATATCCACCTGAACCGGAGTCCGGACCATCTCCTCAAAGAGATACTTCCCAACCTGACCCGCATGCCAGGATGTCCCACAAGCCACGATCCAGATCCGCTCCAAGGAGGCGAATTCTTTCGGCGTCAACCCAATGTCCGGGAGATCCGCCTCTCCCGTCTCATACGAGTATCGCCCTCGCATGGTATCCAGAATGGTCTGGGGCTGTTCATGAATCTCTTTCAGCATGAAGTGGGGATAGCCACTCTTCTCCGCTGCTGACGCATCCCATGTGATCTTCGACGCCTTTCGTGAAACAGTCTGACCATCGGAATCGGTCAGTTGCACATCGTTTTGGGTTACGACGGCCACGTCCCCTTCTTCTAGGTAGGTCACCTCCCGTGTATGCGCCAGCATGGCCATGACATCGGAGGCGATATAGGACGCATGCGCGGTCCGACCGACGACCAGCGGACAGCCTGACCGCGCAGCAATCAACGTTCCCGGCTCTCGCTCCGACATCACCGCCAGTGCATAACTACCTTTCACGTCCTTTGTGGCCAAACGCACCGCATCGGCCAGTTTGTTGCCTTTTTGAAGATACTTATCAATCAAATGGGCGACGACCTCCGTATCGGTCTCCGAGGCAAACTTATAGCCGTCCTTCTCAAGCTGCTGCTTCAACTGCTGATAGTTTTCGATAATCCCGTTATGTACCAGTACACACCCTTTTGACCGGTGCGGATGGGCATTTTGTTCCGAAGGCTTGCCATGCGTCGCCCACCGGGTATGGCCGATTCCCACCGTTCCCGTGAGCCCATTGGCTTTGAGCGCATTCTCAAGATTCACTAACTTCCCCACACTCCGCTTGACGGCAATTTTCTCTCCCTGTAAAACGGCCACGCCCGATGAATCGTAACCGCGGTATTCCAACTTCGACAATCCGCCAATAAGAATCGGCACCGCTTCCTGGTTGCCGACATATCCAATAATTCCACACATGGTAATACCTCGGCTTAATGGTTGATAGACAACTGCGCGCGCCGTTATCGCTTCACAATACGGCCACTCGATGACCGCCTAGGATTCTGTCTCTTTGCCTTCGCCGAAGCCTTTTGTGTCTTTGCCGTTACAGGTTTAGCAGGGATCTTCACTGAACTGACGCCGGATATAGACCTTTCCACCAGGGCCCGTCGTTTGGCTGCCCACCCAATCCGATTGGCTTGAGGGACCCGCGCAATCGCTAACGAATCAGCCGGCACATTCTGGGTTACCGTCGTTCCTGCCGCAATCACTGCGCCCTCCCCGATCGTGACCGGCGCGACAAGCTGGGTATCGCTCCCCACAGACACATGATTTTCGATTACGGTCTGATGTTTGTTCACACCGTCATAATTGACCGTGATCGTTCCAGCTCCTATATTGACACCCTTCCCAATTCGCGCATCACCCAGATACGTGAGGTGATTCGCCTTCGATCCCTCACCAAGTTCGGCCTTCTTCATCTCAACAAAGTTCCCAATCTTAGCTTTGCGCCGCATGATCGCACCAGGTCTCAGATGCGCAAACGGCCCGAGATGTGCTTCTGCCTCAACCCGCGATTCGCGCAACACGCAGTGATCAAGGATCTCCACATTGTCTCCGATCGTGCAATCGGTAATACGAACCCCGGATCTGATCATCGCCCCTTCACCAATATCTGTTTTCCCCTCAAGGCTGACGTTTGGATACAGAACCGTATCCTTGCCGATGGTGACGCCTGCATCGATCCATACCGAACCTGGATCGCGCATCGTCACACCGGCATCAAGCCAGCGTTCACGAATCTGCTGTCGGACAACCTGTTCTGCCTCCGCCAGCTGCTGCCTCGTGTTGACTCCCAAACCTTCATCGGGATTCTGAAGCATCACGGCAGCCACGCGCTGCCCTTGCGCGACCGCCATTCGCACGATATCGGTCAGGTAGTATTCACCCTGCGCATTGTCAGGCTCCAGCTTATCAAGCGCGTCAAAGAGAAATGCTCCGGACACCACGTACGTACCCACATTGATTTCCTTGCTCGCACGCTCGGCCGACGTGGCATCTCGATCTTCGACAATCTTCAACACATCCGAGGACGGATTCACCTGATCCCCCTGGCTCATATCACGACGAATCACCCGTCCATAGCCGCTCGGATCATCCAGGATCGCCGTCAGAATGGTGACGGTCGCCCCTTCTCGTTGATGAATAGTCAGGAGCTCTCGCACGGTAGATTCCTGCAGTAAGGGCGTATCACCGTTCAGAATAAGATAATGTTCCGGACGCACTTCACCATCATGAGAAAACACGGGACGGCTTTGCATGACGGCATGGCCGGTCCCAAGTTGTTGCGTCTGTTCGACGATACCCACCACGTGCGCTCCCGGCTTGCCTGTGATCCCCGCTTCAATGACCTGCCGGACCTTCTCAGCCTGATGGCCAACGACGACCGCAATACGGTGACCTCCCACACGAAGCGCCACGTCGACAGCG